>JAUSOZ010000213.1 GCA_030655955.1 Deltaproteobacteria bacterium
GGGTGTGGGCTAAAGTGTGGGCGAAACCTGGAAAGGCACCCAAAACAAAAGGCGTAACCCATTGGGATTACGCCTTATTTAATCTAATGGTGCCGAAGCGGGGATTTGAACCCCGACGAGGAAACCCTCACTGGACCCTGATCCCAGCGCGTCTACCAGTTCCGCCACTTCGGCCGGATGCCGAGGATAATCTGCAACGCTTCACCCTGGCAATTTCCAATTGAAATATATATAATTTTACGATTAATATTGTCAAGGCCAAATTGCGAAAGGCGACGTGTTGATGGTTTATGATGATCTCCCCCCCGGGGAGACTGGTTTTTCCCGGACGGTGACCACAATCGGCAACTTTGACGGAGTCCACTTGGGGCACCGGGCCATCCTGGCCCGGGTGTGTCAGCGGGCGCGGGAGTTGGGGGGACAGGCCGTGGCCGTCACTTTTGACCCCCACCCCGTCAAGGTGCTGCGGCCGGAAGTGAATCTGCCGATGCTCACCACCCGGGACCAGAAGCTGCAACTTTTGTCCGAATCCGGACTGGATGCGGTGGTGGTCCTGCCCTTTACCCAGAAATTTGCGGCGCTGCCGGCCCGGGAGTTCGTGAAGCAATACTTTTGTGACCGCCTCAAGGCCCGGGAAGTGGTGGTGGGCCATGACTACTGTTTCGGCCGCGGCCGGGAAGGCAATATCGACCTTTTGAAGGAGATGGGGGAGGTTCTCGGCTTCACCGTGCAGGTGGTCTGGGCCGTGGAAGTAGACGGCGCGGTGGTGAGCAGTTCCCTGATCCGGGCCTTGCTGCGCCTGGGCAAAGTAACGGAGGCCGGCCGCCTCCTGGGCCGCGCCTACGGGGTGACCGGCCGGGTGGTACGGGGCAAGGGGCGGGGGGCCAAGCTCCTGGGAGTGCCCACGGCCAACATCCTCACTCCCAACGAACTGCTGCCGTCCTGCGGCATCTATGCCGTCTGGGTCCGCCGGGGCGACGCCATCCTGCCCGGGGTGGCCAACCTGGGCACCTGCCCCACCTTTGAGAATGCCGAACTCTCCCTGGAGGTCCACCTGATGGAATTCTCCGGCGACCTGTACGGCGAATCCCTGGAAGTGCAATTCGTCACCCGCCTGAGGGAGGAACAGCGCTTCCCCTCCCTGGAGGCCCTGTCGGCCCAGATCCACGCCGATATCGCTGCGGCCCGCCGGGTCCTGGCGCCGCATTGAGGCGCGCTCCGGAAGTCGGCCGGAGGAATTGTTCATAGGCGCGGCAAAGGGATTACCCCCCTCGCCCTCAATGGGGGGAGGGGATAAAAAAGGCACTGCCGTACTGCCCCCATTAAGAAGATAAAGGACGGAACCATGTGGCGGCACCGCGCAACCTGCGGTCATTGCGGTCTGCAATCGAGATGGAATCGAGACCGGGAACTGAGCGAGGCGGAGATCCTGGCGCATCTGAAGGCTATCCATCACCGCGATCAAGCGCGGCATCCCGACGATTACCGGGTGGAGCGGGAGCGCCAGTGCGACTTTTGCCTGGAGCCGTATGTGGACGACTGCACCAAGTGCGGGCAGGATTTTTGCGACCTGCACACCGGGGATATCGACGGCCTGTGCGGCGGGTGCATCTGAAGCCACCGCAGGCGAGGGCCTTCATCCCATCCGGCTGGCCGGACTTCAAAAGACCATGGCGTCAAGATACAATTCGCCATACCCCTAAGGGCCGAATAAAGCGCAACGCACTTGATTCTGAGGCCGCAATAATTAAGGACGCGCCCGGGGCTCCTTACATCGGGCTGCTAATCAACGTCTTCCCCATCCTCGGGGACATATTCCGGCCAGGCTTCGCTCGTCATAGACCCAGGCGTCGGCCAGGTCTCAAGATATTTGCGCAGATTGGTTTGCAGGTGGAAGGCGGAAGCCGGCGGCAAAGGGCAACGCCGCGGGAGCCGACCCAAGATCGCCGGTCTGACGGTTACATCCTGGTGCATCCCGGAGGCCGGGAGGCTGGCAACCGGGGGGCAGGCCAGATGCCGACCGGAATCTTCCCGGTTAAGGGCGGCTGACCGGAGAACCGGTGGAGTAAGATGCTCCGATTTGACCTCGGATGCACCCGGAAGAGAGGTTGGGGGACCCCCAGAGGGGCAGGCAGATTCCTCCGGCGCCAGGGCGGGAAGCAACAACAGGACTATAATTACCAGGAAGATAATCCGAAGGCCAGCCGCCAGCCACGCAGGTTTTTCAGGGTACAACGTTTTCATATGTGGGCTCCAGGGCTAAAATTTACTAGCCCTATCGGCGCCACTTCGAATTAACTTAAAGATAATTAAAATTTTCTGAGGGCAAGGGGGGGCAGGTGGGGACACGGGAACTGAGGGGCAGTTAGCCAACCGCCCCGACTTCGGGCCGCCTGACAGCCGCCATAAGAGTTCCGGGAGCGCCCCACGGTATCCGGAGGTCCCGAACCGGGCGGTAGAGCCCGGCAAATCAGGCCGCCAGCAGGAAAAAGCCTTGACATTTTTGCTGAAATTTATTAAACATACTTGTTGAGCGTTGAGCGGGCATAGCTCAGCTGGTAGAGTACAAGCTTCCCAAGCTTGGTGTCGCGGGTTCGAATCCCGTTGCCCGCTCCAGCCCCGGGGTCGAGACGGTTGGCGAGAGAGCCAACCGGTCCGCCGGGGATACCCGCTTCCCCCATTGAGGTTGCCGGCAGTAAGGGGCAGGATGGCCGGCTTACTTTGAGGGTGGAGATAAGTAGTTGCTCTGGGGCGCCCCGAGATTACTTATTCTTGGATTTTCCCGGAAGTGGGCTGCGGCCCGCTTTTTTTATTGGCGAAGGATGAGCAAGGGTGCGTTGCTTGATGAGTCGAAACCCTAACAAAGGACATCTTAATGAAGGGCATCCAGTTCGTCATAGATGACACGGGTAAGAAAAAAGCCGTTCTCATCGATCTTTCGGAGTGGGGAGAGTTGTGGGAAGATATCTATGATGTCCTCGTATCCCATGCACGGAAACACGAGCCCACGGTTGATTGGGAAGACTTAAAGGCCGAAATGGCTCAGGAGGAGACCAAGGCTGGCTGAATATCGGATTCAGTTTGTGGCCTCGGCCGCCAAAGAGTTTCGTTTCCTCCCATCGGATATTAAGCATCGGATGAGTATGACCATAGAGAAATTGCACCGAGAACCTCGTCCGCGAGGGGTTCGGAAGCTGCAAGGACATGCAGGATTATATAGGGTCAGGGTGGGTAGCTATCGTCTTATTTATGAAATCGATGATTTGGGTCAATTAATAGTCGTCACCCAGGTTCGGCACCGACGGGAAGCATATCGATAAGCAGCGCTTCTCAGCGATTTTTCCGTAATTGGCCATACGGCCGATAGGAGGCTTTGCGGCCTTTAGCATAACAAGTTAATGAAAAAGGCGGTTTTTCAACCGCTGGATTGATCATGAAGAAAACCGAAACCGGGCAAGTTTTGCCAGGAAAAACGACCCCGAAGGCAGCCATCATATCCCGGTTGGAAGAGTTGATCCGGCCCCTGGTAGAATCCCAGGGCGGGGATCTGGTGGAGCTGCAATACGGCCACCCCAAGCGGGGCCGGGGTATCCTGCGCCTGTTCGTGGATCGGCCCGAGGGCATCACCATTGAAGAGTTGACCCGGATCAACCGGATAGTCGGGGGCCTGTTGGAGGTTCACGACGTCATTCCCGGCTCCTACACCCTGGAGGTGTCGTCGCCGGGCCTGACCCGGGCCTTGAAGAAGCCTGAGGATTATCAGCGTTACGTGGGCCGGCTGGTGCGGGTCACCACCCGGGCCCCCCTGGAAGGCAGCCAGGTGCACAGCGGCATCCTGCAGGGCCTGGAAGACGACCAGGTGTGCCTCAAGGAGGGCGACAGCGTGGTACGCATCCCCTTGGATGAAATCGCCCGGGCCCGGCTGGACATAGACCTGAAAAAAATTAGCAAGGAGGGCTAAGCACCTCTCATGAATCTGGAATTGAAACGGATCATTGACCAGGTAAGCCGCGACAAGGGGATTGATAAGGAGCTGCTCGTCGGGGCCATCAAGGACGCCATCCGTTCGGCGGCCAAGAAGAAGCACGGGCCGCGTCTGGAAATCGAGGTGGAATACCGGGACGAAACCGGGGAGATCGAGGTCTTTCAGTATAAGGCAGTAGTGGCCGAAGTCAAAGACCCCGGCCAGGAGATTTCCCTGGAGGAGGGCCGTCTACAAGACCCGGAATGCGAGGTGGGAGACAGCCTGGGCTTCAAGATGGACGCCTCGGCGTTCGGACGGATAGCGGCCCAGTCGGCCAAGCAGGTGATCATGCAGCGCATGAAGGATGCCGAGCGAGACCTGGTATATGAAGACTACAAGGACCGCAAAGGCGATATCATGAACGGCATCGTGCAGCGCCTGGACCCCGAGGGCATCATCGTCAATTTAGGGCGGACCGAGGCCCTGCTGCCGCCCATGGAACAGGTCCCCCGGGAAATTTACCACAAAGGGGAGCGCATCCGGTCTTATGTTTTGGACGTGAAGCGCCAGACCCGGGGACCCCAGATCATCTTGTCCCGGACCCATCCCCAGTTCCTGGTAGCCCTGTTCAACGCCGAGGTGCCGGAGGTTTCCGAAGGCATCGTCCAGATCCTGGGTTGCGCCCGGGAGCCCGGCAGCCGTTCCAAGATTGCGGTATCCTCCCGGGATTCGGACGTGGACCCGGTGGGGGCCTGTGTCGGCATGAAGGGGGGCCGGGTCCAGAGCATCGTGCAGGAGCTCAGGGGCGAGAAGATCGACATCATCCCCTGGCATCCCGACCCGGCCAAGTTTGCCACCAATGCCCTGTCTCCGGCCCAGGTGAGCCGCATCATCCTGAGCAAGGAGAGCCAGAGCATGGAGGTGATCGTGCCGGATGACCAGCTGTCCCTGTCCATCGGCAAGCGCGGGCAGAACGTGCGGCTGGCCTCCCGCCTGGTAGGCTGGAAAATAGACGTCAAGAGTGAATCCAAGTATTCCAAGTCATTGAAAGAAGGTTATCTCTCTTTGTTGAGCATCCCCGGGGTCGGTGAAATCACCGCCAGCCTCCTGGCTGAGGCGGGATACTCGTCGTCCCGGGAGGTCGCGGAGAGCAGTTGGGAAGAGCTGACCCAGTCCACCGGCTTGACTGAGAAGAAGGCTACGACGCTCATCGCCGCAGCCCGGGAGATGGCACAACAGGGTGGGCCGGAAGCAGCGGCCGAACAGGCTGAGAAGCCAGCCGAGGTTCAGGAAGGTTGAGGGGATTGTTTTACCGCGCCGAGGGCGAAATAAGGATCGGGGGTTAGGTTAGATATATGGGCAAGACCAGGATTGTTAATTTGGCCAAGGAACTCAAAATGGAAGTACGGGAGCTGATCCAGCGCCTCAAGGATGATTTGGGGCTGCAGGAAAATTTCACCTATCTCAGTTCTCTGGACGAACCGATAGTGGCCCGGGCGCGACAGGTAATCAGCGTGTCGCCGCCCCAGGTCGAGGAACTGCGGGTGGGTGATAATATCAAGCGCCGCCGCCGGGTAGCGCCGCCGCCGGTGACCCCGATAGAGCCACTCCCGGAGAGTGGACCGGAGGCCGAAGTGGCGCCGCCGTCTCCCAAAGAGGCGGCCAAGCCCCGGAAACCCAAGGAAACGGTGGCCCGGGTAGTATCGCTGCCTCCCAAAGAAAAGAAGGCTGCCGTCAAGGCTCCTCCACCCGAGCCGGCTGCAGAACCCCCGGTGACCGCAGAAGTGACGCCCGCAGTAACCCCCGAAGCTCCGGAGGCGGCGACGGCCGCGCCTCAGGACGCCCCCCCGGCCACGCCCCCGGTAGCCCCCCCGACTACACCCCCCAAGGCAGCTGCCGCAACGGACTCGGCCACGGCGCTGAAAAGGCAGCGGGGCAAGGCCAAGAAGAAAGATGTGCCGGCCCGGATCATCAGTCTGCCCGTCGAGAAACCACCTGCTCCGGCCAGCGCCGCACCCGCGATGCAGCCCGGCGGAGCCGAACGGGGAGCGCCATCCCGGCCAGGAGCGAGGCCCGCAGGGGCCAGGCCGGCGATGCCCGGGGCCAGGGGTACGGCGCCGGGAGCCAGACCGGCAGCCGGAGTCGTCAAGCCGCCGCCGGTCGAAGAGAAGAAGGACATTAAGGGCAAGAAGAAGATTAAGCGTCCGGAAGTTCCGGATGCCGCTCGGGCCAAGCCCGTCAAAAAGCGGGAGGTCCGGGAGCGGGCCGACCTCTATAGCGGGGCGGAAGGGGAGCACCGCGGGTCAGGCCGCCGGAAAGGCATGAAAAAAACCATCAAGAAGCTCTCCAAGGGGGAGGTCACGATCCCCAAGGCCATCAAACGACGGGTCAAGGTGGGAGAATCCATCACCGTGGGAGAGCTGGCCAAACGCATGGGCCTCAAGTCCGGCGCCATCATCAAACAACTCTTGCAGATGGGGATGGTCGCCAACATCAATTACCCCATCGATTTTGATTCCGCCACCATCGTGGCCGGGGAATTCGGGTACGAAGTGGAACACGCCAGCATGCAGGAAGAAGATCTGCTGGCGGTGGGCCCCCGCCAGGAAGGGGTGGCCAAGGCGCGGCCCCCGGTGGTCACCATCATGGGCCACGTCGACCACGGCAAAACTTCGCTGCTGGACGCGATTCGCCGGACCCGGGTCACTGAAGGGGAAGCCGGCGGCATTACCCAGCATATCGGCGCCTACTACGTGAATCTGCCTGAAAAGCAAGGAGAAGTAGTCTTCCTGGACACTCCGGGCCATGAGGCCTTTACGGCCATGCGGGCCCGGGGCGCCAAGGTCACGGACCTGGTGGTGCTGGTGGTGGCGGCGGACGACGGCGTCATGGAACAGACCACCGAGGCCATCAACCACGCCAAGGCCGCGGGAGTGCCCCTGGTGGTGGCCGTCAACAAGATCGACAAACCCAATGCCAATCCGGAACGGGTAAAACGGGAATTGTCCCAGGCCGGCGTGGTCTCCGAAGAGTGGGGCGGCGACGTCCTCTTTGCCGAGGTGTCGGCCAAGCAGCGCATCGGCATCAAGGAGTTGCTGGAAAAGATCCTGCTCCAGGCGGAGATTCTGGATCTCAAGGCCTTTGCGGATGTCCCGGCCTCGGGCCGGATCATCGAATCCCGGCTGGACAAAGGCCGGGGGCCGGTAGGCACCGTGCTGGTCCAGGAAGGCACCCTGAAACCCGGGGATTATTTCGTGTGCGGACCGCAGTACGGCCGGGTCCGGGCCCTGTTCGACGACCGGGGCGAAAAGGTGGAAGAGGTGCCGCCGGGGCTGCCGGCGGAAGTCCAGGGGTTCAACGGCGTCCCCGACGCCGGGGACGAATTCATAGTGCTGGCAGATGAGCGCAAGGCCAAGCAGCTCGCCATGATGCGCCAGCAGAAGCTGCGGGAAGCCGGCATGGCCCGCATCAGCCGGGTAACCCTGGAGAAGCTCTACCAGCAGGTCAGAGATGGCGCGGTCAAGGAGCTCAAGATGGTGCTCAAGGCCGACGTGCATGGCTCCATCGAGGCCCTGGCTAAGGCCTTGTCCGAACTGGGGACCAAGGACATCAAGGTCTCGATGATCCATGCCGGACTGGGGGAGGTCTCCGAGAACGACATCATGCTGGCCTCAGCCTCGGACGCCATCGTGGTGGGATTCAATGTCCGGGCCAACCCCAAGGCCATCGCCCTGGCAGAGCAGGAGCAAGTGGACGTACGTTTCTACGACATCATCTACAACCTCCTACAAGATATCCACGCCGCTCTGGAAGGGTTGCTGGAGCCCATCGTGGAAGAGAAGGTGATGGGCCGGGCCGAAGTGCGCCAGGTCTTTTCCATTACCAAAGTGGGCACCATAGCCGGCTGCATGGTCCTGGACGGCAAGATCGAACGCAACTCCCTGGCCCGGGTGGTGCGCAAAGGCAAAGTGGTGTCCGAAGGCGGCAAGATCAACTCCCTGAAGCGCTTCAAAGACGACGCCAAAGAGGTGCTGTCGGGATATGAATGCGGCATCGGCATCGACCGGTTCAACGACTACAAGGCCGGGGACATCATCGAAGCCTATACCCAGGAAAAGGTGAAGGCCATACTGGCAGCTCCGAGCGCCAGGCCGGAAACCGCCACCGAAGCCGCCCACTGAGGCAAGACGGACATGACTTGCCCCGGGTGAGCCTACGAGAGCGCCGACATGCTTATCGTCGCAGCCATGATTACCCTGGTCATCCCGGGGAACGACTCCCTGAAGGGCAAGCGCCGGGTGGTCAAGAGCCTCATGGAGCGCGTGCGGCACAAGTTTGAGGCGGCCGTGGCCGAGGTGGGAGACAACGACCTGTGGCAGAAAGCCAGGATCGGCGTGGCCCTGGTGGGCAACGACTCCCAATTGCTCAACACCCGGCTGCAGCAAATCATGACGTTTATAGAGAATCAGCACCAGGCAGAGATCATCGATTCCCAGGTGGAACTCTGTTACCTGGAAAAGTGAGACACGTGGGGCGGGCCTCCGTGGACGCCGTCAAAGTACTATGAGGCAGGCCAGCGTCCTGCCCTACGGCAAAAAGAGTGAATAGTTAGCCATGAAAACCTCACAACGGACCCCCACGGGCCGCCCCCACCGGGTGGCGGAGTTGCTTCGGGAACGGCTGGCGCTGATCCTGCTGTTTAAGTGCGCCGACCCCCGGCTGAAGGAGGTCACCCTCACTGATGTCGATATGAGTCCGGATTTGAGACAGGCCAAGGTGTTCTATGTGACCCGGGAAAACGTCGACCGGGACCTGGTGCAGATCGCCCTGGATAAGGCTCAAGGTTTCATCAAAGCCGAAGTGGCCCGGGAGAACCTGTTCCGGTTGATGCCGGAGTTCACCTTCCTGCCGGATCCCGGACTGGACCGGGCGGCGCGGATAGAGGAGTTGCTTAAAGAAGCAGGGGTAGCGACAGATTCAATTAAGGAAGACGACAGTTAACCTTTGTATTCTCATCAGTACTTAAGTTTTCGAGGGCAGCTATGACCCCCAAGGCCAAGAGAAAGGAACCCGAGATCATTTTCCGCGGTGGTAAGCCCGCGGCGGTAATCATCGATATCGATGAGTACCAGGAGATGCTATAGCGCTTAGAGGATGCCGAGGATTTGAAAATATTGGCGGAGATGCGCCAAAAGCCGCTTAAATTTAAGAAACTTGAGGATTTCTTGGCGGAGACGCCGCGTAATTAAGTAACGATGCAGGACAACGTGCAACCCATGAAGAGAACCAGAGAAACAGTTTTACAAAAGCTCGAAGAGAACCGAGAAACCCTCCGGGGTTTCGGGGTCAAACGTTTGGGTCTGTTCGGGTCTGTGGCCCGCGGCGAAGCTACGGAAGGGAGTGATTTGGATTTCCTGGTGGAGTTAGAGAAAAAGAGTTTTGATGTCTATATGGATCTTAAAGATTTTCTGGAAGAAATTTTTGGCTGCAAAGTTGATTTAGTAATGAAAGATGCTCTTAAGCCCAGGCTTAGGGAGCCAATATTAAAAGAAACGGTCTATGCCCAGGGATTATAAAATCTACCTTGAAGATATAATCGAGTGTATCGGAAAGATTTATAATTATACGGCAGGATTATTATTGTTTGATTTTTGTAATGATGGAAAAACTATCGACGCGGTAATCCGTAATCTGGAAATAATTGGTGAAGCTGCCAGAAGGTTACCCGAAGAAATTAGAATCAAATTCCCTGATGTGGAGTGGCACAAGATTATCAGTTTAAGAAATATTTTGATTCATGAATATCCTGGGATCGATTTAGAGACTATTTGGGACATCATTGAAAATAAGCTTTCACCATTGGAAAAAGAGATTAAAGAAATTCTACGGGACCAAAAGTAACCCATGATCTCCGGCATCCTCCTCATTGACAAGCCCGAAGGGGTGACCTCCTTCGAGGTGGTTCGCCGGGCCCGGAAGGCTTTGGGGATCCGGAAGGTCGGCCACCTGGGGACCCTGGACCCCATGGCCACGGGGCTGTTGCCCTTATGCCTGCTGGAGGCCACTAAGCTGGTGCCGTACCTGATGCCGGAGGCCAAGGTGTACCGGGCGCGGGTCAGGTTGGGGGTCGCAACCGACACCCAGGATGCTTACGGAGAGGTGGTGGCCCGTTGCGAGACCCTGCCGACGCCGGCGCAGATTTACCCGGCCGCAGCGGCATTTTTGGGCGAGGTGACCCAGATCCCGCCGATGTACTCCGCCCTGCACTTCCAGGGCGAACGGGCCTATCGCCGGGCCCGCCGGGGGGAGACCGTGGATCTGCCGCCTCGGACGGTGACGATCTATGCCTTGAGCGTGGACGAGGTGGCCATCCCGGAGTTCACCCTGACGGTCAAGTGCTCCCAGGGCACCTATGTCCGCACCCTGGCCAAGGATTTGGGCGACGCCCTGGGGTGCGGGGCGCATCTGACGGCTCTCCGCCGCTTGGCGGTGGGCGCCTTGCGGGTGGAAGAGGCCCTGACCCTGGCGGCCCTGGCTGAACTGGGCCGGGAGGAACTGGAGCAGCGGATTATTCCGATGGCTCGCTGCCTGCCGGGAATGCGGCCGGTGGAAGTGGGATTGGCCGAAGCCCGGCAGTTGCGCCAGGGGCAACTCCTGGTGCGCCCGGCGGACGATTTTAAGGACGGGGAGCAGGTGCAGGTTTTGTCCGACGCCGAACTGGTGGCCGTGGCCCAGGTAAAGAGCCTGACGCCGCAGGCGGTTTTGGCTCCGGTGCGAGTCTTTGCCGCCAGTGAGTAGGGCGGGCGTCCCGCCCGCCGGTGGTGCGTGAGAGGTGTAGGGCGGGCACAGCCCGCCGATGCCTCAGATTAATTGGTGCGTAAAACGCACCCTACATTAACCTTGAACTTTGAACTTTTTCAGTTAGGAGACGGCAAAACACGGCATTTTCATGCCGACAAACTTTAAGAGCATAACAAACGCGGTCAAGATCGCCATAGGGCCGTGGAGTTTTGGCTGACGGCTGAAAGCTGAAAGCTGACCGCTAAAAAAAGGAGGAAGACGTGGCCTTAAATACGGAACAGAAACAGGAGATTATCGATCGCTACCGGGTGCATGACGCCGACACCGGGTCACCGGAGGTTCAGGTGGCCATCTTGAGCGAGCGAATCAGCTACTTGACGGGGCATTTCAAGGTCCATGCCAAGGACCACCATTCCCGTCGGGGATTGATCAAGCTGGTGGGTCAGCGCCGGCGCCTCCTGAACTATCTCAAAGACAAGGACATCGAACGTTATCGGGCCTTAATCGAGCAACTCGGCCTGAGAAAGTAGGAGGCTCAACAGAATAATATGCCAAAAATATACTCAGTAGAAATCGGGGGCCGAGACCTCTATTTCGAAACGGGCCATTTGGCCCAACAGGCCAGCGGTTCAGTGCTGGTGCGTTACGGCGAAAATGCGGTGCTGGTTACCGCGGTCATGTCCGACACCGTTCGGGAGGGCATCGACTTTTTGCCCCTGACGGTTGATTACATGGAGAGAGCTTACGCTGCGGGGCGGGTCCCCGGGAGCTTCTTCCGGCGGGAGATCGGTCGCCCCTCGGAAAAGGAAACCCTGACTTCCCGGCTCATTGACCGGCCCATGCGGCCGTTGTTCCCCAAAGGGGTGGTCAATGAAATCCAGATCATTGCCACGGTGCTCTCCGGCGACATGGAGATTGATCCGGATGTCGTCGCCGTGAACGGGGCCGCCGCGGCCCTGGCGATTTCCGACATTCCGTTTAACGGCCCGGTGGCCGCGGTGCGGGTGGGCAAAATCGACGGGCAGCTGGTAGTCAATCCCACCAATTCGCAACTGAAGGAAAGCACCCTGAATCTGACGGTGGCCGGGGCGCCCCAAGGTCTGGTGATGGTGGAGGCCGGGGCCCAAATGGTCCAGGAAGAAGAAGTGCTGGAGGCCCTGTTCTTCGCCCAGGAGCAGCTTAAACCCATCCTGGAGCTCATTCAGCGCATGGCCCAGGAAATCGGCCGGCCCACACGGCAGCTCCCGGAGCCGCCGGATAACTCGGAGCTGCGCCAGAAAATCGACGATTTAGGCCGGGACAAGATCCTGGCGGCGATGACCCAGCCGGAGAAAGAGGCCCGGCATCTCGCTATGGACCAGGTGAAGCAGGATATTCTGGCGGCCCTGGGTCCTGAGGTGGAAGGCCGGGAAAAGGAAGCCAAGGGCCTCATTTCGGAGGTGAAGAAAAAGGTGGTGCGGAACATGATGCTCACGGAGCAGCGCCGCATCGACGGGCGCGGTTTCAGCGACGTCCGCACTATCACCGGGGAAGTCGGCCTGCTGAGCCGCACCCACGGCTCGGCGGTCTTCACCCGGGGCGAAACCCAGGCCCTGGCGGTCACCACCCTGGGCACCCCATCGGATGAACAGAAAATCGAGACCCTGGTGGGTGAGACCTTCAAGGCCTTTATGCTCCATTATAATTTCCCGCCGTATTCGGTGGGAGAGACCCGCATGATCCGGGGTCCGGGGCGGCGGGAAATCGGGCACGGGGCTTTGGCCGAACGGGCCATTGCCCAGGTGCTGCCGTCGGCGGAAGAGTTTCCCTACACCATCCGCATCGTGTCTGAAATCCTCTCCTCCAACGGCTCCTCCTCCATGGCGACGATCTGCGGGGCCTCCATGGCCCTGATGGACGCCGGTGTACCCATCAAGGCCGCGGTGGCCGGGGTGGCCATGGGGCTCATCAAGGAGGATGACCGGGTGGCGGTGCTGTCCGACATCCTGGGCGATGAAGACTCCATCGGCGACATGGACTTCAAGGTGGCCGGCACCAGCCAGGGGATCACCGCCCTGCAGATGGACATCAAGATGACGGGGCTGACCCGGGAGATCATGGGCCAGGCCCTGACCCAGGCCCGGGAGTCAAGGCTGCATATCCTGGGCAAGATGGCCGAGACCATCGCCGCGCCCTCGGCCACCCTGAAGGAACACGCCCCCAAGATCATCGTACTCAAAATCAATCCCGACAAGATTCGGGACGTGATCGGACCCGGCGGCAAAATGATCAAGAAGATCGTGGCCGCCACCGGGGTCAAGATGGACGTCGAAGATGACGGCAGCATCCACATCTCGTCGTCCGACCAGACCGCGGCCGACGAAGCCATCCGGATGATCAATGAGATCACCGCGGAGGCGGAAATCGGCGCCACCTACAGAGGCGTAGTCAAGAAGCTCATGGACTTCGGCGCCTTTGTGGAGATCCTGCCGGGCACCGACGGCCTGGTCCACATTTCCGAGATGGACCATCGCCGGGTGAAAACCGTGGACGAGATTTGCAAGGAAGGCGACGTTATGATGGTCAAGGTGCTGGACGTGGACCGGCAGGGGAAGATTCGCCTGTCCCGCAAGGCCTTGATCCCCAATGACAACCCCCAACCGGACGAATCCGATCGCCGGGGTGGACGTGAACAAAAAAAGCGTCCTGAGTAACGGTCTTCGGGTCGTTACCGAGGAAGTTCCCCACTTCCACTCGGCGGCAGTGGGGATTTGGCTCAATGTGGGCTCCAGGGACGAGACCGGCGCCGAGAACGGTCTGACGCATTTCCTGGAGCACATGGCCTTTAAGGGCACCCCCCGACGCACCGTCCTGGAAATTGCCCGGGAAATCGACCAGTTAGGGGGCATGTGTAACGCCTTCACCAGCAAGGAGCAGACCTGCTTCCACGGGCGCGTCCTGGCGGAGCACCTGCCCCGGTTGGTGGACCTGTTGGGCGACCTGGTTCTCAGGTCCCAACTGGCGGCGGAGGACCTGGAACGGGAGCGGCAGGTCATCCTGGAAGAGATTTACGCCCAGGATGACAGCCCGGAAGAACTGGCTCAGGTCCATTTTGCCCGGAACTTCTGGGGGGACAATGCCTTCGGGTGGCCCATCTTGGGGCAGGCGGAGCACATCGCGCGGGTCAGCCGGGAAGACCTGCTGGCTTACCGCCGCATCACCTACCGGCCATCCGACATGATAGTGGCTGCCGCCGGCCGGGTCCGACACCAGGAAGTGGTGGACCTGGTGGCCGCTAGTTTTGAAGGGTTGGTTAACGGCGCCCCCGGCCGGGAACGCCAGGCCGTCACCACCCATCCCGGGGTCTACGCCCTCTCCCGGGATCTGGAGCAGGTCAATCTGATCCTGGGAGGCCCGGGGATAGCAGCGGGCGATCCCCGGCGCTACGCCGCCACCATGCTCCAGTTGGTCCTGGGCGGCAACATGAGTTCGCGCCTCTTCCAGGTAATCCGCGAACAACTGGGGCTGGCCTATTCCATCCAGTCTTATGTCCAGTTTTTCAGCGATGCCGGCATGGTGGGCATCTCCGCCGGGGTGAGTCCCCAAAACCTTTCGGCCATCATGGCTGCCATCCGCCGGGAACTCAAACAGTTGCGGGAGGAGAAAGTCTCCGAGGCGGAGTTGACCGCGGCCAAAGAACACCTGCGGGGGTCCATTATGATGTCTTCGGAGGATTGCGACCATCTCATGGGGCGGCTGGCCAAAAATGAGATCAATTTCGGCCGCTATATCCCCCAGGCGGACATCATCGCGAACATGCTGAAGGTTACGGTGGACGAGGTTCTGGAAATAGCCCGGGACCTGCTCCGGCCGGAAGCCTGGGGCGTGGGCCTCCTGGGCCCGGTGGATGGACCGGGCGATTTTGGCCTGGCTTAAAACATCTGTCAGCTTCCCGCAGTCAGGCTCTAATCTCCGGTGATGAAAGTCTGGCCAATGGTCCCGTGGTCATATCGAGGTTATGGTCAAAGTATAGACTCATTTTTCGCGGCAAAACACCTTTCCTGCAGGTCCCAGCCAAGCGCCCGGACAAAAAGAAAGGCAGGGCGTTTGGACACCCTGCCTGACTCAATTGCTGTGATCCCGAGACCGCTAAGCCGCGGTCATACCCATTTGATATGAGCCTGCCGGACCCCGTGGAAGGTTGGCCTCGGGGCAGCCAAAAATAATTGCAGCCGTTCTATATTGCGGTCAATGGCCTGACGGTATAAGTCCTGGTTTATCCCCCAGAGAGCCCGTAAGTAATCGCGCAAATAACGATCCACGTGCCCTAATTCATTCACCAACCGCTGTTTAACCATTTCCCAGAAGGCCGGGGTTTTTTTCAGTAAATCCAATATATCATTATAGCCCGGAACCCCGGCTTCCTTAAATTCATCGTAGAGGAAGGGAAGTTTTTCTAAATAATTCTCATTGGCCATTTGCCCAATAAGATCGGCCGTTCCTAAGATCTGGCCCAAGATTTCATGTTGCCTGGATTGAAACTTGATCTCGGCAATTTTAACATCGAGTCCGGTACATCTTAAAAAATTGCGGCATATCGGTAAGTATTCGGATGGAAACGCATTATCATGCAAATATTTTTTCATAAACTCAATACTGCGTTCTATATGGCTAACCGTATATTTGGCGCCCGTGCCCGTGTTATCTTCCACTGCCTGGATATAGCCCGTATCGTGCATCAGGGCCGAAATTAATCCCAGGGTGACGTCCCTTGGGGTAAAGACAATCCCATTGAGACCGGCGCCATGGATAAGTTTCGCCGTGACCAGCAGGCAATCCATCGTGTGGCTTAAGTCATGATAGAAGGTGTTACAACGGCGATAGCCCGGATAATGCCCGTTAAAAAGTTTTAAAATATCACCAAATACCTGTTCAAACTGATTAAAATCAAATTTCTTATAAATCAATAATATTATATTTTTTACTTCCCCCATAACATCGCCAAAATTATCCAGCGAGCCCGGCTCGGAGGAGGTAATGGTGTTGGATCGCAGGCTTATCGGATTGGTCCTGTTAGTCTCCCTGCGCATGGAACCTCCTTCCCAATGCGGGTCGCGGCATTACCGCAACGGGAACAGTCGGGAATACTATGGTCAAAATTGGCTCTCCTATTAATATTATGCAATTTCAATGCCAGTTGCTAAATAGGGCGTATATATCTTAATTATACCGTATATATAAATAGTTATGCTTATGGAGCTGGGTATCTCGGTGGACATTGCCCACGACCCAGACTGTAAATTTTACACCACTGTCTCCTTACAGTTGTGTAAATTTACAGCTGGTCCGATGGACGCAAATTATGCAGTTGGATGAGTTGGTAGAGGGTTGGTCTGGAGATGCCCAGCAGCCGGGCGGCCTTGGCCTTGTTCCAGCCGGTTGTAACCAGGGCCTGGAGTATGTCCGGCGGTTGCAGGGCGGATATTTTGGGGCGCTCAGCCGGGGCCGGGGCCTCCTGGAGCGAGTATTCTTTGATTTCAACCGGTAGATGCTCTAAAGTAATAGTCGGACTGTTGCACAAGACAAAGGCATGTTCGATGGCATGCTGCAGTTCTCTGACATTTCCCGGCCAGGGATAAATCATGAAGATTCTCAAGGCGTCTTGGGAAATTTCCTCAATGCTTTTATTAAAACTTTTATTAAATATCGTCAGAAAATGATTAATCAATAAAGGAATATCTTCGCGCCGTTCCCGTAAGGGAGGCAAAGCAATCTCCAACACCTTCAGCCGATAGTAGAGGTCTTCCCGAAATCCTCCTAAACCGACCTTTTTCTTTAAGTCACAGTTTGTCGCGGCAATAACCCGTACGTCTACAGGGTAAGTAGTAGAATCACCGACGCGCTCAAAGGTCTTTTCCTGCAGGACTCTTAAGAGCTTCAGCTGTAAATTGGCAGTAATATCTCCAACTTCATCCAGGAATAAGGTGCCCCCATGCGCGGCCTGAAAGCGGCCCACCCGATCCTTCGAGGCCCCGGTAAACGCGCCTCTCACATGCCCAAACAATTCGCTCTCCAGCAAATTTTCCGGCAAGGCCGAACAATTCACGGTTACCATGGGTTTGGCGGCCCGCACCCCGCCATAATGGAGCGCCTTGGCGATCAGTTCCTTGCCGGTGCCGGTTTCCCCCGTGATCAGCACGGTGGTGTCCGTATTGATCAATTCATCCAGAAGGTGGAAAATGCTCTGCATCTGGTGGCTTTTGCCCACCATATTGTGCAGGTTATATCGGGCGCGTAATTCCCCTTCCATTTCGGCCACTCGGGTCAAATCTCGAATCACGAGCACCGTGCCGATGTTTTTGTCGGTACTATCTCTTAACGGCGAACTACTAAGGGTAACTATTTGATGCGGCCGAGTCTGCTTGCGACATTCCAGCCGGTAATCCTTGATGGTTTTTGCCGTCCCCAGAATTTCTTTTAGCGCTTCATAACATGATTGAGCACAAGAGCTCTTGACCTGGTCAAACTTCCGGCCGACGATCTCTTGGGGATCCATGCCACAAATTTCTCTGGTGGCATCATTGGCGGCAATAATGTGCCTATCCTGGTCAACCGTGATGATGGCGTCATTGACGCTCCGAAAAATGGCCTCCAGGTTGCGGCGATTTTGTTCTCTCTCCGCTTCGAACAGGTTTTGGATAGTTTGAATCAAGCGGGCTTTATTGATGGCCACTGCCGCCAGGGACGCCAGGGACAGAACCAGATTTTCATGGACTTCGCTGAAGGAAACCGATTTCCCCCCTGCGTCCATGGCGTTAATCAACTCTAACACGCCGATTATGGTGCCGGTATGATCTTTGAGGGGGACAGCCAGAATTGATTGGGTGTGATAATTATTGCGCACATCGAATTCGGGATTAAACTGAAACGGGAAATCAGGCGACAATTCATAAACATCAGGGATATTCAAGATGTTACCCGTGAGGGCCACATAACCGGCAATACTGCCCTCGCTGATAGGAATCTCAAATTGTTTAAATAATTGGAAGTCTTCACCCTCTAAAGACATCAAGGTATTATTTTGCGCTACTTCAAAACGGAGATGGTCATTCTCTACCAAAAAGAGGCTGCCGCCATCGGCGTTGGTCAGGAGGCGGAGTTCATTAATAATCATTTTCAATAATCTGGATAGATCAGTTTCACTGGAGAGGGCGATACTGATTTCTATTAATTTTTGTTTGGCAATATCTAAGGAGGAAAGCATGATGTTGCCGCTACCCCTTCACTGAATAGATCAATGAGTCCACGTCGGCTGGTTATGAATATTCTATCGACGCTATTCAGTCAACACACTGAATTTCTTTCCAATTCCTTGAGACCGGATTTGCTTCTGATCTTATCAACCATGTTTGCGTTTATTGCGGTAATTGTCAAGCGAGAAACCCGCCTCTCTTTGCTCCTGACCTGAACCCTCGGCGGTTCGACTCGTAACCCAGAGATTTTGTTAAATTTTCATTCCATAGGCTTTTCCGAAAAGTCTTTCGTAGGGTGCGTCCTACGCACCATCAACCCAGTTGAGTGGCGGGCGAGGACGCCCGCCCCACCAACTTTCCATAAGTTCCGGCTGGGCCAAAGGCCCATAAATAAGCGCCTTAATACGTGTCATAAAGTTCATCTCATCCCCGCCCCCCGGGTTGCGGATTGCCTGGTTTTAAATTTTTCTTAGCTTTTTGCATCAGCCTGGTATAAAATTAATCGTTTAAGAGGTAAATCAGGAGACCCGAGAAAATTTATGAAGAACGATATCCATCCCAACTACATTGAAACCACCGTGAGCTGCGCCTGCGGCAGCGAGTTCTTGACCGGCTCCACCAAGGATAACATCCGGGTGGAGATCTGCTCCAAGTGCCATCCCTTCTTTACCGGCAAGCAGAAGCTCATGGATACCGCCGGACGGGTGGAGCGCTTCCGGCGCAAATACGCCCACCTGGAAAAATACAAGGCCGACGACAAGGCAGAATGAAGCAGGAAAACCTGCCCATGGCCGTAGGGGGCCAGGCCGTGCTGGAGGGCGTCATGATGCGCTCCCCCCACGCCATGGCCATCGCGGTGCGCCGTCCCGACGGCACGGTGATCCTCAAGGATGAGGCGTACCATTCTCTGGCGGAGCGCTACCCCGTTTTAAAGCGCGCCTTCCTTCGGGGTCCCGTGATCCTCGTCGAGGCCATGGTCACGGGTGTCAAGGCCCTGACCTTTTCGGCCCAGGCCGCGCTCCAGGAAGAAGACGCCGATAAAGAAGATGAACCCCTGGGCTGGGGCAGCATCGCCCTTACCCTGGGGGGCGCCTTCCTCATGGCCTTCCTCTTTTTCGGCTTCCTGCCCCACTGGCTGAGCGGCAAGGCGGGTTACCTGGTGGGCCGTACCCTGACCCCGGCCGACTTCACTTTTCATGCCGTCGACGGCGTCATCAAGGGTACCTTCCTGGTGCTCTATATCTGGGGCATCTCTTTTTTCCCGGATATCCGCCGGGTCTTCGAGTACCACGGGGCCGAGCACAAGTCCATCTGCACCTTTGAGGCCGGGGAAGAACTGACGGTGGCCAACACCAGGCGCCACCCCACCGCCCACGCCCGCTGCGGCACCTCCTTTATCCTGGTGGTGCTGCTGGTGAGCATCCTGATCTTCACCGTCTTTTTCCCGCTGTTCCCGGCCCTGACCCGCCGGGGCCTGGCCAACAATTTTTTCCAGGTCATCATCAAGGTGGGCCTCATGTTCCCCATCGCGGCGCTCTCCTACGAGATCATCCGCTGGGGCGGCAAGCACTCCCGGCATAGACTGGCGCGAATCCTCCTGTGGCCCGGGTTAGCCACCCAGCGCCTCACCGCCTTAGAGCCCGACGACTCCCAACTGGAAGTGGCCCTGGAAGCCCTGAAAGCTGTCTTGGCCCGGGAAGAGCATCCCCTGCCCGAAGGCCAGCCGGCCGGGGACACCCTGTCCTGCGCCGAATGCCAGCATTGATGAGCCATAGGGCGGGTGTCCGGCCCGCCAGTGGTGCGTAGAACGCACCCTACGAAAAACTTCTCCGGTTAGCGAGTATGGTGCGCACTGCGCACCTTTTTTGTTGTTCTTACTCATGCCTAACCGGGTATAATGCAGACGGACCTTCCCTCTCTCATCGGTGCATGGGGAGAGCGGGGAAGTTGGTTATTAACCGATGCCGCCTCACCAACAACCGGAAACCGAAAATCGGAAACTGTATTTGGGCCCGGCGGGTTGGGATTACCCCGACTGGCAGGGGGTGGTCTATCCCCCGGGGCTCAAGGGCACCGACCGGCTCACCTTCCTGGCCACCCTGTTTACCGCCGTGGAGATCAACGTCACCTTTTACCGGCCCATCCCCGCCGACTACGCCCGGCGCTGGCTGGCGGCGGTGACGGATTTCCCGGATTTCCGCTTCACCGCCAAGGTGTGGCAGGTCTTCACCCACACCCGGCGGCTGCCGGCCCCCGAACTGGCCCAGTTCCAAGCCGGCCTGGCCCCGCTGCTCACCGCCGGGAAGTTGGGGGTGCTCCTGGCCCAGTTTCCCTATTCCTTTCATAATACCGAGGAAAATCGCGCTTATCTGGTGCAGCTCAAGACCGCCTTAGAAAAATTTCCCCTGGCGGTGGAAGTGCGCCACCGCTCCTGGCAGCAGCGGGCCGTGCGGGAGTTTTTGGTAGAGGTGGGCCTTGATTTCTGCAACATCGACCAGCCCATGGTCTCCTACCCCATGGGGGCCACGCGCTGGGTCACCGGGCCACGGGGCTACCTGCGCTGCCACGGGCGGCGTCAGGATGCCTGGTTTGCGTTCGGGGACGACCGGGGAGCCCGATATGACTACCTGTACTCCCCCGAGGAACTGGAGGATTTGGCGGCCCGGGCCCGGGAGCTGGTGGCAAAGGCCCGGGAGACCTACGTCATCTTCAACAACCACCCGGCGGGCCAAGCCGTGGCCAACGCCCTGGAGCTTATCTCTCTGCTCTCCCCCGGCCATAACGTCAGGATACCTCCAGGCCTCATAACGGCATTTCCCCGCTTGGCACAAACGGTTTTGAGCCCCAAGGAATGAGACAAGGCAAGGTGGTTACACCGTCTGAGGTTGACGACGGGATAGATGATAGGCTCGGCCTAACGACAAGGGCGGTTTTTTGGGGGAAATACTTGCAGAACCCCGGGGTTGAAACAGGCCAAGATCTCGGAGAGAAATTTGCTCTAAAACTTCTGGGGGCCGGCCAGTTCCACCGCACCCAGACAGCTTGAGGGCGCCGTCCGCCGGGGCTCGGCATTAAGCCTCAGGGGGGGCCCCGCCAAATTATTACAGGTACGCCTTCACCACATACTGCTGCACCATGCGCTGGGTGTTGAAAAAGGCGCCGTTGATGGCGATGGACCCATACATGGCCCGCATAAAGGCCTCCCGGTCATGGTAATACATGGGGACGATGACCTGCTCCAGTTTCCCATAGAGGCAATCGGCATCGCCGGAGCAATCGTAGCCCTCGGGACCGTGGCTCACCGGGGCGCCGATGGACCAGCCGGTAAAGTTCTCGATATGGCCCTCCAACCACCAGCCATCCAGGATGCTGAAGCTCGGGACCCCGTTCAGGGCAGCCTTCATGCCGCTGGTGCCCGAAGCCTCGTTGGGCGGCTGGGGCGTGTTCAGCCAGATATCCACGCCGCCGGCGAGCCGGCGCGCCAGCCAAGTGTCGTAATTCTCCAGAAAAGCCACCTTGATGTCCGGTTTTAAGGCTTCAGCGGCCTGAAAAATCCGCCGGATGAGGTCCTTGCCCAAGCCGTCCCGGGGATGGGCCTTGCCGGCAAAAATCAACTGGATGGGGCCCACCTCCCGGGCAATCCGCCGCAAGCGCTCGATATCATTGAACAGCAAGTCCGCCCGCTTGTAAGTTGCGACCCGCCGGGCAAAGCCCAGGGTCAGGACGTCTTTATCCATGCCGGCGTTATTCTTTCGGTTGACGTAGGCCAGCAGCTCTTGCTTGGCCTGCTGGTGCGTTTCCCACAGCTCGTCTTCGGGGATGTTGAGGACGTAGCGCAGGCTGAAATTGTCCTCCCGCCAACCCGGGATGTGGCGGTCGAAAAGCACCTGGAAGGGCTCCGTGGTCCAGGTGGCGGCGTGCACCCCGTTGGTGATGGCGTCCACCGGGTAGTCGGCGAACATGAGCCGGGACACCTCGCCGTGCT
>JAUSOZ010000232.1 GCA_030655955.1 Deltaproteobacteria bacterium
CTCCTTTAATTTACCGACTTTCCAGTCTGGTCAGGACGAAGGATAGTGAAGCGTTGACTTAACCAGTCGCCTTATGATGAGTTCGGCGCTCATCATACCAATTTGCCTTCAAATGGTGGCACAGATTTTCAAACTGTGCAAGCGCGGGCTTTCGCCTGCGGCTACCCCAAATTACCTCATGATTGCGACCTGGTATTATTTCGGTCCGCATCAAAAAGGGGTGCGCAACTTCCGTCAATGCTTTGATGAATTAATCTTCCTGAAATCAATAAACCCTTGCTGAACATTTACCGAGATTAGCTGCACGCGAGTCCGGTCGCCGACATCGAGGCCCTTGAACCCGCTGACCAGTTTTCCTTCAACCGGTATGGTGAGCAGGCGGACCCAGGTCCCTTTGGCGGCCGCGCCGGTGACAATCGCATCAAACTGCTCTCCGATTCTCGATTCAAGCAGAAGCGCCGCGGCGGATTTTCCGACCTGGCGTTCAACTTTCTTTGCAGCATCTTCTGCTTCAGTGCAATGAAGCGCCAGACCATCCAATTCATCCTTACTATAGGGCACCGGCTTACCTTCTAAAGCCGCTTTCAACAAGCGTTGGATAAGCAGGTCGGGATAGCGGCGATTGGGCGCGGTAGAGTGAACATAGTCCTTGACTGCGAGGCCGAAGTGGCCTGGAGGATTGTCTTCAGGAAGTTCGGCAAGGTATTCGCCAGAGCCCAAAAGCTTGATCACTGCGAGGGATAGGTCGGGGAAGGACACCGGCTCCTCGGCTTTTTCCTTGAGGAGAAATTCCTCCAGCGCTTTCGAGTCAGGGATATCAGGAAGTTTAACCTGGTGTTCCCCGGCAATTTCGACAATCCGGTCCCATCGTTTTGGCGTGCGGACAACGCGGCGGATGGAGGGGAATTTCCTGGCTGAGAGGAACCGGGCGACTACACCGTTGGCCGCGACCATAAACTCCTCAATAATCTCCCTGGCCCGGTTCTTCTCTTCTATTTCCAGGGCGCGGATTTGATCGCCGTCGAATACCGCTTTGGCCTCAAAGGTTTCCAGACTAAGCGACCCGTGGATCTGGCGGAAATTCTTCAAACTTTGTGCTACCCGGTCTTGCAGGCGCAGATTCTCAGCCAGCCCTTGCACGGCAACCAAAGCTTCAGGGGCACCTTCATTCTTTTCTAACCATGCTGCCACGGAATTATAAGCAAGTTTCGCCTGATTACGTACCCAGGCCCGGTAGATAGTGGACTCCTGAAGGGACCCGTCGGCGCCAACCACCAGGTCGACGACCAGGGAAAGGCGATCCTCGTTGAAATTCAGGGAGGTAAGGTCGGTAGAAAGTTTTTCCGGAAGCATGGGGAATATCTCGGCAGCAGTATAAACCGAGGTAGTGTTATGGTGCGCGTGTTGGTCAGTCGCTGAGCCATTTTTAACCAACAAGTCCACGTCCGCTATAGCAACCAGAATCTTTATTTTGCCTCCAGGCATAACCTCGGCAACGGTAAGCTGGTCCAGGTCGAGAGAGTCATCGTTATCAATGGAAGCCCACAGAAGGTTCCTCAGGTCACGGACTGGCTCGCCCGCGGTTGCCGCTGGCTCCTGAAGCCGTCCAAGTTCGGCGAGGGCTGCGGCTGAAAAATCAGGGAGCAAACCTCGATCAAGCATTGCCTGATGGGCAATGCTCTGTAAGATGGAACGGTGCGGTTTATCATTCGCATGCATAGGGTTTCCTTCTCATCGTTATTAACCAGCTTGACGAAAAACGCGCCTCGGGATTGAAAAGAAGAGGGTTACAGACTAAAAAGTTCAGAACTTGGTTTAGACTGACTTATGATTGCGACCTGGTATTAGTGATAAATTCTACATTAAACTACGTACCACGGGTAGGCTCACCTCGACGTAGTGTTCCTGCTGGTCGTCAATTAGGGGGATAGTGTTATCGGGTTGGTCGACGCCATCAACGGTCACCCGCGTCTCGCCATTCTCGGCCGGCGGGCGCTGGACAATGATGTGGTAGACCGTCTCCCGATACCGGTAGTGCATGGTGAAGGCCGGCCAATCCGCCGGGAGACATGGCGTAAACCGCAGCTTGTCCACCTCAAGCCTCAGTCCCAGGAGTGATTCCACGATCAGCCGGTACATCCAGCCGGCAGACCCCGTGTACCACGTCCAGCCACCGCGGCCAATATGCGGCGAGACCGCATAGACGTCGGCCGCCAGGACGTAGGGTTCTACCTTGTAGATGGCGATGGCCTCGGGAGACCTGGCATGGTTCAACGGGTTAATCATGGCCAGGAGTTCCCAGGCGCGCCCCCGGTCGCCCAAGGCTGCGAAGGCCATCGCCGCCCATATCGCCGCGTGAGTGTATTGCCCGCCGTTCTCTCTCACCCCGGGGACGTAGCCTTTGATGTAGCCGGGGTTCAAATCCGACTTGTCAAACGGCGGATCCAGGAGCTGGATGAGCGCCTGCTCCCGGCGAACGAGGCGCTGATCCACGGCTTCCATGGCCAGGCGCGCCCGGGCTGCATCTCCCGCACCGGAGAGAACGGACCAGCTCTGGGAAATCGAATCGATCCGGCACTCGGGGTTGAGCGCCGACCCCAGCGGTGAACCGTCGTCGAAGTAGGCGCGGCGATACCACTCGCCGTCCCAGCCATGCTTCTCGATATTGCGGTGCAGCCTGGCCGCCTCCCTAACGCAACGCTCGGCGAAGGACACATCACCCCGCGCACGGGCCACCTCGGCGAACCGCGTGAGCACCTCATAAAGGAAAAAGCCCAACCAGACGCTTTCCCCTTTGCCGTGTTGGCCCACCAGGTTCATGCCGTCATTCCAGTCGCCGGAGCCCATGAGCGGCAAGCCGTGCTCACCAAACCTGAGGGCCCCAAGGATGGCTCGCACACAGTGGTCATACAAACTGGCCGATTCTTCAGACCGATTGGGCAGATCGTAATACGAGTCCTCCTCGGCGTTTACCGGGCGGCCCTGGATAAAGTGGATAGGCTCATCCAACACCCCGGTGTCCCCGGTGTTCAGGACGTAGCGGCACGTCGCCAACGGCAGCCAGAGGTAATCATCGGAGCAATGGGTCCGTACGCCCCGGCCCAAGGGGGGATGCCACCAATGCTGGACATCTCCTTCCGGGAACTGGCGGGAGGCGCATAGGAGCAAGTGCTCGCGCACCAGGCGCGGCTCGGCGTAGATCAGCGCCATCACGTCCTGCAGTTGGTCGCGGAAACCGAAGGCGCCCCCCGACTGGTAGAAGCCGCTGCGCGCCCAAAGGCGGCACCCGAGAGTCTGGTATAAGAGCCAGCCGTTCGTGAGCACGTTGAGGGACTGGTCGGGTGTTTCCACTTGCACGGCGCCGAGAGTATGATTCCAGTAATGCCACACCTCATCGAGGGCGCCACGCGCCGCCGACCCGCCTCGAAAGCGCTGCACGAGGTTCCTGGCGTCATCGATGTTTCGCCCGGCGCCGAGTGTGAAAATAATCTCACGCTCTTGCCCGTCGTCCAACTCGAAAGGAACCTGAAGCGCGGCACAGGGGTCCAAACCGGCTCCCACCTTTCCGGACAGCCGCAACCGGGACATCGCGGCAGGACTGCCCAGCGTGCCGTTACGTCCCAGGAATTCAGTCCGGTCGCCGCTTAAGGTCCGGATCGTAGCGTCCACCGCGAAGAAGGCAACTCGATCGGTGAACTCCGTGTTATAGGGGTTGCGCGCCAAGAGGGCGCCGCTATTCGAGTCAACTTCAGTGCACACGTGCATGGCGGATTTTGACCGCTGATCTCCCATAACCCATTCTAAGTAGCCTGTAGCGGAGAGCTGGCGTGACCGGCCTGACATGTTCCGCACTTTGAGCACCGTGAACTTGATCGGTGCATCTATGGCCACGTAAACCCACACTTCTGAGCTGATGCCGTCCTCGGTGTGCTCGAAAACGCTGTAGCCGAATCCGTGGCGGCTGACGTACGGCAGCGCGCCACGGCTGGGCAGCGGCATGGGGGACCAGAAGTGGCCGGTCTCTTCGTCACGGAGGAAAAAGGCTTCTCCGCGCGAATCGCTCACGGGATCGTTCTCCCAGGGCGTGAGGCGGAACTCGTGGGCATTCTCGCTCCAGGTATAGGCCTGGCCGCTCTCTGAGATGACGGTGCCGAAGTGCGGGTTGGCCAGCACATTTACCCATGGCGCCGGAGTCACCTGCCGGTGCGTGGTGGTAATGACATATTCGCGTCCGTCAGGGGTGAATCCGCCCAGGCCATTGAAGAACGTCAAATCGCTGCGGGACGACTCGGCCGTCACCGGGGGTTCGCCGCGGTGGGTTCGGGTCGGGGTCAGGGGCGGTATGGTCACTTTCACCTGGCCTCGATGGTTGAACTGGTCTTCCAGTGTCCCCCGGCTATCGGTGATGATGGCGCGAGCCACCGTTTGGAACAGAATGCGGTCCTCCTCCGATATCTGGTCCGCGGGTCTTACGAAAATGCCGCCGGGCTGATCTACCTCGCTGGCTTCGCCCCTTGCGGCAATGAGTCCCATGATCTGGTCGTGGAGAAGTTGCCGGTAACCGGCGTGATCTTCGTTCCAGATCATCAGGTCCACCGCCAGTCCTCTTAAGCGCCAATACGCATGGGCCTGTATGAGTTGGCGCGCCAGATCGATATTGGCCGGATCTTCAATCTGCAGCAGCACAATGGGTATATCGCCGGAGATGGAGTAGCCCCAAAGACCGGATTGCCCGCGGCGGTTCTTGATGAGGACGCTCGGGTCGGCTCTGAGCGATGCATTGGCGTAGATTACCGAGCTCGCCAGGCGACAGTAGAGCTGCGCGTCGGCCTCTGAGGCATTGACCTGCCGCAGGGCCACCTGGCTATGCGTCCAGGCCAGATCAAAGACGCGGTCCGCCAGACGCCGATCCTGGTATTTCTTCACCAGGCCCAGGCACGCCTCGCGGGTTTCGGCGACGCCGGAGACTACATTGACCGTTACCGATGCTCCCGGACCGAGCGCCAGACGATACCGGATGGCGACAATCGGGTCCAGCACTGAGCCCTCGCGGCCCGAGAGCGCCGCTGGGTCGCGCATCGCCTGTGGATCGGCGACGGTCCGGCCGCGGCCGATGAACTGCATGCGGTCAGTCTCATAAGAGACTTCTCCGATGTCCGCCCCATGCACCGCCATCAGGTGACACATCCATGGCGCCTGCTCGTCGCGCGAGCGGGGCCGGCGAGTGCAGAGGATCGCCTGCCGCTGGCGGATGATTTCGGTCTGAACAAAGAGATTGCTGAACGCCGGATGCAGTGCGTCCGAGGCAGGCGGGGCCAGGACTACTTCGGCGTAACTCGTGACTTCGATCTCTCTCGGTGTCTGAGCGCTATTGGTAATGGTGATTCTGCGCACCTCGATGTCATCCTCGGGCGAAACCGCGATCTCCGTATAGGCGTCAAAGTCTTGTTGGCGGCAGCGGAACTCGGCTCGCCCTACCGAGAAAATCGCCTCAAAATTCTCAGATCGCGTGAGGGTTGGCTGATAAGCGGTAGACCAGAACTCGCCGCTCGTCACGTCGCGGAGGTAACAGAACGTGCCCCAGTTGTCGCAGGTACTGTCTTCGCGCCAGCGGGTGACGGCGAGGTCCTTCCAGCGGCTGTAACCGCCGCCGGCGTTGGTAACCATCACATGATATCTGCCATTCGACAACAACTGCACTTCTGGTATCGGCGTATCGGGGCTGTTGAAAACGCGCACCGTTGTCTCCGGAACACTGGAGGTCCGTTGTGATCCGGTGATCTCGTCAGCGTGCACATAGAACATCCTGGCTTTGGGGATGCGCTCCTGGAGCAACAACATGGTCGCCTGGAACAAAGGGTCCGACTCGAAGCGCTTCTGCATCGGCCGGTCCAGGAGCAGATAGGCCAGGGAGAGGAAGATCATGCCCTGGTGATGGGTCATGAAGGACCGAACCACGGCCCTCGATTGTCCGCGTAACAGGCGCGAAGGAGTATAGTCGATGGCTTCATAGAAGCCGAATTTTCCCTCAAACCCTGCCGCGGTCAGTTGCTCGAGATTCAAGCAGGCCTTCTCGGGCGCCACCATCAGCGCCAGCGCTGAGGCATACGGGGCAATGACCAGGTCATCGGCCAGTCCGCGCATGAGTCCCAAGCCGGGCACGCCGAAGGGCCGGTACTGGTAGTTGAGGAGAATATCAATGGCATTGTAACCGGATTCTGAAATGCCCCACGGCACGCCGCGCTTCTTGCCATACTCGATCTGACTCTCCACCGCCGCCTTGCAAGTCTGGTCGAGCAAGGTGTGTTCGTAGGTCGGCATTACCAGGAGCGGCATAAGGTATTCGAACATCGACCCGCTCCACGACAGGAGAAC
Organism: Deltaproteobacteria bacterium; assembly: GCA_030655955.1. Taxonomy (GTDB): domain Bacteria; phylum Desulfobacterota; class Desulfobaccia; order Desulfobaccales; family 0-14-0-80-60-11; genus 0-14-0-80-60-11. The sequence continues at coordinate 6,376 of JAUSOZ010000232.1, forward strand.
CGGCTTTCCACCGGCGGTAGTAAGGAGACGTCCCAGGGCAAACCAGCTCTCCTGCGGCAACTCTCCTTGAGCAATCGCCACAAAACTGGAAAATCTCGCTTCCGAAGCCAGCAGATCGTAGTAACTCGAGTCCAGCCGACGCTCGCTCACGTTGTAGCCGATAGCCATTAAGTGATGCCCCTTGTCGTACAGGAAATCATACTCCATACGGGCAAGTTCGCTGGATTGCAGGGCCAGCCGCTCGATAGCCGCAATCCTGGTTCCGGCCCGCCGGCTCGCCTTCGTGAGGAGCCCTCGCAGCTTGTCAAGCCAGGCGCTTTCCTCGGGAGTCACCTCCAGCCCGGGCCGATTCTCGATGGCCGGCAGCAGATCCATCTCAAGCCTGGCTACTTGGCGGAGCGTCGGGATTTCGCCGATACCCGGGAACTCGCTGAGTTTATCCAGGGAAGCCCGCAATAAAGTCCACGGAGCGAGAAAGGTCAGCTCATCGAGTCCATCCCGGCACTGCCGGGCGAGGGCGCCTGCCCACCAGTTCACCTGGCTCTCGGGGTCGGCGTCGAGGCTGTGGACCATATCTTCGGCGGATGTCGCCAGCCGGTCGAGGCACAGACGAGCCGCCGCCAGCGTGGTTGGCCGGGAATCACCTGCAAAGGCCAGATCCTTCTGAAATTGAGCCAGCGGGGCCGGAGTGACTCCGCCCGCCAGGTCCACGACAATCCTTAGGGTGTCACTCAGTCCGTCAAACCAGCGCTCGCCCAGGATCTGGTTATCGGGAAGTGCGAGCAGACCGGCCCGCAAGGTCAGCAGATGGCCCGCCAGGTTTCCACTGTCCACGGTCGAAATGTATTTGGGCAACAAAGGCTGCAGAGACTGCGTGTCGTACCAGTTGTAGAAGTGGCCCCGGTGTCGTTCTAAAGCTGCCATCGTGTAGAGTGCATTCTCGGTGCGTTCGACGAGTCGTCCGGCTGAAATGTAGCCGAAGTCGTAGGCGGCTAAATTTGATAGAAGCGCCAATCCCATGTTGGTCGGCGAGGTGTGATGGGCGACTCCGGCCAAGGGCTGCTCCTGAAAGTTATCCGGCGGTAGCCAATGATCGTCCGGGCCAACGAAGGTTTCGAAGAAGGCCCAGGTCTTTCGGGAAATCTTCCGGAGGAAGCGGGTCTGGTCGGCCGTCAATCTTGCGGCGCGGCGAGTAAGCGGTCGACTGATCCACCAGGTGATAGCGGGGGAGGCAAACCAGAGCCCCAGTATGGGCCCAGCCACCGAGAGCACGGCTGGCTTCGAAAACGCCAGGTAGATCGCCGCGGTTAAAGCGATAAGGGGGGCGATCCACATCGTCCGATAGGAGGCCACGAGGTCCGAGCGGCTAGGGCGCTCCCCATCGCCCGACGGATTCCATTCGAGAAGTCGCTTGTGGGTAATTAGTATCCGGACGCCCGTGCGGATGATCGCATCCAGACTGAAAAATGCCTCATAAGGGAGACACACGAGCGTAAAGAGAGCCTGAGTGAAGTGACGATCAGCCGAGCGCCTTAGGGCAGTGAGGTGCTGGCCCAGAAGCACATCGCCCGGCTTCTGGAAAATTTCCAGCAGAGAGGCAAACAAAGGAGGAATAAGGATGATGCCAAGCACCGCCAAGGTCCAAAACCAGGCTGCTGACAAGACCGTCCAGCCCAGGAGCAACAGGAGCGTCAACGCCGCGGACACGAGACTACGGCGCAAGTTGTCGAAGATTTTCCAACGGGATAGCACCGAGAGCGGATTCTTCTGAAGGTGTGGGCCAGGGCCGGGAACACCCGGCAGCAACCACCGGGCAATGTGCCAATCCCCGCGAATCCAACGGTGTCGGCGGCTCACGTCGGCGCTATAGCGAGAGGGGTAGTCCTCGTATAACAGGACATCACTCAACAGCCCGGCCCGGGCGTAGCACCCTTCCAGAAGATCGTGGCTGAGAATCCGGTTTTCGGGGAAGCGCCCGTTGAGCGCCCGCTCGAACGCATCGACCTCATAGATTCCCTTGCCGATGAACGAGCCTTCATGGAACAGATCCTGGTAAACATCGGAGACGGCGTGGGTATACGGATCGATGCCCGGATCACTCCCCCAGAGTCGCGCATAGCGCGACCGGTTTGTGCCGGGCAGGCTCACGGCCACGCGGGGCTGCAGGATGCCGTACCCCTCACAGACACGCTGCTGGTCCTCGTCGAACCGCGGCCGGTTCAAGGGGTGCGCCATGGTTCCCACCAGCCGCCAGGCCGAGTCGCGGGGCAGTTGCGTATCGGTGTCCAGGGTGATCACGTACTTCACGCCCGATAAGACTGCAGTCGCACCGACGACGACTGAGAAGCAATCCCTGGAGCCGCCGCGCAAAAAGGAATTCAGGGCCACAAGCTTGCCTCGCTTGCGCTCGTAACCCATCCAAATCCGTTCCCGGGGATTCCAGCGGCGCGGGCGATGAAACAGGAAGAAAATATCGCCTTTGATGCTCCGGTACTTTTCATTCAACTCTTCGATGCCCTGCCGGGCCAGATTCACCAGCGACTCGTCCTCCGGCAGCGTCTCTACGGGCGCATCCCGAAAATCAGTGACCAGACCAAAGTGCAGGTTCTCACCCCGATTTGCCAGGAACCGGACTTCCAGCGCCTCGATTAGAGCCGCGATGTTCTGAGGGCTGGTGAGCATGGTCGGGACCACCACGAGGGTGCTCGATTTCAGCGGAATTCCTTCAGAGAAGTCCAGGCGCGGCAGCGGCTGCGGCGTCACCAGCAACGTCGCCAGCCAGTTTGCCAGAGCTATCGCCAGATGACTGGCGCCCAAGAGCGAAAGGATCCCGATCAGCCCGAATATCCAACCGGATAGCCAATCGGCCTGGGCCTTCTCCAGGAAGCTAGCGGTAATGGTGGCCGTAACCAGCATGATCGTGCCGAGATACAGCAGCAAAGGAAACCGGCGGCTCACTCTGCCAAGCGCCTCAAAGATGGAGCGGCGCATGTCCACTGTCT
>JAUSOZ010000241.1 GCA_030655955.1 Deltaproteobacteria bacterium
GCAAGCGCCGGCCCGGCGTCCCTGCGGGTTGTGACGCCTCTCCCCCCGGATCCCGCGGGTGACGGCGCCTGGGCCCATGAAACGTTTGCCAGGGTGCGGCCCTTGCCTCAGCCCGTATCTAACAAATCGCGCCGTTGGGCCGGATTGCTCCCCCACAGGCACCGCGCCTGGGTGCAAACCGGATCGGCTTCCCTGATGGGATGGCTGATCATGGCGTCGTTAAAAGGCTTTTAGGTTCGAGACTCACGCAAACCACCCGCCCTGCCGATTGATTTCCCCTCCGGCCAGCCGCCCCGGCCCGGCCACCGGTTGACGCCGGGATGTCACCATTCTCACGATCGTCTCCTCACGGACACAACGAAAGATGAAAAATGGCTGGTGTTGGTGGAGCGCCTGTTTCTGGCCGCCTCTCGCTGGCGGGCACGGAGGCCCGCCCCACCGAGCGATTTTCATAAAAAACTGCAGGCAACAAAATTACCGGATCAGGCGCTGGGGGGGAGGGCGGCGGCGCCGTTGCCCCGAAAGCTCCTCCGGTTAGCCGGAGCTCTGGTCGGTTAGGAGCGGCAGTACGAGTTCGGCCAGGATCTTATGGCTGATCCCCTTCCCCAGGGCCACCCGGCCACCATTGACGCCCACGATAATGAGGCCGCGGTTATTTTGGATGACTTCCACTTCCCGCCCCAGGTTGAGGCCCATGGCCAGCAACCGGGCCCGAAGCATCCGGCCGCCCCGATGCCCGGTAATCCTGACTCGCCGGCCGGCCGGAAAATCGGCCAGTAAGTGTTCCAGGGGGTCGGCGGCATCCGCCATGACGTTTATGTCTTTTTCTAAACCAGCCAAGTTACTCCGCCTCCTGGCAGGTGGCGCACAGCCCATGGACCTGCAACTGGTGGCCTTTAATGCGATAGCCGTATTCCCGGGCCAGGTGCACTTCCAGGAGTCCCAGGCCCGGCTCCACAAACTCCAGCACTTCACCGCACCCCAGGCACCGGAGGTGACTGTGGTGGGCGTGGCCGTAAATGTGCTCATAGTGCCAGTGGCCGTCGCTGAAATCCACCTCCCGGACCAAACCGCAATCAATGAACAACGGCAGGGCGCGGTAGATGGAGGCCTTGGACACCTTTGAGGCCTTGTCCCTGAGCCTCAGGTGGAGTTCGTCCACATCGAAATGCCCGTGTATCTCAAAAATTTCTTGCAGTATCTGCTCCCTCTCCGGGGTGCGCCTCAACCGGCGCCCACGGATATATTCACGGAATACCTGGATCTCCGATTTCATCACCATACCCAAACGAAGGAATCAATGCAATTGAGAATCAATTACAATAATATCTTATTTCAGCCAGAAGTCAAGCAAATTATCCAATAAGCCTTCAGCTGTCAGCTTTCAGCGGTCGGCTTTATGAATTAATCATGGCTCCATTTACCCGAAATTATCCAAGATGGGACTTGCGGTCCCCAGCGATTCCCATTGACGGGTCCAGGCGGCCCGGTTTATGATGAACCATATTCTGTTCAGAAAAGTTCAAAGTTCAAGGTTCAAAGTTCAAGGTTAATGTAGGGTGCGTCCCACGCACCAACGATCCAGTGGAGTGGCGGGCGAGGACGCCCGCCCTACCTGACTTTTCATGCTTTATGGGTGAGCCGAAGGCTCATGAGTGACTGAGCCGAGCGGTTCGGCTCCCGGTCAGGCCAGAGCGCTGGCCTGTGGCTCTCAACCGGATTAACTTCCAGGATTTTGCGGCGGTGCTTTGGCACAATCTAAACCTCCCTTAACGCCGGACCCGACCTCCCATCCTCTTGAGACCCTGGATGGGACGGTGGAGCGCCTCACCTTCGCCGACCCGTCCAGCCACTACGCCGTGGTGCGTCTCCGGGTCAAGGGGCGCCGCCAGCCTGCCACCGTGGTGGGGCCTTTGGCCGCGGTCAAGGAAGGGGAACAGCTTCACCTCAAGGGCCGTTACGAGGTGCATCCCAAGTGGGGGGAGCAGTTTCGGGTGGTGTGGTGGTACGCGGTGCTCCCCGCCACCGTGTCCGGCATCGAAAAATATCTGGCCTCGGGGCTCATCAAGGGCATCGGGGGCGAACTGGCCCAGCGCCTGGTGGCCCATTTCGGGGGCGAGACCCTGACGGTGATCGACGACCACCCGGAGCGCCTGACGGAGGTGTCCGGGATCGGGCCTAAGAAGATGGACCAGATTCGCCGGGACTGGCAGACCCACAAAGCGGCCCGGGAGGTGCTGGTGGCGCTTCAGGGCCTGGGCGTGGGCATGGCCATGGCCACCAAGATCTATCAGCAGTACGGCGATCAGGCGGTGGAAGTGGTGACCACCAACCCCTATCAACTGGCCCTGGACATCCACGGCCTGGGGTTTCTCACCGCCGACCGCCTGGCCGGCCGCCTCAACCTTGACCCCCTGACCCCGGCCCGCCTGGCCGCGGGGCTGCTGCACCTTCTGGACACCATGGGCGGGGAGGGCCACGTCTATGTTCCGGAAGAGGTGCTCCTGGACCGGACCGAGGAATTGCTCCATGTCCCCCGCCCGCCCCTTTTGGGGACCCTGGAGGACCTGGCCCGGGCCGGGCGGGTAGTGCTGCCGGAGCTGCCGGCCGGCCGGGCCGTCTACAAAAAACCCGCCTGGGTGGCGGAAACCGGGGTGGCCCAGTCCCTGGGGCGCCTGCTCAGCGCCGGCGGGAGCCACCCGCCGCTCCATCTCGAGGACCTCATCAATCAGGTCCAGCAGCAGCGCGGTTTGACCCTGGCCCCGGAGCAGGCCGCGGCGGTGGCTGCGGCCCTCACGGACAAGGTGCTCGTCATTACCGGCGGCCCCGGCACCGGCAAGACCACCATTGTCAGCTGCATCCTGGACCTGTTCCAGGGCCTGGGGGCCCGGGTCATGCTCATGGCCCCCACCGGCCGGGCCGCCAAGCGCCTGAGCGAGACCACCGGCATGACCGCCACCACCATCCACCGGGCCCTGGAATTTTCCCCCCAGACCGGCGGCTTCCGCCGCGGCCCGGCGGAGCCTTTGAAGGCGGAAGTGGTGGTGGTGGATGAGACCTCCATGGTGGATACTTACCTGATGTACCACCTGCTCCGGGCCGTGCCCGTTGCGGCCCGCCTCATCCTGGTGGGGGACGCCCACCAGCTCCCGGCAGTGGGCCCGGGCAACATCCTCAAAGACCTGATCGATTCCGGGGTCGTCAAGGTGGCCCGCCTCACCCAGATCTACCGCCAGGCCGCAGAGAGCCTCATCGTGGTGAACGCCCACCGCATCAACCAGGGGGAATACCCCTATCTGCCCCAGAAGTTCGGCAAAGACGACTTCGTTTTCCTGGAACTGGATGACCCCGAGGCCCTCAAGGCCAGGCTCCTGGACCTGGTGGCCGAGGAACTGCCCCGGCGCTACGGGTTGGATCCCTTACGAGACCTCCAGGTGATTACGCCCATGCACCGGGGGCCGGTGGGCATCCAGACCCTCAACCACGAGCTGCAGCAGCGTCTCAACCCCGAGAGCGACCGCTGGTCCTGGGGCGGCCGGGTTTACCGCCGCCATGACAAGGTCATGCAACTGCGGAATAATTATTACAAAGAAGTATTTAACGGCGATATCGGCCAGGTTTGCGGGTTTCTGGCTGCCACCGGCCAGCTCCAGGTGGATTTTGACGGCCGGGTGATCACCTATGATGCCGGAGAACGGGAGGATCTCACCCTGGCTTATGCGGTGACGGTACACAAGGCCCAGGGCAGTGAGTTCCCCGCGGTGGCGCTGGTGCTCACCACCCACCACTACATGATGCTGCAACGGAACCTCCTGTACACCGCCCTCACCCGGGGACGCCGCCTGGTGGTGATCCTGGGCAGCAAGCGGGCCCTGGGCATGGCCATCAGGAATGACCGGCCGGTGCGGCGGTACACCCACCTGGCGGCCCGGCTGCGGGAAACCCTGGTCCCGCCAACGGGGTAAAAAGGCTTGACAATTTCGCCTCGCAAGAGCACAATCAATATTTGATGGGAGATACGCGTGGTAACTGATCTGTTTAACACCCTGGAACAGAAACTCGAACTGGTCTTGAGCAAAGTAAACACCTTGCAAGAGGCCAACGCGGCGCTGCAAAAGACCCTGGGCGAAAAGGAACAGGCCCTCAAGGAAGCCGAGGCGACACTGGCTCGGGTCTCCCAGGACCGCGAGACGGTCCGGGAGCGGATCGATAAGATCCTTAACCGCTTAAAGATTATCGATACGGGAGAATCGGCATAGATCCGGTCCAGGAGCCCACGCCGGTGACGGTGGAAATATTGGGCCGCACCTTCACCTTAAAGGGGAGCATGCCTCAGGAGAGCCTGCAGGCGGTGGCGCGGGAGGTGGACGCCCAGCTGCGCGAATTACAGCAGGCCCTTCCCACCAGGCCCTTGAGTGACCTGGCAATTCTGGCGGCACTGAATCTGGCCTATGAATGCCTGGAGAGTAAGGAGGATCATCAACAGCTCCAAACCGAAATCGAGACGCGGTCCAAACAATTAATTCAAATACTGGAGGCAAGCGACTCATCTTTTCTCCCCGGCCCGTGACGCCACCCGGGAACCTTCCGGTTCAAAGGGGTGTTGGAGTCCCGGCAGAAAAGACCTGGGAAGAGGAAAAGGACGAGGACGACAGGAAAGTATTCCGGGCGGCAGCAAAACGACGTTCCGGTCAGAAATAATGCCCCTGGCGGAAACAGGGCCAGCAGACCCAATATCCTGTAATATTTAGTGGGATATCAATAAGATATGAGTGGGGCAGCGTCACAGTATACCCGAGCGTTGTAAGATCTATGGCTGTGTAGTGTAAACTATGATTTATAGTGCTGGTGAGAAATCACCGGCATTGCCGTAAATAATCTTCCGCCCTCGAAGCATCCTACGTGGCCCACCCTGCCACCGCCCACCGTCTTGGCCCCTCCCGGGTATATTAGATTGAAATTTGCTCCGTCCCGAGCCTAGGCGGGACTGTTACCGTTTTCAGGGGAGTAATCTATCATAAGGGAATTTACATGACCATATTGAATTTTATCGTTGAAGTTCTTCTGTTGGGCCTCGGGTTTTTGGGTGGTTTTTTCTATCGCAAGTACGTGATGGACAGACACCAGCAATCTTTGGAGGCCCTGGGCAAGAAGATCCTGGATGAAGCCCGCAAGGAAGCCGACAGCCTCAGGAAAGAGGCCAAGCTCCAGGCCAAAGACCAGCTCATACAGATGAAGATGGACTTTGAAAAGGAGACCCACGAGCGGCGCCACGAACTCAACCAGTTGGAGCGCCGGATCCTCCAGAAGGAGGAAAACCTGGAGAAGAAAGCGGCGCTTCTGGATGAACGGGAGACCGAACTGATCAAACAGCATAAGCTGGCGGCCAGGCAGGAAGAGGATCTGAAGGTCCAGGGTGAGCGCTACCAGCACCTGGTGGCGGAACAGACCGCCCGCCTGGAGCAACTGGCCGGTATGAGCGCCACCGAGGCCAAGGAATATCTCCTTCAGTCCCTGGAGCGGGAAATCCGGGCCGACGCCGCCCGCCTGGTGAAGCGCATCGAAACCGAGGCGAAGGAGCACGCCGACCGCAAGGCCAAGGATATCATCGCCCTGGCCATCAAACGCTATGCTTCGGACTATGTGGCCGAGCAGACCGTCTCGGTAGTGGCCCTGCCCAACGAAGAGATGAAAGGGCGCATTATCGGCCGGGAAGGCCGCAACATCCGTGCCCTGGAAGCCGCCACCGGGGTGGACATCATTATCGACGATACCCCGGAAGCGGTCATCTTGAGCGCCTTTAACCCGGTGCGGCGCGAGGTGGCCCGGCGCAGCCTGGAACGCCTCATCTCCGACGGCCGCATCCATCCCGGGCGCATCGAAGAGATCGTCGAGAAGGTCACCCAGGAACTGGAAGTGAGTATCCGGGAGGCCGGCGAGGAGGCCGCCTTCGACGCCGGGGTGCACGGGCTCCACCCGGACCTGGTCAAGCTCCTGGGCAAGCTGAAGTTCCGCACCAGCTATGCCCAGAACGTCCTGCAACATTCGGTGGAGGTCTGCTACCTCTGCGGCATCATGGCCGCCGAACTGGGCCTCAACGTCAAGCACGCCAAGCGGGCCGGATTGCTCCATGACATCGGCAAGGCCGTGGACCAGGAATCCGAGGGCGTGCATGCCCTCATCGGCGCTGATCTGGCCAAACGCCACGGCGAGTCTCCCAAGGTGGTTCACGCCATCGCCGCGCACCACGAAGACGTGCCGCCCGAAAACATTCTGGCGGTCCTGGTCCAGGCGGCCGACACCCTTTCGGGGGCTCGCCCGGGCGCCCGGCGGGAGATGCTGGAGACCTACGTCAAACGTTTGGAAGAACTGGAAAGGGTGGCCCTGTCCTTCGGCGGCATCAGCAAATCCTACGCTATCCAGGCTGGCCGGGAAATCCGCCTCATCGTGGAGAGCGAGAAGGTCAACGACGAAGAAGCGGCCCTGCTTAGCCGGGAGGTGGCCAAGAAGATCGAGGCCGACCTCACCTATCCCGGGCAGATCAAGGTCACCGTCATCCGGGAGACCCGGTCGGTGGAATATGCCCGTTGAGGCTTGGTGAGGCCATGAATATCCTGTTTATCGGCGATATCGTCGGGGCCCCGGGCCGGCGGGCGGTGGAGGAACTTCTGCCCCGGGCGGTGGACCGCTATTGCATCGACCTGGTGGTGGCCAACGGCGAAAACGCCTCCGGCGGCATCGGCATCACCCCCCAGGTGGCCGACTTCCTCCTGAACCAGGGGGTGGATGTGCTCACCAGCGGCAACCACATCTGGAAACACAAAGAGATTCTGCCGTATCTGGAGGACACCGACCGCCTGCTGCGCCCGGCTAATTACCCGCCGGAGACGACCCCGGGGCGGGGCCTGGCCGTAGTGGAGACCGCTGCGGGAGCGCCGGTGGCCATCATTAACCTGGAAGGCCGGGTCTTCATGAACGACATCGAGTGCCCCTTTCGCACCGTGGACCGGCTCCTGGAGAGCCTCTCCCCGGAGGTGAAGGTCATCCTGGTGGACATCCACGCCGAGGCCACCAGCGAGAAACAGGCCATGGGCTGGCACCTGGACGGCCGGGTGAGCGCGGTGGTGGGCACCCACACCCACGTCCAGACTGCGGATGAGCGCATCCTGCCGGGTGGTACCGGCTATATCAGCGACGCCGGCATGACCGGTCCGATAGACTCGGTCATCGGTATGAAACGGGAGATCATCCTGGAGCGCTTCCTGACCCAGCGACCCCAGCCCTTCAGAGTGGCCACCCAGAATATGCAACTCCAGGGAGTGGTGCTGAAAATCGATCCACAGGGCCGCTGCCAGGAAGTCCACCGGGTACAACTGCCGCTGAAACCCTGATCACCGGTATGAACCACGTCCTCCAAGTATCCCAGACCGTGCTGGCCTTTGCCGCAGTGGTCCTGTTGTGCGTGTTTTTGAAGTACCGCGGCATCATCAAGGCAGAGCACGGTCCCCTGTTTGCACGGTTGTTGACCCAGGTGGTGTTGCCGGTAGTGATCTTTTCCAAGCTGGCCACCCACCCGATTGCCCTCCGCCAGCTCTTGCTGGTGGTGAGCATGATCGTTGCGGTCATTGTCTGCCTGGGGGCGTCCTGGGGCGCCGGCCGTGTTCTGAGGCTGGACCGGGCCCAGACCGGCGCCTTGATGATCGCCTCTTCCTTCGGCTCTTCGACCCTCATCGGCTATCCTCTCATCCAGTACGCCTTCCCCCACAATCCCGAGGCGATGATCGATGCCATCCTGATCAGTGAATTGGGCGTGGGGCTGCCGATCTTTACCCTGTGCGTCTGGGTGGCCATGTACTTCGGCGAGGGGGCGGCGGCAGAGCCTGGGCACCAGCGCAAAATCCTGTTGGACTATTTCCGGTCGCCCATCTTTATCGCCCTGGCGGCCGGGCTCCTCATTGCGCCCCTGCACCTCAATCCGGCGAGCCCGTTTCTGGGACCATTCTTCCAGGCGGCCGACATGGTGGGGCTGCCATCGCCCTCCTGGCCTGCCTGATTCTGGCCATAGAACTGGACCTCCGGTCGATGCGGCATATATGGATAGTAGTGGTCATCTCGGCGGCCATTCAAATGGGCCTGCACCCATTGGTGGCCAGCCTGCAGGTGGACTTATATCAGTTCACTCTCTTACAGCGTGAGGTGTTGGTGCTGGAGGCCGCCATGCCATCGGCCATCTTAGGGGTTGTCTTCGCCACCCGTTACCGGTGCGCGGCGCATTTGAACGCGGCCCTGGTTTTTGGCAACATCTTGATCAGTCTGATGGCCGTACCGCTGGCCTTTTGGCTTCTCAGCCGGTGAAAATTTATCTCGGGATGTAATGAATTACGGCGCTGCGGCTGATTTTTACTAAGAGCTGCACTGGGCCGATTAGAGCAATTTTAATTTAATTAACCATTTTTTTCATAATTCTCGACATCTCTATCTTGACATTCTGATAGTTTGTATTTAGGATAAAACAGAGTTCAGGAGAACTTATCTAAGATAAAGCCAAACCCATTGCGAGGTGGGGACGGAAAGCCACGGGTCTCTTCTAAGGATGGGAAGATAGCCGGGTTACCTGGAAAAGGGTGACCCGGTTTTTTTATTTTTTGGCAATGTCTGGCAAGCGTTACACAGGAGGGATGGAGCGTGGTCTGAAATTCTTATATAGCTTGACTTAACGGACATGAGCACCACCACTCTACGGAATAAGAGTGCGAACAGGACAAGGAGGTCCGAACGATGCACCCGGTTAAAACTCGGGCTAAAAGGAAGAGGTCCGTTCTGATTGTAGTTTTGGCGTTGGGCGTGGGTCTGCCCCCCCCGGCCCAGGCGTATTTACTGGACTTTACGGTTGCATCGATCAATCCGGGGGTCCTCATCTCTTACGCAAGCGGCTGCCCCTCGGACCCACCTCTGATTGAAAGCAACCTCAAGGTCAGCGACGTCAGCCTCCCGGGCGACCTAAAGCATCAACTCAGTCCCACCATCCCTCCCCCTCATAAAATTCTGAACTCCCCATCGGGGCCACAGATCGATTCATTTTCTAATGTTTTCTCGGCTGCCTCTGTATGGATGTTTGGCAGCACATCCCCTCAAGGTTCCATAACTCTCCCGGGCGGTATTTCTTACCTCAATACGTCTGGCGGCACGACCCGATTGAGCGGCTCCTTTGGGACTGCCAGCCTCACGGAGCCAGTCCCTGTGCGGGGAAATTGGTTTTTTTACCTGGCCGGCCCCAACTTCATGGACAACAAAAACGATGCTTGGGTGGCTTCCTTAGGCTTGCATCGCCAGACTGCCAACGGTAACTTCGATCCAATTTTTGCTGCGAGTCTCGCTTCAGCCTCCGGCGCGTTTACCGGCACCATGGTGCCGAGGGGCAATATTCTCAATCATCTGGCCCAGTTTTCTTCCACCCTGCTGCTGCTGGGCTGCGGCCTGATGGGGCTGGTGGGACTGCGTTATCGCAGGAGACGAGGGTAGCAAATCGGCCCGGCGCCTCACCGGCTCGGTCCTGTTTCCGGTGAGCGGTTTAGTGGGCCTGGGGTTGGTCTGCGGGCGCAAATTCTTCCCGCGTTAAAAAGCCTCACCCCCTCCGAGTGATTAAAGGCAGGGTTGCCCGCCAGTACGAACGGAGTTATTTCCGGGTGGCGGATGAAACCGAAGCGGAGGGAGCAAACCGAAAGAAGCCGGGCATTGAAGAATAGTTAGCTGGCGCCGGGTTCCAAAGACCAATCTGTGAAATTGCAGTTAAATCAAGCGCGGCGTTGGCGGATTGCCCATCTTACGACACTATAGTTACCGCCCATTTTGAACGCACAGGTCATGTTAAACTATTATCTAATTTAAAATTTTATCAGTAGGAGGATGCAGTGATGAAAAAGGTTTTGGTTCTTTTTGCCGTCCTCACCATGGTTATTGGCCTTATTTCAACTGCCAATGCGGATCTGGTTAACTTGTACCTGGATACTACTCCCAACGATTCCACCAGAGCGGCATTTTTTACCGCCACGTATGCCGCCATAGACAATGGCAGCATGGTAAACCAGACACACAGCCATGATACGGCCAACGTTGGGACCCTTAAATATGCTGACGAAGATTATCTGGTTTACAGTTTTGGCGACAAGGGGAGTCGTCTGCATACCTATTACTCGATACCTGGAGAGACCACGGCAAGCCTGGCTGGCCGGTTCCAGGTGAGCATACTCTACCAAGATGCCGGGGTCTGGTACAATCCTTACCTGGCATATGGCTTGGATGAATGGGTTACGCCTGCCAGTTGGGTAAACTACAATGGCAAAGTCATGGGGTCCATGGGCAATGCCATTTGGGGAGCCTGGGATGAAGCAAACGATGATTGGTACAGGACAGCGAGCCCTGAAGCACTCGCGGCCCTGGCCCTCGACCTGCAATACGTTCATAATTATATAGGAGATACGATGTTTCTGGCCCGGCTCGATGGAGTTGTCTACGAGTTGCGGGCCGAGCATACCCCGGCGGTTCCCCTTCCCGGCACCCTGATGCTCCTGGGCTCCGGCCTGGTGGGGCTGGGGTTGATCCGCAAGCGCGAATTCTTCAAGCGTTAAAAAGCCCCACCCCCCTCCGAGTGCTTAAAGGCAGGGCCGCAGCTGGCCCTGCCTCCGGCCTAAAAAAGCCTCATCGCCGGCCCTGATTCGGACCTTTAAACCCCCCGGCCGCACCGCCGGGGTTTTTTTTTGGCGGTCTGGAACGGGGCAAGGCCGGTTCTGGACGCTTTTCCATTGATAAACCTCCGGGGCTGGTTTAAATATTACACATAACCCGCCTTACGCACTTACGAAAAAATCGGAAAAAGGACCTCCCATGAAAATTCACGAATATCAGGCCAAAGACTTACTGAAGAAATTTAACGTGCCGGTGCCCCAGGGCAACGTGGCTATGAACTCCCGGGAAGCCCGCCAGGTGGCGGAAGAACTGGCTGATGGACCTTTTGTGGTCAAGGCCCAGATTCACGCCGGTGGCCGGGGCAAAGGCGGCGGTATCAAGGTCGCCGCCACCTTCGAGGAAGTGGAGCAGATGGCCGACCAGATTCTGGGCATGACCCTGGTTACGCCCCAGACCGGCCCCGAAGGCAAGGTAGTCAACAAGGTCCTGGTGGAGCAGGCCCAGGACATCGCCCAGGAGCTCTACCTGGGGATGGTGGTGGATCGCGGGTCGGGCCTGCCGGTGATCATGATGAGCGCCGAGGGCGGCATGGAGATTGAGGAAGTGGCGGCCCGCACCCCGGAGCGGATCTTCAAAGAGGCCATAGACCCGGCCGCGGGCTTCTTCCCCTACCAGGCCCGGAACCTGGCCTTCGGGATCGGGCTGGCTCCCACCCTGATCCGCCCGGCCACCAGTTTCATCGAGAATCTTTACCGCATGTTCACCTCTCTGGACTGCTCCCTGGCGGAGATCAACCCCCTGGTGGTCACCAAGGGCGGGGCCATGCTGGCCCTGGACGCCAAGCTCAGCCTGGACGATAACGCCATGTTCCGCCACCACAACCTGGCGGCCATGGAAGACCCGGACGAAATGGACCCGCTGGAGCACGAGGCCAAAAAGCACAACCTGAACTATATCCGCCTCAGCGGCAACGTGGGGGCCATGGTGAACGGCGCCGGCCTGGCCATGGCCACCATGGACCTGATCAAGGCCGCCGGGGCCGAGCCCGCCAATTTTCTGGACGTGGGCGGCGGGGCCTCCGCCGAAATGGTGGCCAACGGCTTCCGTATCATCCTGGGCGACCCCAATGTCAAGGGCGTGCTCATCAACATTTTCGGCGGCATCCTCCGGTGCGACGTCCTGGCCAACGGCGTGGTGGAGGCGGTGAAAAAGGTCAAGGTCCAGGTGCCCATCATCGTGCGCCTGGAAGGCACCAACGTGGAGCAGGGCCGGGAGATTCTGGCCAAATCCGGCCTCACCTTCACCGTGGCCGCCGACATGCTGGACGCGGCGAAGCAAGTGGCGGCGCTGGTCGCCTAAGGAAAGAGAGAACCTGGCGGGAGGGCCAGGGAGTTTTTCGTCAGTTTTTCGTAAGAAGCTCCCCCCTCCCAACCCGCAAAAGGGTTGCGTGCTACGCTCTCCAGAGGTGGACCGATGGATAAGCCCAAACTCAATTTCGTTATTGACGCCGCGATGTTTCTCTGCGTGATGGCCCTGGCCGGATTAGGTTTCCTGATGAAATACTTCCTGCCTTCCGGGCGGGACGCCTGGGCCCAATACGGCAGCAACCGGCAATTCTCCTGGCTGGGTTGGGACCGGCACGATTGGGGCGATATTCACCTCTACCTGGCCTTCATCCTGCTGAGCCTGCTGGTCGTGCATGTCATCCTCCATTGGCGCCAGATCCTGGGCCTGTTCCAGCGCCTGGTTCCCAATCCCCGGCAGCGCTATCGCATCGCCCTGATCTTTCTGCTCCTTTCCCTGTTGCTGATTTATTTCCCCTTCCTGATCACCCCGGACAGTAAGGCCCGGGGCCGGGGCGGCCCCCGCTCCCAGGTAGGCGGCGCCCTGACCTTGCCGGCAAAACCGGTGGGTTTCTTGTGCCTGAGGGGCAAGGGTTCGGATTTAGATAAGAATTGACCAAGTTTCGGAGATATGCGAAACTCAAAAGGTTTCCGGGGTCCGGTCGTTATGGCCGGAACCGGTTCCAGGAAGAATTGGTCCCGGTCATTTCTGACCGCTGGCAACGAGATTTTTCGGTCAAAGTGAAATTATAAAGTGAAATTATGCGGATGAAAGGTGACATATGAGCGTTTTGGTTAATAACGACACAAGAGTAGTGGTGCAGGGGATTACCGGCAAGGAAGGCTCGTTCCATGCCCGGGCCTGCGCTGAATACGGCACCAAGGTGGTGGCGGGGGTGACCCCGGGCAAAGGCGGCCAGAAGATGGACGAGGTCCCGGTGTTCAACACCGTGGCCCAGGCAGTTAAAGATACGGGGGCCAACACTTCCCTGATCTTCGTGCCCCCGGCCTTTGCGGCGGACGCCATTCTGGAATCCGCCGCCGGCGGGGTCAAGCTCGTGGTGTGCATCACCGAAGGCATCCCCACCCTGGACATGGTGCGGGTGATGGCCGGGCTGAAGGATTCGGGCTGCCGTCTCATCGGCCCCAATTGCCCGGGTATCATCTCCCCGGGACAGGCCAAGGTGGGCATCATGCCGGGCCACATCCACCGGCTCGGCCCCATGGGCCTGGTTTCCCGCAGCGGCACCCTGACCTACGAAGCGGTGCATCAGCTCACCTTGTTGGGGATCGGCCAGAGCACGTGCGTGGGTATCGGCGGCGACCCGATTATCGGCACCAACTTTATCGATATGCTGCAACTCTTTGAGGCCGACCCCCAGACCGAGGGCATCGTGCTCATCGGTGAGATCGGCGGCACCGCCGAGGAAGAGGCCGCGGCCTTCATCGCCCGGCACGTGTCCAAGCCGGTGGTGAGCTTCATTGCGGGGCAGACCGCGCCCCCGGGCAAACGCATGGGCCATGCCGGGGCCATCATCTCCGGCGGCAGCGGCAAGGCATCTGACAAGATGGCCGCGCTCACCGGCGCCGGTGTGACCGTGGTGGCCAATATCGGGGACCTGGGACAGGCGGCCAAGACTTTGATGGGGTATCGCTCCTGAACCATGAAAATCCTGCTCCACATCTGCTGTGCCCCTTGTGCGGTTTATCCGGCGGAACATTTGTCGGCCTCGGGGCACCAGGTGCGGGGCTTTTTTTACAATCCCAACATTCACCCGTATCAGGAATTCGAGCGCCGGATAGCCACCCTGGAAGACTATGCGGCCAAAACCCGCCTTCCCATCATCTGGGACCGCAGTTATCATCTGGAAGAGTTTTTGCGGACGATGGTATTCCGGGAGCAGGAACGGTGCCGGTTCTGTTACTACCTGAGGCTCAAGGCCACGGCCCGGGTGGCCAAGGGCGGCAAGTTCGACGCCTTCACCTCCACCCTCCTCTTTAGCAAATTCCAGAACCATGAGGTGATCCGGGAGTTGGGGCAACAGGTGGTGCAGGAGGTGGGAGTGCCATTTTATTACGTCGATTTTCGCAACGGGTGGGCCTCAGGCATGGCGCAGTCAAAGAAGATGGGCCTCTACAAGCAGCAATACTGCGGCTGCATCTACAGTGAACGGGATCGATTCCTCAAATCCCCCAAGTCCAGCCGGGGAAACGGAATTGCCAAGGGGTGAATCAAGGGGAGGCGCGACAGTTAAGCCTTCCGGCAGGATCAGATACGGAGGCAAAGGTTTTGCACAGTGCCGTGGCGGCGCCTGGAAAGTGAGAGTCGGGGACCGGCGAAAAATGTTTAAGGGTTAACCGGGAATCGTTCGATAAGTTTACTATGATGGACCCACGGCTGACGCTGAGCAACCGTCCGGAAAACCTGAAGCCGTTAATGAAGTATGTCCGGAAGTGGGCCGAGGATCGGAGCTTATCGCCGAACCGCCGGTGCAGTCTGGAAAAGGCGGCTGAGGATATTTTCCGCCACCTGGTAACTTATGCCTACCAGCCCGACCAGCCCGGTTCCATCGCCATTGCTCTGGAGGAAAGGGGACCCCGGTTGCGCCTGATGTTCGAAGACGATGCCGCCCCCCACAATCCCAGCAGTATCACGGACGGGTCTACCTTAAGCGCCTGCCGTCTTGATAATGACCTGCAACAACTGGCCGAAAGCCTGGTCTACTTCCGCACCGCGGACCGCAAGAACCGGCTCATAGTCTTTCTGACCTAGGGTTGAGCGGGGCCGGTGGGGCAGGTGGACCGGAGCCCTGATACCGAAAAGCGATCAAAAGACTATTATTTGTCATTCTGAGCGCAGGGAAGAATCTCTCTTTTTAAGCCGCTGAGAATCGTAACGAAGGGGCGCTCCGTTCAGAATGACATGAATATTCAATGTCTTTTGCCTGCAACTTTATATGAAAATAGATCGGTGGAGCGGGCCTCCGTGCCCGCTATTAAGAGGCGGCCAGGGACGGCCGCCCCACCAACATCAGCCATTTTTCATCTTTCGTTGTGTCCGCAAGGAAATGACCGTTTGTATGAGATGGGGGCAGGCTCGGGTCCGGTTGGAGTTGGGACCGCTGTCACCTAAAGACTCCCCAGCCTCACCCTTTCTTGCTGGCCTACCCCGGCGGCCGGGTTAACGGGCGAATTGCTGCGCCTTCTTAAAGGCCTCCTGGGCTTCGCGCTCCTTACCTTGGGCCTTGAGAAATTCTCCTAGAAAATTCCAGCCTTCGGCATAGTCGGGCTTCAGGGTGACGGCCTTGCGCAGTTCGACTTCCGCCTCGGGGTATTTGCCGGCCCGGAACAGGATGCTGCCCAGCAGGCTGTGGGCCTCAGCCCAGTCCGGCCTGATGCCGAGCGCCTGGCGAAAGGCTCTCACCGCTTCGGCCTCCCGGCCTTCTCCCGCCAGCATGAGCCCGGATTTGTAATAATCCTGGGCCGCCCGCAGATTCGCCGCCCTAACCTTGTCGGCGCCGCTATCGGCGAACCCCTGGATACCGGCCCCCAGGGCCAGGCCAATCATTACCAGCACTATAACCATCCACCGCTTCATAGGTTTTCCTCCATGGGCAAGTTGAAAAGTCCAGCCAATATCCGAGGCGGGGCGAGGTGGGGGCCCCAGTCCGTGAATGAGCATTCATGGCGCCGAGTTATTCGGGAAAAATTCTGTACCGCTGCCCTTCACGCCAGCGGCCCCACGGAGGCCAGATACAGGGCCACCTCGGTTTTCTGGTCCACGCCGACGATACTCTCCACTTCCTCGTCGAAGAAGGCCCCCACCGGGCAGACGCCGAGGCCCAGGGCCGTAGCGGCCAGCATGAGATTTTGGCATATGTGGCCGGCGTCCAGGAACAGGTAGCGCACGGCCCGCTCGCGGTATTTCCACCGGGCCCGGTTGAGCACCCCGGTCCAGATAAATACCGCCCCGGCCTCTTCCAGAAAGCTCTGGGAGAGGCCGGCGGCCGCCAGGGGCTGGCGGAAATCGCCGGCGGCCACCAATTCCAGGGCAAAATCCGGCACCTGGAAATGCCAGATCCCCGGCGCCACCCCTTCGACGCGGTGTACCGCCAGGTAGGTTTCCACCGGGTAGAGAGCCCCGGCTGAGGGTGAGGCCCTGAACTGGTATCCGCCCATGCCTCCGGTGATGCCCTGCGTGGCCCAGAGCAGGGCGGCCAGTTCCGCCTGGGTCAATGGCCGGTCCAGATAGTCGCGCTGGGAGCGCCGCTGGGCCACACACTGCCACAGGTCGGCGCCCCGGCGGTCTGACTCGGGGTCCAGGCTGAGGCGGGCGGCCGCGTCCGGATACTCTTTGTGGAGCGGGGCCCGGGGATAGACCAGGGATTTTTCCCCCATAGTCCGCCGACGATAGCGCGTCTGTTCAAGGTAGCGGCGGGCGATCCCCGTTTCCGGCTGGTTCACGCTACCCCTCCCTTACCCCGTTCTTCCCGGCGGGGGCGGTTTCTATCGTAGATGATCTTCAAGCCCTTCAGGGTCAGGTAATCGTCCACCGTGTCGATGCTCTTGGTTTCCGAGGCGATGAGGCAGGCCAGGCCGCCGGTGGCGATCACCTTAGGCCTATCGCCCAGAGCCTCCTTGATACGGCTGACTATACCGTCCACCAGGCCGACATAGCCATAGATGATCCCGGCGTTCATGCTGCTGATAGTGTCCTTGGCAATGATGCTCTTGGGCTTGGCAAAGATCTCCACCCGGGGCAGCTTGGAGGCCTTGATGAAAAGCGCCTCGCACGAAATCATTACCCCCGGGGCGATCACCCCGCCCAGATACTCTCCCTGGCGGGACACCACGTCAAAGGTGGTGGCAGTGCCGAAATCCACTACCACCACGGAGCCGTGAACCTGCTCATAGGCCGCCACCGCGTTGACGATGCGATCGGCCCCCACTTCCCGGGGATTGTCATAGTGAATGGGCATGCCGGTCTTAATCCCCGGGCCCACCCACAAGGGGCGGACTTTCAAATAACGCTGGGCGAAACCCTCCAGGGTATTGTTCATGGGGGGGACGACGCAGGAGATGATCAGGTCGGTGCCCGGCTCCAGGGTCAGATTCTGGGACTGAAAGAGATTCCGCAGCAAGATGCCGAACTCGTCCACGGTGGCTTCTTTCTCGGTCCGGATACGCCAGTCGCTCAAGATATGGTCATCCTGATAGACCCCGATCACCGTGTTGGTATTTCCCACATCCATCACCAGCAGCATGGGCCTGCCTCCCTCTCAGCTCAACATGGTCTTCAGTGTCTGGGCCAGATCCTGAGCCACCTGCCGGATCAGCGACTCATCCTCACCCTCGGTCATGACGCGCAGTTTGGGTTCCGTCCCGGAGTAGCGCACCAGCAGCCGTCCCTGGGGCCCGAGGCGTTTTTCCGCCTCCTGGATGGCATGCCGGGCCTGGGGCAAGGTCTTCAGATCCTTTCTCTCCTTGAGATCCACGTTGATCAGGATCTGGGGACATTTCTTGAGGAAACTGGCCAGTTCGGCCAGCGGCTTGTTCTTCCGGAGCATCACGGACAGCAGCCTGAGCGCCGTGAGAATGCCGTCCCCCGTGGTGGTGTAGTTCAGGAAGATCATGTGGCCGGACTGTTCGCCCCCGAGATTATAGCCGCCCTTGAGCATGGCTTCCACCACGTAGCGGTCTCCCACGGGGGTCCGGAGGAGGCGAATGCCCCAGTCCTTCAAGGCCAGTTCCAGGCCCAGGTTGGTCATGACGGTGCCCACCACGGTTTTGCGCCGCAAGGTCCCCCTTTCCAGCATATCCTGGGCGCAGATCCCCATGATGTGGTCGCCGTCGACGATCTCGCCCCGATGGTCCACCATGATCACCCGGTCGCCGTCCCCGTCAAAGGCGATACCCAGGTCGGCCCCGTGGCGCTTTACCAGGATGGCCATGGTTTCCGGAGCGGTGGCGCCGCACTTGTGATTGATGTTCCTGCCGTTGGGCCTGACCCCCATGGGGATCACCTCGGCCCCCAATTCGGTGAAGATCTCCGGGGCGATCCGGTAGGTGGCCCCGTGGGCGCAGTCCACCACGATCTTCAGACCGTCCAGTTCCATTTCCTTGGGGAAGGTGCTTTTCAGAAACGAAATATAGCGGCCCCGGGCGTCGTCGAGGCGAAAGGCCTGGCCCACTTCGGTGGCGGTGGGACAGGCTCCCTCCACCTCAGGTTGGGTCATCAGGACCTCGATCCTGGCCTCCAACTCGTCGGGAAGCTTGAAGCCGTTGCCGGAAAAGAACTTGATGCCGTTGTCCTGGTAGGGATTGTGAGAGGCGGAAATGACCACCCCGGCGTCGGCCCGCATGGAGGAGGTGATAAAGGCAATCCCGGGGGTGGGAAATGGCCCCAGCAACACGGCGTCCACCCCCATGGAGCAGATGCCCGCTACTGTGGCGTATTCCAGGAGATAGCCCGAGATCCGGGTGTCCTTGCCCACGACGATGCGGTGGCGGCCCGATCCGAACTTGATGACGTAGGCCAGGGCCCGGCCTAATTGCAGCGCCACCTCGGCGGTCATGGGGTAGACATTGGCCACCCCCCGCACGCCGTCGGTGCCGAAAAGTTTACGCGTGTCCGTCATGCTAAGTCGCTCCAGTCAGCTCAGATTGATCCTTGGCAACCGATGCCCATTTTCTACCATAATTTGCGGTAAATATCACTACCTGAGGCAAGGATGGGAGTGGAATCACCGGCGTCATCGGACCCGCCGACCCGGGTCATGGAGACCCCAGCCTGGTTGATGATTCGGAGCACAAGGTTAGTGGGGCGGGTTTTAAACCCGCCCCTACGGTTCGATAACTCAGGTTGGGCTCCGGGTTACTATCCCCCTTGGGACACCGCTCCTGCCTCATTGATAGACTGGATCCGCGACGATGTTGTTAAGGGCGCCATGAGACGTCTGGGCTCAGTCCGCCGCCTCCTGCCAGCTGATGCACTGGGCCGGACACTGGTCCATGGCCAACTGAATCTGGTCTTCCGGAGCGCCGGTGGGGTTGATGACCTCGGAATGCCCTAAAGCCTCGTTGAGGCGGAACACGTCGGGACAGACTTCCGCGCAGTTGCCGCAGGCGATGCACGCCTCGGTGTCGATTGCCGGAATCTTGGTTGCCATGTTTAAACCCTCTCTTGGCTGGGGCTTAATCGCATTGCTACCTCTCTATGAAAAAAACCTGGTGGGGCGGGCCTCTGTGCCCGCCATCTCAAGGCGGCCAGGGACGGCCGCCCCACCGACTAATTTTCATAGGTGGTTGCAACCCTAAGGTTATGATTGTTCGCCTCAAATGGGCGGGGCGATGGTAACCAGGAGGCGCAAATCGGTCTTGGCCCTCAGGCCATGCGGTTCAGCGATGTCCGAGATGACCACGTCTCCCGGTTTGGCCGGGAAGGAGGCGCCATCCTTGCCCAGAAACTCCCCTTCGCCTTCGATGATCACTAAACTCAACTGACCTTCAATGTCGTGGGAGTGCACCGGCAGTTCCTGGCCGGCCTTGAAATTAAAATTGATGATTTTAAAGTAGGGAGAGTCGTGCACCAGCAGCTTCATTAAGCCTTTGTCGCCGAACTCCCCGGCCTCAAAGAGATTGATCTTTTTCATGGGATTCCTCGCTCTCGGGTTTGCCCCGCGTTTGACCCCGGGCTACTCTGGCTCATCGGCCCAATGGATGCAGTTGACCGGACAGACGTCCACGGCCTCCTGAATCTTGTCCGCCGGTGCGCCCGAGGGGTTCATGACCTGGGCGAATCCCAGGCTTTCGTTGACGGTAAAGACCTCGGGGCAGATTTCTTCGCAAGCCCCGCAGGCAATGCAGTCATCTTCCGCCACGTAAGGCACATGGTCTGCCAAGCTTTTTCACTCCTTGTGGGTCGTTTGCTCTCAAGTTAAACGTCCATGGCCGAAGCATTGGCCATCTCCAAGAATGAAATTCACTGTAGGGGCGGTTCGCGAACCGCCCCTACGGGAGACTTTCACGGTAAACCGCGTGGTGCTTATCATCCGTCGGTCTCGGATGCGGCCGCGGGCCCCGGGCCGGTTTCCTGGAGCGCCATCTCGACCCGGAAGGTTCCGCCCTCGGTATCTTTCCGCAGCACAAAGCCCAGGCGCTTTACCATCTCCAGCATCGGCTGGTTCTGGGCCAGGACGTCGCCGGTGAGGAGTTTGACTCCCTGCTCCCGGGCGATCTCCGTGATCCGTTCCACCAGTTTGGGGCCCAGACCTTTGCCCTGCCAGGGGTCGGCCACGATGACGGCGAATTCGGCGGTGGACCGGTCCGCAGCCATTACCATGCGGCTCACTCCCATCATGACCGCGGGCCCCGGCGGCAGGCCGATGGCCATCAAGCCGATTTCGCGGTCGTAATCGTTCTGGGTGAAGCGGATGAGCATTTCATGGGTCCACTTCTTGATCAGCTTGAAGTAGCGGAAATAAATGGTTTCTTCCGAACATTTGGCGAGAAAGTCTGACACCAGGGGTTCGTCTTCGGGTTTCATGGGCCTGAGCAACACCGGGGTGCCGTCCCTGAGCAGCCAATCGCTCTCGAACTGGTTGGGATAGGGGGCGATGATGAGATGGCGGGGGGCCGGCACCGTAGTGGGTTCGACGATCAGGCGGGCATCCACCGCCACAAATCCCCCCTTGACGGCCAGGAGGGGGTTGACGTCCAGTTCCACGATCTCCGGGAAATCCGTCACCAACTGGGAGATGCGCACCAGGATCTCGGCCAGCTGATCCAGGTTGGAGGGCGGAATATTGCGGTAGCCCTTCAGTACCCGGGAGACCCGGGTTTTTTCGATCAGCCGCCGGGCCAGGAGCAGGTTCAAGGGGGGCAGATCCACGGCCGAGTCCTCCAGGACCTCAGTGAATTCCCCGCCAGCCCCGAAGAGGATGAGGGGGCCGAAATCCGGGTCCCGTTTGCTGCCGACGATTAGTTCGCAGATGGCTTGCTGCTCCTGGGTCTGGACCGTCACCCCCAAGAGGTTGGCCTCGGGTTTGGCGGCCTTGACCGCGGTGAGGATTTCTTCGTACGCCGCCAGCACCTCCCTGTCGTTATGGAGGTCGAAGCGCATCCCGTCCACCTCGGACTTGTGGCTGATATCCGGGGAATTTATCTTCAGGGCCACCGGAAAGCCGAGCATCAATGCCACCGCCGCGGCGTCGGCGGCGGAGGACGCCGCCACCGTGGGGTTCACCGGGATGCCGTAGGCGCTCAATATGGCCTTGGATTCCAGTTCCGTCAGCACGCCCCCCTGGCGCTCCAGGCGCTGGGCCAAAAACGTGCGGGCCTGCCGGGTATTGACGCTCAGCTCCTGGGTCAGCCGGGGCGGAGTGTCTTGCAGGAGTTCCAGGTGGCGGGAGTAGAAATACATCTCCATGAAGGTGTCCACCGCCTGCTCCGGGGTCTCAAAGGTGGGGATGCCGGCGGCATTGAGAATCTGGACCCCCGCCTCTACGTCATCGCCCCCCATCCACACCGCGAACACCGGCCGGCCCTTGCCGCCGATCTCCGGAGCCAGGGCCTGGGCCACAGCCGTGGGATCGGTCATGGCTTGAGGTGACAGGATGACCACCAGGCCCGAGAGTTCCGGCGCTGCCATGGCCACCTGCACCGCCCAGAGATAGCGCTCCGGCGGGGCGTCACCCAGGATGTCGATGGGGTTTCCCCGGCTCCAGTAAGGCGGTAAGAATTCATCCAACTGCTCCAGGGTTTCCGGCGACAGGGTGGCGGGCTCCATATTCCAGCGCCCCAGGGCATCCACCGCCATGACCCCCGGGCCGCCGGCGTTGGAAATGATCCCCAGGGCCTCGCTAATGGGGCGCTTCACCTTCCCCAGGGCCTCGGCGCAGTCGAAGAGCTGCCCGATGGTGTCCACCCGGATGATCCCGGCCCGCCGGAACGCGGCATTATAGGCCCGGTCGGCCCCGGCCATGTTCCCGGTGTGCGAGGCCGCGGCCATGGCCCCGGCCCGGCTGCGCCCGGCTTTAATCAGGATGATGGGTTTAACCCGGGACACGGAGCGGGCCGCGCTCATAAACTTGCGGTGCTGGGTCAGGTTCTCCATGTAGATGACGATGCTCCTGGCCTTTTCCTCGTTGCCCAGGTAATCGATCAGGTCGCCGAAATCCACGTCGGCCATGGACCCCAGGCTAATGAAGTGGCTGAAGCCGATCTTCTTGGGGATGGCCCACCCGAGGATGGAGCTGCACAGGGCGCCGCTCTGGGAGATGAAGGCCAGGTTGCCCGGTTGGGCGCAATGGGGCGCAAAGCTGGCGTGTAACTTGGACGATGGGCAGAGGATACCCAGGCAGTTAGGCCCCAGGTAGCGGATCCCGGCTTTTTGAGCCTCCTCTTTGATGGCGGCTTCGATCTCCTGGCCCCGGGACCCCGTTTCCTTGCCGCCGGCGGAAATGATGATGGCAGCCGCGATCCCGGCCTGGCCGCATTCCCGCATGGCATCGGGCACATCCCGGATGGGAATGGCGATGATGGCCAGATCGATGGGCTCGTTGACGTCAGTGACCAGGGGATAGGCGGGCAGCCCCTGGATTTCCTGATACTTGCGGTTAACCGGATAAATCTTGCCTGGAAAGCCGTCCCGGAGGAGATTGCGCACCAGGGCCTGCCCGATGGTATTTTCTTTTTCACTGGCGCCGATCACCGCCACCGCTTCCGGTTTGAAAAATGCCTCCAGGGAAGACTTACGCATGGGGTTATCCTTTGCCGTCTGGCAGGGTTAAGGGTAATGCCGATTAGCGCTCAATGGACAATTTTTGTAGGGGGGGACCTATGTGTCCCCCCAAGAGGGCGCACACACAGGTGCGCCCCTACGTTTCGACTATATATTTTTGACCGCAACTCGGTTTAAAAGCTGGCGCCGACCCCGGGACGGTTGGCCGCCGCCATAAAAAACGGTCACCCGGTGGCTCAGGGCGCCGGTGCGTCCCCGGCCGTACCGCGACAGGGCCGGGGAAACCTTGTGTGGCAGGGTGTCCCAATCCTCCCGGGCCCCGGTGGCGCCGCCGCCAGCTTCCCCGATCAGAATAAGATAATGCAGAAAATCCGTTTGGCAAAGGGGGGCCACCGATTGTCCCGGCGGCGGCCAGGCATAGAGCACCACTTGCGGCTGCAACTCCCGGGCCGCGTTGAGGGCGTCGGCCCGCTCCACCCCGGCATAGACCGGCAGTTCCGAGACGAACTCGCCGTCGCCTCGATCCACGGCCAGGAACCTGATCCCGGCGGCGGCACATACGGGGGCCAGGGCCGCAGTGAGATAGCCCCGGCCGGCCCCGGCCTCCAGGAGCCGGGTCACCCCCAGGAGTTTCAGGTAGCGCATCAGGGTCTGGACCCACTCCCGGGACGGGAAGAAATAGACCCCGGTGGCCTGGGACAGGGCCATGAGCCAGGCCGCCTCGTCGGGGACCGCATGGGTCAGCTCCCGCCAGCGAGCCTCGGGGAGGAGATGTTTCAAGGGGTCTTCGCCGGGGCCCGGCAGGCGCACCAGGTCCCGGGCGCAGCGCTCAAACTTGCTCTGTTCACGGAAGCTTGGGCCGGATAGCATGGCTTTTGATTATCCCCGATAAAAAAAGTTCAAAGTTAAAACTTCGGTTAATGAAATAGTTCGTGCGCCGCCCCATGATAAAAAGCCCGCAATTTTTTCGGCTCTATGGGTGGGGCCGAGGCCCTGGCCCAACTTTCTGGAAACGCCCCAGCCCCAGATTCCCCCTAAATAAAATCTTACCACGAAAGGGGGGTAAATGGAGGCCTGCAGCTTTTGGCTTGAAGTTTCTTACATTTTAGCAATAATATAAGTGATCCTGCCAAGTGGTTCCCAGGGTTAATTTCGCTCTAAAGTTCACCTGACGAAGCCATGCCAAATCCTTTACAGGCATTGAGAGAACCTCAAGGCTCAACCCATGCCGAAACCAGGGCGCCGTTGCCGGGACATACGGCTTGGGGCCGTGGCGTGGTCCGGAGGTCGGGCTGGCTCCGGTGGCCGGGATTGGCTTTAATCGCCACGCTTCTGGTGCTCCTGGGGGCCGGGGGGTGCAAATCCTCCTCCCAGACCACCAGCCGTCCCTTGTGCATTGCCGGCTCCACTTCGGTGCAGCCTTTCGCGGAAAAATTGGCGGAGATCTATATGCACCGGCACCCCGGGGTCCGCATCGATGTGCAGGGGGGCGGCTCCAGCGCCGGTATCTACGCTGCCACCCAGGGGGCCGCCGACCTGGGGGCCTCGTCCCGGGAGCTGCTGGGCAAGGAAAAAGAACTGGTGGAGATTGCCATCGCCTTTGACGGCATCGCGGTGATCGTCCACCCATCCAATTCCCTGGCCACCATCTCCCTGGCGGAAATTCGCAAGATCTTCAGCGGGGCCGTGACCAACTGGAGCGCCCTGGGGTTGCCGCCCCACGCCATCGACCTGATCACCCGGGAAGAGGGCTCCGGCACCCGGGAGGCCTTCGAACACCTGGTCATGAACAAGCAGGAGATCACCCCCGCCGCCCTGGTCCAGGACTCCAACGGCTCGGTGCGGGAGATTGTCGCCGGCGACCCGCACTCCATCGGTTATATCTCCGCCGGCCTGGTGGATGACCGGGTCAAGGCCCTGGCCATCGACGGGGTCTTCCCTACCCGGGAGAACATTAAAACCCATGCCTACAAACTGGTGCGCCGCTTCCTCTTTGTGGCCCGGGCGGCGCCCGCCGGCCCCGGCAAGGACTTCGTGGACTTCGTCCTGGGACCCGATGGCCAGAAAATCCTCGAGACCGAGGGTCTGGTGGGGGTCGAGTGATGCACCGGGAGAAATTCATCGAACGCGTGCTGTTGCTCCTGGCCCTGTCTTCCGTCGGCTCCCTGGCCCTCATCACCATTTTTATTTTTCTGGAGGGTTTTCCCCTCATCCTCTCCGTGGGGCTGAAAGACTTCATCATGTCCAGCCATTGGGCCCCCACCAAGGGCCATTTCGGCATCCTGGCCATGATCATCTCCTCGGTTTTCGTCACCCTCGGGGCCATGGTCATCGGCGTGCCCCTGGGCCTGTCCTGTGCCATCGTGCTGGCGGAGTTCTCCCCGAAGCGCCTGAAAATGGTGTTGAAACCCACCCTGGAACTCCTGGCCGGCATTCCCTCGGTGGTGTATGGTTTTCTGGGGGTCATCTGGCTGGTGCCCCTCATCCGCAACTACCTGGGCGGCCCCGGGCTGTCGCTGTTGGCCGGGTCCATCATTTTGGGCATCATGATTCTCCCTACGGTCATCAGCATCTCCATCGACGCCCTCACCGCGGTGCCTGACCTCTACCGGGACGGCTCTATGGCCCTGGGGGCTACCCGCTGGCAGACGGTTCGCCGGGTGGTGCTGCCCGCGGCCTCCTCCGGCATCATTACCGCGATTATTCTCGGCATGGGCCGGGCCATCGGGGAGACCATGGCGGTGATCATGGTGGCCGGCAACGCCCTCCAGATCCCGACTTCCATTCTGGACCCGGTGCGCACCCTGACCAGCAATATCGCCCTGGAACTGGGTTACGCCGCCGGCCGCCACCGGGAGGCCCTGTTCGCCACCGGCATCGTGCTGTTCATCATCATCATGATCCTGAACCTGAGCGCCACCCTCATCACGCGGCGGCGGTAGGTAAGGAAGGTTTTGGGTTTTAGGTTTTCGGTTTTCGGTGAAGAGAAATTGGCATCTTATACGAAGTTGCAGTCAAAAAAACTATGAATCTTCATGTCATTCTGAACGGAGCGCAGCGGAGTGAAGAATCTCGGCGGCTTTAAAAGAGAGATTCTTCGCTACGCTCAGAATGACAAAAAATAGTCTTTTGAATGCTCATTGGTATTAAACTATAACTAGTTAAATTAGTGTATAAAAATAAAATGGTATAAGTACGTGCGACTCGATCCCCATCTCAGCCAGCGCCTGGTAAAAACGGTCCTCTGGACCCTTACCGGCTTCACGTTGCTGATCCTCATCTTTATCATTGCGGATATTGCCGTCAAGGGCCTGCCCCAGGTTACCCCGGCGTTTCTCTCCCAGGATTCCACCGACATGGGCCGGGCCGGCGGCATCTTCCCCACCATCGTGGCCACCG
>JAUSOZ010000245.1 GCA_030655955.1 Deltaproteobacteria bacterium
CCCCCCCCCCCCCCCCCCCCCCCCCCCCCCCCCCCCCCCCCCCCCAAAAATGCCTTTTTAGAAAACCAGGGCGCCGAAGCCCCGGGTCAGCAGGCCCAGGATGAGGGCCAGGATGAGCGACAGGGCCACGGCCGTGGCGGCGCCCTTCCAGCCCAGTTCCCGGCTCATGGCGGCGACGGTGGAGGCGCAGGGGACGTAAAACAGCACGAAGATGGTGAAGGTGAGGAGTTGGGTGAGGCTGAGCGCGGAGGTGATCTGGGCGGTCCCCAGGGCCTCGGCGAGCATGACCAGGGCCAGTTCTTTGCGCATGATCCCGAAGATCAGGGTGGTGCCCAGCACCGCGGGCAGGCCCAGGAGGGCGGTGAAGGGGAGGCAGAGGTCGTTGACGTATACCTCCAGATGGTAAAACTGCAGCAGGCTCAGGATCAGGCTGCCCACAATGAGGATGGGCCAGGCGATGACGATGAATTCCTTCAGGCTGTGCCAGGACTTGCGCCAGACGTTTTTCCAGGTGGGGAAGCGGTATTCCGGGATTTCCATGAGCAGCCCCGGGGAGACCTCGGGCAAAATCCAGGTAGACACCTTGCCCAGAAAGGCGATGACCACCAGGTTAAAGAAATAAACCCCCAGGGCCCAGTAAGGTCCCAGGGCATAGGCCACCAGGGCGAAGATGATCACCGAGCGGGCCGAACACGGCACCAGCACCGCCAGCATGGAGACCACCAGCCGGTCCCGGGGGCTCTCCAGGATGCGGGTGGACATCACCGCGGGCACGCTGCAGCCGTAGCCCAGGATGAAGGGGATGATGGACTTGCCGTGGAGCCCCAGGAAGTGCATGACGTTGTCCATGAGGAAGGCCACCCGGGGCAGGTAGCCGCTGTCCTCCAGGAGGGCCAGGCCGATGAGAAAGGGCAGGAGGTAGGGCAGCACGATGGCCACGCCCCCGAAGATGCCCATGAGCAGGCCCTCCACCAGGCTGTAGGTCAGGTTATGGACCCCCAGCGAGGCCTTGGCCATCCCCTGGGCCGCGGTTAAATAGCCGGTCAGGAAGTTCTCGGTGAACTGGCCGAACCGGAAGACCACCTGGAAGAAGACGGTGAGCACCGCCGCCAACAGGGCATAGCCCCAGAATCTATCGGTGGCGATCCTATCCAGGCGCTCGCGCCAGTCGGGCTTAGTGGCGGGCTTCACCACCGCCACGTGCTCAAAGATATTGAGGCTTAAGGCATGGCGCTCGGAGGAGATCACGGTTTCCGGAGGCCGGCCGTGGGACTGGGCCAGGATCTTCTGGCTGTTGCGCACCCAATGCACCGCCTCGGCGTCCCGGCGCCCGATCTCGTCGATGACGTAAGGGTCGTCCTCCAGGGCCTTGACCAGCATAAAGCGCCAGGGCAGCTTCAATTTTTGGGAAAAGGCAAAATCCAGCTGGTCGGCCAAAGAGTCGATCTCTTCTTCCACGTCCCGGGCAAACAGGGTCTGGGTGGGGCGTATCCCGGCCCGGCCGGCGCTCAAGGCGGCCCGCAACAGATCGGTCAAGCCCCGGCCGGCGGCGGCGACGGTGGTCACCACCGGCACGCCCAGAAGTTTCGAGAGCTTGGCGGCGTCGATGACGATCCCCTTGCGCGCCGCCTCGTCCATCATATTCAGGGCCACCACCAGAGGGCGCTCCAGACTCATCAGCTCCAGGGTGAGTTCCATACTGCGGCTCAGGAGGGAGGCGTCCATGACGTTGATGATGACGTCGGATTTTCCCGCCAGCAGGTAGTTGCGGGATTCCCGTTCCGCCGGGTCAATGGAGGTGAGGGAATAAACCCCGGGCAGGTCGACGCAGGTGAGTTCTTCGTCTTCGAACACCACCTGGCTGACGGTGTATTTCACCGTGGTGCCGGGAAAGTTGGAGACCGCAGCCTTGTAGCCGCTGAAGTAATTGAAAATGGTGCTCTTGCCGCAATTAGGCTGGCCGATGAGGGAAATGATCATGGGTTATCGCCGGGCTTTAGCCTCTCCTGGGGACAAATTTCCCTGAGTTTATAATTACTGAGTCTCAATTGCAATAGGGCAAGTTCTTTATTATGCCGGGAACCCGGGAAGCCTCTTCTCGACCAGGGGCAAAGGGCCCGGGCTAAGGCCCGGCTCATCCCCGAACTTCCTTTAAAATCTTGACACTTGGGCAAGCTTTTATATATACTTTTCTTTTGGATATAGAAATATGGGGAAGAGTTTATCTTCGCCTCAATGATACAGTAATGACAACGAAAAAGACCCTGCAAATTAATCTGAAGACCATTCCCGAAACAGGCCTGGCGGTGGGCATCGATTTGGGCCCGGAGTGGTTTGCCCGCTGGCATGAAGAAGATCCGGGGTTGGAATTTGCCGGCGCCCGGATAACCGGGAACGTGCATCTGTCGAAACACGGCTACGACATCCTGGTTCGGGGCAGCCTCTCCGGCCAGCTTGAACTGGCCTGCGGCCGCTGCCTGGAGCCCTTTTCCGCCCCGGCGGCCATCGACTTCGACCTCCTCCTGGTGCCCGGCCCCGTGCACGCCACCGCCGCCGCCAAAGAGGAATTGAGCCCGGACGACCTGGACCTGGACTATTATACCGGGGAGATAGTGGACCTGGAGAGCCTGTTAAGGGAGCAGATCATTCTCATGCTGCCCTTAAAACCTCTCTGTGATGAGGCCTGCAAGGGCCTGTGCTTCCATTGCGGAGCCAATCTCAAGAGCGAAACCTGCACCTGCCCGACCGATGTCGTTAATTCCCCCTTTGCCCAATTGGCAAAGTTGAAAATTTAAGGAGAGAGCCCGTGCCTTTACCCAAGAGAAAGAAATCGATTTCGAAGAAGAACATGCGACGCTCGCATGATGCCCTGGTCCCGCCGCAGTTGTCCACCTGCCCCAAGTGCAATGAGGCGCGTTTGTCCCACCATGCCTGTCCCCATTGCGGGTTTTACAAAGGCCGGCTGGTGATCCCGAAAGCGGCGGAGTAAGGGGCCATGGATTATCTGCTCAGCGAAGAACAGCAGATGCTCCAGGACCTGGCCCGCCAGATCGCCCACGAACGCATCAAACCCATCCGGGCGCAGTTGGACGAGGAAGAGATTTTTCCCTGGGACATCATGGCCGACCTGGCCCAGGCCGATCTCTGCGGCACGGTCATCCCCGAGGCCTATGGCGGCATGGAACTGGGGTGCCTGGAGAACGTCCTGGTCCTGGAGGCCCTGGCCGAAGGCTGCGTGGGCGTGGCCACCACCTATGCCGCCAGCTTCCTGGGGGCGTACCCCTTGCTGCTGTACGGCACCGACGCCCAGAAACACCGGTATCTGCCGCCCATGGCCCGGGGCGAGGCCCTGGCCGCCTTTGCCCTGACCGAGCCCCAGGCCGGCAGTGACGCCGCCGCCATCCAGACCACCGCGGTGAAAGACGGCGATTTTTACGTCCTGAACGGCACCAAGCAGTGGATCACCAACGCCGGGGAAGCCGAATTCTACACCGTCATCGCCCTCACCGACCGGACCAAAGGGGTGCGGGGGGCCTCGGCCTTCCTGGTGGAGAAGAACGACCCCGGCATCTCCTTCGGCAAGAAAGAAAAGAAGATGGGCATCCGGGCCTCAACCACCCGGGAGGTGATCCTGGAAGACTGCCGCATTCCCGCCGACCGCCTCATCAGCAAAGAAGGCCTGGGCTTCATCATCACCATGAAGACCCTGGATCTGGCCCGTCCCGGGGCCGGCGCCCTGGCGGTGGGGCTGGCCCAGAGCGCCCTGGACGAAGCCGCGGCCTTCGCCAAGGAGCGGCACCAGTTCGGGGCCCCCATCTTTTCCTTCCAGGCGGTGCAGCACCTTCTCGCTAACATGGCCACCCAGATCGAGGCGGCCCGGGCGTTGGTCTACTCCGTGGCCCGGCATATCGACAGCAAGCCCAAGGATTACTCCAAACACGGCGCCATGGCCAAGCTCTTCGCCACGGACATGGCCATGCAGGTCACGATAGACGCGGTCCAGGTCATGGGCGGCCACGGCTACATGCGGGAATACCCGGTGGAAAAGATGATGCGGGACGCCAAGATCCTCCAGATCTTCGAAGGCACCAACCAGATCATGCGCAACATCATCGGGTTGGCGTTGAATAAGGAATACTCGAAGAAAAAATAGTCTTCCATAGGGCGCGTCTTACGCGCCAAGAATGGTGCGTAAGGCGCACCCTACTTTGATTTTTTTCTGGTTCCCAAGCTGAGCTTGGGAACGAGGTTGATAGACTTAGTGACCTTCACAGAAATATTTAATCTAATAGGCGCCTTCTTACTATCGATTGGCGGAGCAGGGGCTATTATTCTTGCTCTATCTAGCTGGCTTGGAAAAATCTGGGCCAATCGGATTATGGAAAGCGATAGAGCACGGTATGCTCACCAACTGGAGGAGCTTCGTGCAAAATTGACATTGGAAAACCAGACAACTATTGATAATCTTAAGCATGACCTAGAATTATATAAAGAAAAATATTTAAAAGAGCATAAAGATAAAATCGAAATTTATAGGCTGGTTATTAACACAGTTAGCGACTTACTCGCTGATTTTGATGTTATTAGTATAACTCAGAATCCACCTCCGGATACACTCATTAAATTTGATAAATTTAATCGTAACAGAATGATGCTTTATGGTTATTTAGCTATGTTAGCACCACAAAACGTTATGGATGCATATGATAAGCTTATGGACCATTTACTACAAATTTTTCATGGACAAAATCAATATGTTTGGTCTGAAGTGCGCTCCTTTGCACTCTCTGCGCTTAACGAAATTCGCAAAGATATAGGCATAGATAAATCGCCGATTGAATACAGAGGAGAGTTATAAGTTTTACTTTTAATCTCTAATGTTAAACATCATCGTCTGCATCAAACAAGTGCCCGAAACCCAGGAAGTGCGCCTGGACCCGGTGACCCATACCTTAAAGCGCGAGGGCATTGCGGCCATCATCAACCCCTTTGACCTCTACGCCCTGGAAGAGGGGCTGCGGGTCAAGGACGCCCACGGGGGTACGGTGACGGTCATCACCATGGGGCCGCCCCAGGCCGAGGTGGCCTTACGAGAGGCCTTGGGCTTCGGGGCCGACGCTGCGGTGCTCTTGTCTGACAAGGCCTTTGCCGGGGCCGACACCTGGGCCACGGCGCTGACCTTGGCCAAGGCGGTCGATAAATTAGGCGGCGCCGACCTGATCTTCTGCGGCAAGCAGGCCATTGACGGCGACACCGCCCAGGTGGGCCCCATGCTGGCCACCATCCTGGACATCCCCTACGTGGCCTGGGCCCGGAAACTGGCCTTCAATGACGGCGGCGCGGTCACGGTGGAACGTCTGCTGGACCACGGCTATGACGCGGTGGAAACAACTCTGCCGGCCCTGATTACGGTGGTCAAGGAGATCAACGAACCCCGGGTGCCCTCTTTCAAGGCCAAACTCAAGGCCAAGAAAGCCGCCATCCCGGTGTGGGGCATCAACGATCTCGGGTTGGATGCCGCAGACGTGGGGTTGAGCGGCTCCTTCACCCAGGTGGTGAAGGTCTTCCCCCCGCCCGCCCGGGGCACTTCGGAAGTCTGGACCGGCGCCCCCGAGGAACTGGCGGCGCGGTTGTGGCAGCGGCTGAAAGAGCAGAGGCAGGCGCAATTGTAGCGGCACACCAGCGTGTGCGCCCTAAAGAGGGCGGACACATGGGTCCGCCCCTACGAAAACTTTGCGGTCCTCGTTCCCACGCTGAGCCTGGGAACCAGAAAAATGGTGCGTGTGACGCACCCTACGAAAAGCTGACGGCTCCTCATCCATGGCCTTACAGGAAGAATTCGAGACAACCGGGGAATACTTCTTCCAGTGGAGAAGTTACCTGCCGTTGGCCATGGCCGGGTTATTCATCCTGGCCCTGGTGCAGTTCCGGTATCCCTTTGCCGACCGCGGGCTCAATCTGGCCTGGGACGGCGGCTGTTTGGCCCTGGCGCTGGTGGGCCAGGTGGTGCGCTTTTTTACCGTCGGGTTTGTCCCCCGGGGGACCTCGGGCCGCAACACCCGGGGCCAGGTGGCCGAGGTCCTGAACACCACCGGCATGTACGCCGTGGTTCGGAACCCCATTTATCTGGGCAACTTTATCATCTGGTTCGGGCTGTCGCTGTTCATGAAGTCGGTGTGGTTTACCACGATTATCTGCCTGTTTTTTACCATTTTCTATGAACGGATCATCTTTCGTGAAGAAGCCTTTTTGCGGCAGAAGTTCGGCGACGTCTTCATGCAGTGGGCCGACGCGACCCCCGCCATCATGCCGAAGTTCAAGAATTGGCGGCCGCCGTCCCTGCCCTTCTCCTTTAAATCGGCCATTGTCCGGGAATACGGCACCTTTTTCGCCATCATCACCACCTTCACGGTCCTGGAATTGCTGGGCGGCCTGTTCAACTATGGAAAATTGATGATAGATCCCATCTGGGTAAAGCTGTTTATTTTCAGCGGGATTCTCTATCTGTCGATAAGGTATCTGAAGAAGAAGACTAAGGTGTTGGCCACGGAGGGCAGGTAATCCCGGGAAAACTACCCCTTCGGCGGTTCTGGCGATACGGAACGGTGCGCAGTGCGCACCCTACACGGAGGTCGCTTTTTTCGAGTTCATCAAGGTTGGGATTCTTTACTAACTGCTGACTGCTGACTGCTAAAATATGAGCCTGATATTTTACTCTGATAAATGCATCGCCTGCGGCGAGTGTGTGGAGGCCTGCCCCTTCGGGGTCCTACGGCTGGAGGGTGAAACCCTGGTCATCGGCGACGGCTGCAATCTTTGCGGCGCCTGCGTCGAGGTCTGCGAGGTGGAGGCCCTGGCCGTTCCCGAAACCGAGGGTCTGGCACCCCGGCCCGAAACGCCGCCCGACGGCGTCTGGGTCCTGGCGGAGCAGCGCCGCGGCGAGTTGGCCCCGGTGACCATTGAACTCCTGGGGGAGGCCCGGCGCCTGGCCGAAGTGCTCAACGTCAAGGTGGCCGCGGTCCTGTTGGGGGACGAGGTGGCGCACCTGAGCGAGGCCCTCCTCTACGCCGGGGCGAACCAGGTCTATCTGGCGGAGCACCCGTTGCTGGCCGATTTCGTGGAAGAGACCTATGCCGCGGCCTTGACCGAGTTGGCCCGAAAATTTCAGCCCGAAATCATTCTGGCGGGAGCCACTTACCTGGGGCGGGCCTTTATCCCCCAGGTGGCTGCAGCGCTCAAAACCGGCCTTACTGCGGACTGCACCGCCTTTGCCATCGACCCGGAAAAACGCCTCTTGCTCCAGACGCGGCCGGCTTTCGGCGGCAACATCATGGCCACCATCATCACCCCCCGGACGTATCCCCAGATGGCCACGGCCCGGCCCGGCGTCTTTAAGCCGGCGCTGCCCGCGGCCGCCCCCGACGGGGAAGTAATCCGGGTGGACCTGGCCGCCCTGGGGAGGCCGCGGCGCAGCCGCTTTGTGAGCACGGTGCAGGAAATCAAGGAGCGCATTCCGCTCAACGCCGCCGAGGTCATCGTGGCCGGAGGCCGGGGCCTCAAAGAGGCCAAGCATGTCAAGCTGCTGGAAGAACTGGCTGATTTACTGGGGGGGGCGGTGGGCGCCACCCGGGCCGCGGTGGACGCCGGCTGGATTCCCTACGCCCAACAGATCGGCCAGACCGGCAAGACAGTGGCACCCAAGCTCTATATCGCCTGCGGTATTTCCGGCGCCACCCAGCACCTGGTGGGGATGCAATCCTCCGACGTCATCGTGGCCATCAACAAAGACCCGCAGGCTCCCATCTTTCAGATAGCCGATGTGGGCCTGGTGGGGGACCTGTTCGAGATCATTCCGGCCCTGATCCAGGAGATCAAGAAGGATCGGGGCTGAAAGAGCTGTAGGGGCGGTTCGCGAACCGCCCCTA
>JAUSOZ010000247.1 GCA_030655955.1 Deltaproteobacteria bacterium
TACAGGAAGGCCTGAGCCGTCCGCTCATGTACTCCCAGAAATGTAGCGATGGCCTTGATTCCCCGGTAAAACTCCATGTGCACATATATGATTGGCGGAGGGGCTGGGGTTTCCACATGTTGCATGTCAGGCTCCCGGTGCAGTCCCCTGGTTAGATTCGCATGACACGATCTCTACTTCCCACCGCGATATCTTCGCATACCATTTCTCCGCATGGAGACCGACGATCTGTTTGGCGTCCTCCCGGAAAACCCCGTTGTCGCAATCGGAAAAGGGTTCCTTGGTAAACAGATATGTTGTCAGAAGCTGACTCCATTTTTGCTCCGGGTCCCTTAACAGTTCGCACCAGATCGGTTTGTCCCCAAAAAAAGAGATAGCGGTGCCTTAAACCTGGCCCCGTAAGGTTAAAATATAGTGGCCAAGGTAGGCAGTTAGGGGGACTTCAAACACTGGTCCAGGCGTCGCATCGCCAATCTTTCCCTTCGGGACCCAACGCGCAACGTACGGGTCATCGACGTTCTGGTCACCCGTATCCCAGTTCTCGGTTTCATCGGGGGTTCTTTTGATGTACGTGCGATACTCGTACACATGGCCGGGGTGGATTCTCAAAACAATGCGAGGCACCGGATCGCGACGATCCCACCTGATAGAGGGCAGGAGGCCCCTGGTGTCCAGTTCGGGAATGATCCTATAGATATGGCTTTTGGCCTCTCCAAGCTGCATCCCATAATCAGCCACCAAAACACCTATGAGGTATATATAAAAACCATCGTTTATTTCATACTCCCTCGTAATTCCCCTTCCCCCGCTTGCATTGGGGTCTACGCCGCAAAAGGCGAGCGCATACCGTTTCACCTGCTGGGGCGAGCGCCCAGATACAGAAATCAAATGCCCATAATTAACCTTTTCCATCTCAACCTCCCCTAATCAGACTTAAACAGTTCATGCTCGAACAGCTTTAACTATTTATATCTGAACGGTTTGTATTTGTCAAAATATTTTTTTCCTCTGGCTGTTCATCCCCGGATGGAAGGGGGCCTGGTGGGACGATTCGTCCCATCCCCCACCTGGCACCCCCCAGCTTGTTAACACATGACTAACATCTGCATCAAAATAACCCGACAATTCCCTGGGTTTCCTGAATTGTCCCATTTCGAGGGAAAGTCACGCACCGTCTTGACTTCAAGCTATCCCTCCTTGTCATTTCTTATCCCCAATTATCCTCAGTTATTCATGAGGAATCCCATATGATGGGTGCAAGGGTAGCTTCACTCCTGATCAGCCGGCAGCGGAGCAGCCTACCCTGGCCGCAGTTCGGACAAGTGGTGAAATCAATGCCGGTGAGCGCCTTCAGCCTTTCCTGCCAAGTTTTGGGGTCCCTCGGAGTGTCAAGCTTTTGGTCCTCGGGTTCTTTAAGGTGCGGCGGTTTTGGGAGGCTGAGGAGGGCACGGGCTTTTTCCAGTTTGGTTTTGGCATTGCACGGGGCCATGAGACCGAAGTGACGGATTATGACAAACCGGGGAGGAAGCACGTGCCACAGAAACCGGCGGATAAACTCCGGGGCGGTGGTAGTCACCAGCCTCTGGTGTCCGGGCCGGCTATTGTCCCTGGCTCGGAAGGAGACCTTCCCCCCAGCCAGGCTCACCAGCCAATGGCTGGAGATGGCCACCCGGTGGGTGTAGCGGCTGAGGTAATGATAGGCGTTCTGGAAACTATCGAAATTGCCGTTGGCGTAGACGACCCACTTTTTTCGTCTGAGTTTCCTGATGAAGCGCTGGAAGTGCACCGGGTCTTCAAGACAGGGAACCTTGCCCCTCAGTCGGCCCTCCAGTGGCGGTTGCGGCAGGAGTTGTAGGAGATGGCCAGGTAGCCGCAGCCATGGCTGCAGACTTCCACCTGTCCGCCCAAACGGGCAGTGCGGCAATGTTCGATATCCCGCGCCGGGGGGCAGGGTTTAAATCTACAAAACGCCTCTTACGTTTTCCACTTCGACCGGTGGTGGAATCCCGCCGTCGAGCGTCCGGCCGAAGACCGGGCCCATCGTCTCGGGCAAACCTTTCCGGTCCATGTATACCGGTACATCCTTGAAGGCACCATTGAAGAGAGGATCGACCATGTCCTGCGAGAAAAGCAACTCCTGTTTGACGAATTAGTGGACGGAGTATCGATAGATCTAAAGTCGGCG
Organism: Deltaproteobacteria bacterium; assembly: GCA_030655955.1. GTDB lineage: Bacteria > Desulfobacterota > Desulfobaccia > Desulfobaccales > 0-14-0-80-60-11 > 0-14-0-80-60-11. Next base: position 2,186 of record JAUSOZ010000247.1, read on the forward strand.
CTGACCAGTGAAGAGCTTTTCGGTCTTTTCGGCACAAAGCCGCCGGAGCCGGCGAAGACCCCTCGGCGCGGGAAATAGTTTCCAGCAAACTTCTCGGAGATGAGTGGGATCGAGTTCAAAGCGTAGGTCAAGCAGCTATTGGAGAACACCGGATGGGAAGTGGAAACTGCCCTTCCTACTGGAATTTGCGGTGTAGATTTAATAGGGCTCCTCATTTAGGCAATCTCAGGACACCGTCATGCTGCTGCTCAGCCCACAACGGCGCCCACTTCCCTCTTTTCTTATACCCCCAAGGGTGTTCGCTTGCGGACATGGTCATGCTCCTGCCACCCTATAAAGAAGTACCGGGGCGCATCCAGCGAATGATGTGGTCCCGTCCCCGGACCGTGCTCCTTGTAGACCTGCATCTCCTGAAACAGCCGTTTCGGGCATTGCCTGGAGAAGCTGAGCCCGGAGGCCCCTTTGGTCAGAAGCGCCCCCTTGAGCCAGTGCTTGTCCAGTCTCCTGGCCCGGGCCGCCACGCCGGAGGACCTGGAGGCGATTCGCCTGACGTGCCTGGAGAAGGAGATTGATCTGGAGCTGATGCTCGAAAAATGGCAGGTAAGCCGACTGGAGGAGCCATGGGGTTCCACCCCAACCGGGCGCACCTAAACGTACGGCCTGGCGTGGGCGTCCAGAGATGTCCTGCATGACCCCAAAGGGTTACAAGGACTATTTGCCGGCGGTGCGGTTGCGGGCGGCCTCATAGGTGTCATTGATGATCCGGGCCGAGACCTGCTCCATGGCCCGGCTCATCCCCTGGGCCAATCCCTGGGGGGTTTTCTCCGGCAGGGGTTCCAGGACCCGGTAATTTTTCTGGAACACCACCCGCTGGGGCAGTTCCTGCTGGGTAGTATCCAGGAGGGTGACCGTCAGGGCCAGGGACGCCTTCCAGCCGTCGGCGGCATCGACTTCCTGAAATTCCGCCACGCCCCCCTCGAGCTTGAAGCGATGCTTAGCGCTGCTGTCCGGCCCAAACACCGCCTTGAAGAGGCCTGATTCCCTTAAATCCCGGATGAGATAGTCGGTGACCAGGTAGCCGGGATTGGCGCGCCAGCGGCTGTAATTATAGGACTGGCTCTGGAAGGGTTGGGGCTGGTAGACCATAGCGTAGGTGTTAAAGGTCTGGGCCACGGAGAACAGCTCCACCTTGACGGCCGCCGGGAGCTTCGCCTTGCGGCCCGTAACCGGGGCCGGATATTCCAGGATGTACTGGTTTACCAGCATCGGGGGCTTGGTGCAGCCGCCCAGGCACGCAACCAGGAGGGCCGCCAGCGGCCAAAGGAGCCAGGGCCGTATCGTCAACCGGCCCGGGCGGGGTGGCTGCGGGGGAAGAGGCTTATACATCGGGGCAGTCATGGCCTTCATTCATTCCACCTTTTCTTGGGGGGCTTGCTGAAAAAGAGGTCCGAGGGGGAATCATAAACTTTCTGGAAAAACATCTCCAGGGTCTCGGAACTTTGCCGCAGATTTTGGCTGGTAGCCTGCAGTTCCCGCGCGATTTCCCGGGCTTTCCCCAGCGTGGCCGGAAGTTGCATGTCCATGATCTGGGCGTTGACCGTGGCCAGCATAGCCTTTGCCCCTTTGATGGTCTCCCGGGCCTCAGCCAGGGTCTTATCCAGACCGGCCTCGCCCAGCATCTTATCCGCCCGGGCGGTGAGCCGGTCCAGGTTGGCGGCCGCGGCATCCACCCGGGTCAGGATGCTGGTCATCTGCTTGCCCTTGATCACCTCTTCCAGGGACTTGGTGGTGCTGATCAACTGGTCGGAGATGCCCTTGGCGTCAATCTGATTGAACTTTTCCACGACTTCGTTGGCGCCGGCCACCAGCCTCTGCATCTCGGAGGGGCGGGACCCAATGATGGGATACTCCGACGGGAAGTCGATCTTGGGTAAAAAGTTCGGGTCCCCAGGCTTGATGAGGTCCAGTTCCACGAACATGATGCCGGTGATCCCGGCGGATTTGAGCTGCGCCACGTAATTTTTTTGCAGGTCTTCCTTCATGTTGACCTTTATGACCACGCCAATGTGGCGGTTGTCGGCGGCCACCCGGATATTTTCCACCAATCCCACATCAACGCCGCGGAACTTGACGGCGGAATTTAGCTGGAGGCCTTGCACCGACTCGTCGAAATAGCTGATGTAAGTCACCCCCTTCTGAAAGTAGCTGGTGGCGCCCACCCAGATGATGGCGACGACGCCCATGACCAGGCCCAGGATCACAAAGAGCCCGATGATCATATTGGTTTTTTGCCTGGCCATGTTACGCTCCTTCGGGCGCGACTCCGGCGGTTGGCCGGCGGTTGAAAAAGTTCAGCACCCGGGGGTCGGTGGAGTGGTCCTTCAACTCCCGGGGATCGCCTTCGACAATGATGCCCCGGGCCTCCTTGTCCAGCATGATCACCCGGTGGGCGATGTTGAAAATGGACTCCAGTTCGTGGGTGACAATTACCATGGTGGTTCCCATACCGGCATTGATACTTTTGATCAGGTTGTCCAACTCCACCGAGGTGATGGGATCCAGCCCGGCGGAAGGCTCATCGAAGAACAGGATCGTGGGGTCCAGGGCCATGGCCCGGGCCAACCCCGCCCGCTTCTGCATGCCCCCGGAGATCTCCGAAGGCAGGTGGTTTTCATAACCCGCCAGGCTTACCAGGCCCAACTTCATCCTGACGATGAGTTCGATGGTACCCCCATCCAGGTCGGTGTATTCCTGGATGGGCAGGGACACATTTTCCGCCAGGGTCATGGAACCGAAGAGCGCCCCGGACTGAAAGAGCACCCCCAGGTCCATGCGCACCTGGCGCAAAATACTTTCGTCATCGGTGTTGATGTCGACGCCGTTGACCAGGACCTGGCCGTTGGCGGGTTTATAGAGGCCGATCATGTGTTTCAGCAGGACGGACTTGCCGCAGCCGCTGCCTCCCAGGATCACCAGGATTTCGCCTCGATTAACCTTGAAGCTCACCTTGTCGAAGATGGTATTGTCTCCGAAGCGGGCCGTGAGCTGGTCCACGACGATGACCGGCGTTTCAGATGTTGCAGCAGGACTTGCCGTGGTTGCCCCCGTCAGCTTTGAGGTCTCGATAAGGGGCTCCGGTGTCATGTTCTCACCTCAGATGTGCAGATACTGAAAGACCAGGGCAAAGGCCGAATCCGTGACAATGATCAAAAAAATCGCCGACACTACGGCGGAAGTGGTGGCAGCCCCCACCGCTTCGGCCCCGCCCCTGACCTCAAAGCCGCGCTGGCAGCCGATCCCGGCGATGATCACGGCAAAAAACCCGGATTTGATCAGGCTGGTGATGATGTCCATCAGGCTCAGGCTGGTCTGGGTTTCCTTCAAGTAGGTGTAGGCCGTCAGGTCCAACCCCACGATGCCCACGATCAGACCGCCCAGGATGCCGAAGAAGTCGGCATAGAGGGTGAGGAGGGGCACCACGATTACGGTCGCCAGGACCTTGGGGACGGCCAGAAACCGGACGGGGCTGAAACCCATGGTGGTGAGGGCGTCCACTTCCTCGTTGATCATCATGGTGCCGATCTCCGCCGCGAAGGCCGATCCCGACCGCCCGGCCACCAGGATGGCGGTCATAATCGGCCCCAGTTCCTTGACAATGGAGATGGCCAGCAGGGAGGCCACATAAATGTTGGCTCCGAACTGCTTGAGCTGGAGCGACGACATGAAGGCCAGGATGAGGCCGAGGAGGAGGCTGATGAGGCCCACGATGGGCAGCCCGTCCACGCCGGCGCGCTTCATGTAGAAGGCCACGTCGTCCCACCGCACTGCCCGGGGATGAAAGAGAGCGTGGGTCAATGCCCCCAGGAGTTCCCCCAGGAAGGTCAACATTCGCTTGTAGTCGTCCAGGACCTTGCGGGTCGCCTCACCTAACCGTTCCAAGATATTGCCGGTCTGGCGATCGGAGATGAGCGGCGGGGTGATGAGGGCTTGCGGGTCGATGAGCCCCATAATCCCCCGGGCCTTGTCGGTGAGGTTGGCGAACTCAAAGATCACCGACCGGCCCCGGGCGTTGCTTTCCAGTTCCATCAGGGCCAACGCCCCGGCACTGTCCAGGAACTCGACGCCGGCCAGGTCCACCGTGAGACTGGCGGGAATCATCTCCTGCAGGTGGTCTTGGGTCTCGACGATGAAGGATTCCAGGTTATCCAGGGCAATTCGGCCGGACACGGTGAAAGTAACCTGTTTCCCTTTATCGCCGCTTACCTGAATGGTGTGGCCGTGCCCTGGCACTCTGGCGTTTTCCTTTGCGTGCGGGGAAAGGTTCCGGACCTGTCACGGGAGGAAGGTCCGATCTTGTGGCTCTCAAGCATCCGCTGGGGCGGCGCTCAGGTATTAAAATCCAGGGCCAGGAAATCCTTTTCCGTGAGGTTCCACCTCTTTTCCGCGTCCGCGGAGCTGATGGCGATGGCCACCAGGCCGATCAATTCATCCTGGCGGATGAGAGGGGCGCAGACGAGATAGATTTTGGAACCCTCCGGTAGGAATAACCCCTGCTGCTGGATCTTTTTGGTGCTGATGGCTTTTTTCACCAAGTCATAGCTGGAGTAATCTTTCGCCTTGCCGTCCCCTTTGACGGGGTATGCCGACAGAATCTTGCCGGAGGGGTCCAACACCACGATTTCAAAAGGACACATGCGACACAACTTCACAGCCGGAGAATCGACTTTCTCCAGGGCGGCTTTAACGCCCGCTATGTCCTTCCTGGCGACCGGGTCCAGCAGGGTGATGGCGATACTGTCAAGGCAACTCTTTAGTTCTTGCTTGAAGGTGGCGATCCCAGGGTTCAACGGGGCCTCTCGGGCCTGGCATCCGAACAGCAGGATGACCGCACTCGCAAGGAGAACCAGCCACAGACGGCCCTGATCCCCAAAACAACTACTCCGCAAGAAGTTTCTCATGGCTCATTTACCAACTTAATTAATGAAATCATATTGCTTATATCCTATTTTCCCCGTATCTGGCAAGAGAATCGGCTGGGACCCGATGAAAATACCCGGAGGGCCGGGACGTTGGATGACTGCAGCCGCGAATTGTAGGACCTCGGCGATAAACTTTGTAATAATAAAACATCGGTCTGCCGTTGACAAAGAGGGCCGATCACTATTATTATAGATTCTGCACAAAAGTGCGACAATGAAAGTTGAGGGGACCGGGTCGGGTGTCGGCCCGATGCTTGTCAATTATTCCATACTCCCGGAGGATTTGGATATGCCAGGTTTCAACGGGATGGGACCGTGGGGCCGCGGGCTCCGGCGCAACAGAAATTGGCGGGATTACGACTCGGGGGGCGAGTACGAGTTCCCCGGCTATGGTCCGGCCATGTGGTGGGATATCCCGGCTGCCAGGTCGTATGCTACCCCAAAAGAGGAACTGGCCGATCTGAGGTGTCGGGCCCAAATGCTGACCCAGGAACTGGAGACGATTCAGAAACGCATCGCCAAATTGGCCGCGGAAGTAGACCGAACCCTGGACGGTTAGGCGACGCCTCATCCTTTTTCGCCGGTCCTCGCCCATCGGTCCGGCCCCCGGCTGCAGCGGCCCCGGAAGCCGGCGCCCTAAGCCGGGGGCGGGTAGAAACCCTTACAGAAAAACAAAAAACCCCCGGCCCTTTCCTCGTATTTTCTTCTACGGAATCTCGCGGAATTCCGCCTCAGACAGGGCCAGTTTGGCCTTCAGGAGCTTGCGGTATTTATCCGCGGCCTTGGCCAAATCTTTGGCCACCATGGCTTTGAGGAGGTCTCCTTCCAATTCGGCCACGTCCAGGCGCTGGTAATAATCCATGGTCTCCTTGAGGTGGGCCAGAACGATCTTGCCCGTCAGGAGGGGATGGTTGTTAGTGACGTTGGCATCGGCGAAGCGGGTGCCGTGTTCCAGTTCCACCTCCAGGCCGATGACAAAATCCACCAGGGGGATGGGCATGCCCTCGGTGTTGACCTCCTGAAGAATCGCCCTGGCCTCTTCGGTTGTTACCTTGGCCTCCGCCAGTTGGGTCCAGTCCCGGATTTTCAGGGCCTGACAGACACGCTGCACTTCCTCCACGGTGACATATACGGGCAGTTCCATAACCTTCTCCTTTTTTTCGCGGTCGATTGTTCTCGATGCAGATGGTGTCTCGATTGCGGTCCCAGGCCCCACAATTTGGCCCGATATTACCGCAAGCGTTTAAAGTCAAAATCCGCCTGAGCCAGCTCGCCTTTGAGACGGCTGACGTCGATTTTCTTTTTGATGGCCGCCTGGATTTCAGCGCTGCCCCGGATATCGCCCAGGAGAATGGCGCCCACCAGGAGGTTATCCTGGAGCACCAATTTGCGGTAGGTCTTTTGGGCCTCATTTTGGTGGACGAAAGCTTCCAGCTTGCCGTCGGCATCGATGTCGCCGGCGGCCATCAGGTCAATCCCCGCCACCTTGAGGACGTTGGACGGCAGCGTGCCGTCGTATTGTGCTATCTGCCCCGCCATGGCGGCCCCGGCCACCGCGCCTTGCTCCATGGCCGCGGGCCAGATACCGTAAAACCGTCCCCGGTGCTCGACGAGGTCCCCGGCGGCGTAAATCCCGTCCCGGGAGGTTTTCATAGTGTCGTCCACCTTGACGGCCTTGTCGATCTCCAGCCCCAGGGCCTGGGCCAGGGAGAGGTCAGGCCGCACCCCGGCGGAAATGAGCACCAGGTCACCTTTGCGCTTCTCCCCGCTTTCGAGGTTGACCGTCAGGCCATCCGGGCCGGGAGCGATCGCCTGGGTCTTGGCCCCCAGGTAAAAGGTAAAGCCCATGTCCTCCAGCTGCCGCGCCAGGATGGCGGCGCCGGCCGCGTCCATCTGCCGGGGCAACAGCCGGGGAAAAAACTCCACCACTATTACCTTCAGGCCCAACTTGCGCAGGCCGTTGCCGGCCTCGAGCCCCAGGAGGCCGCCGCCGATCAACACCACGGTCTTGGCTCCCGCCGCGGCCGCTTTGATCCGGTCGGCATCGGCCAGGGTTTTCAGACTAAACACTCCGGGAGAATCCGCCCCCTGCATCGGCGGAATAAATGATTTGCCGCCGGTGGCCAAAAGAAGCTGGTCGAAAGGGAAACGCTGCCCCTGGTCGGTCTCGACAAATTTCTGGGCCGCGTCGATCTGGGTCACCCGGGTATCCAGATGGAGGTCGATACGGCGCTGGTCGTACCAGCTTTGCGGATGCAGGGTGATCTGGTCCGCCGCCTTTTCCCCCGCCAGGTATTCCGGCAGGGCAGGCACATAGTAAAAAGGCCGGGACTCCCGGGAAAAGACGATAATTTTGCCTTCCGCATCATGTTTTCGAATATTTTCCGCCGCGGCATTACCCGCCACACCGTTACCGATGATCAAATACGTAGTCATGCTGGCTCCTTTCCGCCGGGAATTTGAGGGGAGGGCGGTTTTGGAACTCGTGCTTCCCCTCCCTTTCTCTCCCTACTCCCCTTAAACCTTAATTCGTGTCCTTCCGATAAGGCTTAAAATATACAACGACAGTCAAAGTCTCCCGGCTCGCCCGGCTACTGGTCAGCCGGGTCGATGCCGGCTGGCTTAAATTGATTAGTCATGTAGGGTGCGCACCGCGCACCATGACATGGCTGGGTAACGCCAATGGGTGGCTAAGCTCTGCTTCGCCAGGTGGTGCGCAGTGCGCACCCTACAAATACTACTGCCAAGGAAAACCCCGTCTTGTAATCAAATAAGGCTTGATCCGGCATCCGTCAACCTCTCCCCGGCGCAAAGAATCATGGCGGCAGCGCTGTTTTTCCTTTGGAATTTGGGGCGAATGTGCCATACAATGGTGCCCAAGAGAATTTCCCCCCTGGAAATTGCCTTTTCCTGGGCGGCCTGCCGGGCAGGCGCCCATGGGCAAAAGTTGGCGGAGGCAGGAAGCCTCAGGGGCCAGAAAGGAAGTGACGCCAGATTTTGCGAACCGCCACCGAACTGAACTGCGATGAAACCAGAGCAAACCGGGTAGGCCGGCTGGTTTGGCTGGTCGCCGGCCTGGCCATGCTGGTCCTGGGCTGCACCATGGTGGGGCCCGACTACGTGCGCCCGCCGGTCCAGGTGGAGCAGACCTGGCTGGACACCGGTGACAAGCGCGTCCACACCGCGACGGCAGAATACAAAAACTGGTGGCAGGCCTTCAAAGACCCGGCCCTCAACCAGCTCATCGACACCGCCTACCGGGAGAACCTAACCCTCCGGATTGCCGGGGTGCGGGTCCTGGGAGCCCGGGCCCAACTGGGTATCGTCACCGGCCAGCTCTATCCCCAGTCCCAACAAGCCACCGGCTCGCTGCAAAAACAACGGGTAAGTCCCGGTGGGGTTGTCGGCGGTTCACCCCAAAGTTCATCGTCTTTCGGAGGCATGAGTCTGGCTCAATCCCAGATCGGCCTGACCGCCAGCTGGGAGATAGATTTCTGGGGCAAATTTCGCCGGGCCATCCAATCCGCCGATGCCAGCCTCCAGGCGACCATCGCCGATTATGACAATGTCCTGGTCAGCCTGACCGCGGATGTGGCGAGCAGCTATATCCTCATGCGCACCCTGGAAAAACGGCTGGCCATCGCCCACGAAAACGTGCGCATCCAGACCGAAAGCCTGCAAATCGCCCAGGCGCGGTTTTCAGGCGGCACCACTTCGGAACGGGACGTGGAACAGGCCAAGACCATTCTGGCCAACACCCAGGCGACTATCCCCACCATAGAGACCCAGTTGCGCCAGACCAAGAACGCCCTGTCGGTGCTGTTGGGCCTGCCGCCGCATGATCTGGCGAATCTGTTTAAGGGTAAAGCGGTCATTCCGGCGCCGCCGCCCCAGGTGGCGGTGGGAATTCCCGCCGAACTGATCCGGCGGCGGCCGGACATCCGGGCCGCAGAGTTTCGGGCCGCGGCCCAATGCGACCAAATCGGGGTGTCCAAGGCGCAACTCTTTCCGGCTTTTTCCCTCACCGGGACCTTTGGGCCCCAAGCCACTGATGTGGGAACGGCCACCCTCGCTGACATGTTCAACTGGCGCAACCGGGCCGGCTCCATGGGTCCGACCGTGCAGTGGAATATCCTTAACTACGGGCAAATCACCAACAGCGTCCGGTTCCAGGACGCCAAGTTTCAGGAGTTGCTCATCACCTATCAGAACACGGTCCTCAAAGCCCAGCAGGAGGTGGAGGACAGCCTGGTGGCGTTCCTGAAGGCCCAGGAACGGGCCAGTTTTCTGTCGGATAGCACGAGCGCGGCGATGCGGTCCCTGGAGCTGGCGGTCATCCAGTACCGGGAGGGCATCACCGATTTCACCACCGTCCTGACGGCCCAGCAGGCCCTGTTGAACGAGCAGGACAGCCTGGCCACTACCCTGGGAGACATCTCCCGGAATCTGGTGGGGGTTTACCGGGCTCTGGGGGGCGGCTGGGAGATTCGGGAAGGGCAGGATTTCGTGCCGGCGGAGATCAGAGAAACCATGGCCAAACGCACCAATTGGGGCCGCCTGCTGGCCCCGGCGGCGGTGGCGGTGGCGCCGTCCCCGGCAGGTCAAGGCCGCCTGATTCGCGCCCCGGACTGGTAAGAGGGAGAACCGTATTGTCCTGGTTTCCAAGTTGCACTTGGGAACCCACGGGTAACCCGAGCTTGAAGGGCGGGCACTGCCCGCCATGTAGGGTGCGCACCGCGCACCACCACCGCCCGCCTGGTGCGCGGTGCGCACCCTACAATAACTTTGAATCTTGAACTTTGAACTTTTCAACTCAGCAGTGCCGAGATGAGGTGGTGGTCCATGATGAGCTTCGGTGTGGCCGGAACTGGAAAAGCGGCAGGCAGGCCGGCGACACAGCCGCGCCGCCGCGCCCTGGCCGCGATGCTAAGCCTGGCGATCCTGGTGGTGAGCCCCGGCTGTGGCGACAAAAATGCCTTCGTGCCGCCGCCGCCGCCCAAGGTCACGGTCAGTCAGCCGGTGACGCAGCCGGTGACCGATTACTTTGAATTCACCGGCAACACCCAGGCCATCAACACGGTGCAGCTCAAGGCCCGGGTCGAGGGCTACCTGGAGAAGGTCTTTTTCAAAGACGGCGACCGGGTCCAGAAAGGCCAACTGCTGTTTCTGATCCAGCAGAACACCTATGAGGCCAAACTCAAGCAGGCTGAGGCGGAGATTCTCTCCCAGAAGGCCAAACTCTTCCATGCCAAGACCGAATATGCCCGGTTCACCAAGCTGGTGGCCCAGAAGGCCGCGGCCCAGACGGATGTGGACAACTGGCTCTACCAGCGGGATGCGGCCCAGGCCGCGGTCATGTCCGCCGAGGCCCAACGCGACCTGGCCCGGCTCAACCTGAGCTACACCAAGGTAACCTCGCCCTTCGTCGGCCGCATCGGCCGCCGGCTGAAAGACCCCGGCAACCTGGTGGGCGCCGGCGAAGCCACCCTCCTGGCCGATGTCGACCAGATCGATCCCCTCTATGTCTATTTCACCATTAATGAGCGGCAGCTCCTGGAGATCACCCAGGATACCAAGGAATCGGTGGGTGCCATTATTCGCAAGGACATCCCCCTGTACCTCGGTCTGGCCAATGAGGACGGCTACCCTCACCAAGGCTCCCTGGACTTCGCCAGCATCAGCCTCAACGCCACCACCGGCACCCTGACCCTCAGGGGGGTCTTTCCCAATCCCAAGGGCTTGATGCTGCCGGGGCTGTTCGCCAAGCTGCGCGTCCCGGTGACCCATAACAAGTCCGCCCTGCTGGTTCCCACGGTGGCCATCGGCTTCGACCAGTTGGGTCCCTGCGTGCTGGCGGTGGACGACAAGAATATCGTCCAGCGCCGGGCCGTCAAACTCGGTACCGAAGTCAAGGACCTGACTGTCATCACCGAAGGCCTGAAGGGGCAGGAGTGGGTCATCACCAACGGGCTCCTCATGGCTATCCCCGGTAAACAGGTGACTCCCGTCAAGGCCTCGGCCCCGAACTCGGAACCGCCACCGCCCCCGGCCCCCGGCGGGCAGCTCAAGAAAGCCGCCCCATGATTTCCGAATTTTTCATCGATCGGCCGATTTTCGCCAACGTCATCGCCATCGTCACCATCATTCTGGGACTGGTGTGTCTGTATATTCTGCCGGTGGCGCAGTATCCCGAAATCGTGCCGCCCACCATCCAGGTGACCACAAGTTATCCCGGGGCCAGCGCCGAGGTCATCGCCAACACGGTGGGCATCCCCATCGAACAGGCGGTCAACGGCGTGGAAGGCTCCATCTATATGTCCTCCACCAGTTCCAGTTCCGGAAATTACACCCTTACCGTGACCTTCGCAGTCGACACCAACCTCAATGCCGCCTTGACCCTGGTACAAAACATGGTTAACGGCGCCACCGCCCAGCTTCCCGAGACGGTACAGGCCCAGAGCGTCACCGTGCGCAAGGTTTCCACCAACATCTTGCAGGTGATCAGCATCTACACCGACGATGACCGTTATGATGCCACCTATCTCTCCAACTACGCCATCATCAACCTGCAATACCCCCTGGGCCGTCTGGCTGGGGTGGGCCAGATCCAGGTGTTCGGGGCCGGCCCCTACAGCATGCGGGTCTGGCTGGACCCCAACAAGCTCAAGTACTACAACCTGACCACCCTGGACGTGGTGAACGCCATCCAACAGCAGAACGTCCAGGTGGTGGCGGGCCGGCTGGGGGCCCCGCCGGTGCCGCCCGATCAAACCTTCCAGTTCACGGTCAACGCCTTAGGCAGGCTGGCCGACACCAAGCAGTTCCAAGACATCATCGTCAAGAGCGTGCGCAGCCAGCAAGGTGAAACTGCACAATTGGTGCGGGTGAGAGATATAGCCCGGGTCGATCTGGACCAGCAGTTTTACAGCAATTTCGGCGGCATCAGCGGTAAGCAAGCCGCCCAGATCATGGTCTTCGCCCTGCCCGGGGCCAACGCCATCGACGTCGGCAAAGAGGTCGACGCGGCCATGGTGGATATGAGCCAGACCTTCCCGGAAGGCATGAAATACGCCATCCATTATGACACCACCAAGTTCATCGGTCAGGCCATTCACTCGGTCTATGAAACCTTGTTTGAAGCCGGCATCCTGGTGCTCATCGTCATCATGGTGTTCCTGCAAAATTGGCGGGCCATGCTGGTCCCGGCCACCACCGTGCCGGTGACCATCATCGGCGCCTTCGCCGCCATGGCCCTGCTGGGGTTCACGGTCAATTTGATGACCCTGTTCGCCCTCATTCTGGCCATCGGCATCGTGGTGGACGACGCCATCGTCGTCGTCGAGAACGCCTCGGTTTACATCGAGAAAGGCCTCCAGCCGCGCGAAGCGGCCATCAAGGCCATGGGTGAGTTGACCGGACCGATCCTCGGCATCACCCTGGTGCTCACCGCGGTTTTTATACCCGCCGCCTTCATGCCAGGCATCACCGGGCAGCTCTTCCGGCAATTCGCCCTGGTCATCGCCTCCACCGCCATCATCAGCGCCATCAACGCCCTGACCCTGAAGCCGGCCCAGTGCGCCCTCTGGTTGCGCCCCCATGTAAAAAAAGAGCCCAACTGGTTTTTCCGGGGGTTCAATAAGGGCTATGGCAAAGTGGAGCACACCTACGTCGTCCTCATTCAGTGGATGGTCGAGCGCACGACCCTCATGGTGATAGTGTTCGTTGCGGTCATCATTCTGGCCGGCTGGCGGTTTACCCAGCAGCCCACCGGGTTTCTGCCCACGGAAGACCAGGGCTACGCCATGGTGTTCGCCCGGCTGCCCGAAGGCGCAGCCCAACCCCGGGTCAAACGGGTCTCGGACCAGATAGATGCCATTCTCAAGCGCACCCAGGGGGTCGAGGCCTGGGTGAGCGTGGGCGGGTTCTCTATCCTGGACGCCACCAACGTCTCCAACGTCATGACCACCTTCGTGATTTACCAGGATTGGAGCAAGCGGGGGTCCAAGTTGACCCAGGCCAATATCGTCGGCGCCTTGCAGCGGGAGTTATTCAGCATCCAGGACGCCCAGGCCGTAGTGCTGGTACCGCCGGCCATCGCCGGCCTGGGCCAGGCCGGCGGCTTCCAGATGATGGTTGAGGACCGCGGCAGCCTGGGGCTGGCCGAACTGGAGAAGGGGACCATGGAGGTCATCCGGGCCGCAACCGGCCAGTCCGGGTTGGGAGGCCTGGCCACCACCTTCAGCGCCCGCAGCCCCCAGCTCTATCTTGACATCGACCGGACCAAGGCCGAGTCGCTGAATATTCCCCTGAACAACGTTTTCGAAACCCTCCAGGCCTACCTGGGGTCCACGTATGTCAATCTGTTCAACAAGTTCAACCAGGTATTCCAGGTCTACGTCCAGGCCGACGCGGCCTACCGCCTGCAACCCGAGGATATCAAGAGCCTCTACGTCCGTAATCTCAAAGGGGAAATGGCGCCCCTGGGCACCCTCCTGAAGGTCAACCGGACCCTGGGCTCGGAATTAGTCACCCGCTACAACCTCTATCCCGCCGCCTCCATATTCGGGGGGGCGGCCCCGGGCTTCAGCTCGGGCGAGGCCATTAAACTGATGGGACAGGTAGCGCAGCATACCCTGCCCCGGGGCATGTCCTACGACTGGACCGCCACCTCCTTCCAGGAGCAGCTGGCGGGCAACCAGGCCTTTTTCATTTATGCCCTGTCCATCACCCTGGTCTTCCTGGTCCTGGCGGCCCAATACGAAAACTGGTTTAACCCGGCCGCGGTTATTCTGGTGGTGCCCATCGCCATGGTGGGGGTCCTCTTGGGCTTGATGGTCCGGGACTTCGACAACAACATCTATACCCAGGTGGGCCTGGTGTTGATGATCGCCCTGGCCAGCAAAAACGCCATCCTGGTGGTGGAGTTTGCCCGGGAGCTGCGGGCAGACGGCATGTCCATCACCGAGGCCGCGGTCGAGGCCACCCGCCGCCGCTTCCGGCCCATCATCATGACCTCCTTCGCCTTCATCCTCGGGGTGGTGCCCCTCATGGTCGCCGGCGGCGCCGGCGCCGCCAGCCAGCAGGCCATCGGCACCGTGGTCTTCGGCGGCATGCTGGCCTCGACCCTCCTGGCCATCCCGTTTGTGCCGGTATTCTACGTCATCACGCAGCGCTTCAGCGAGCGCCGGGGGAAACCGGCCCCCCCCGGCAGCGCCGCCGAGCGAGACGGTGGAAGGGAATTGAGGGCGGGGTAGGACGTCTAAGACTGAAGGGTGCGTCATCGGGAATGACCAAGATTTGAACTGAGCATCATTAAACCAAGCTCAGACAAGGCACGACACTTGGGATTAAAACTTTACCTGCCGCCAGGGTCTTAGATAGAGCGGATGTCCTGGAGCCGCTGGGTCGGTTGATTATTCATGCAATCGGATCTCCCGTTTAGCTAGCCGGTAACCGCCCTCAATCATCACCGCCAATGCGACCAGCGCCGCCAGCACCCACAACTTGCCGGGCCCGGTCCGCGCCGTCTGCCAAACTAACGCGCCCAATGCAGCCAGGCACGCCGCGGCCCCGGCCGCCGAAATCCAGCCGCGGCTGTTGGTCTGAGGCGCCTGAAAGGTGTTGGCGATGTTGACTGCCGCGAAGATCAACAGAAACCCAGCGCTGCCCATCGTCGAGATGCTGGTCAGGTCAAAGACGTTGGCCACGCCCAGCGTTAGCCCGGCAGTGATCAATAGCCCCCCCAGCGGCTCACTCCAAACTTTCCGTTCCAGCACTGCCGGCAATTCGCCGGAGTGCGCGATAGAATAACTCAACCGCGCTGAACCGTAGAGCGTGGCGTTGATCGCGGAAGCGGTGGATAACATCGCCGCAACTGCGATCAGCTTGAAGCCGGCCTGCCCGAGAAATGGTCGAGCCGCTTCCGCCAGGGCATAATCCTTGGCCGCCACGATCTTGTCCACCGCAAGATTGCCCACCGTGACCAGCGCCACCAGCACGTACAAGGCGATCACGAACCCGACCGAGATGTAGTAGGCACGCGGCAGCGTCCGCGCCGCGTCCCGCACATCGTGTGCGGTATTGGCGATCAACTCAAACCCCTCGTAGGCCACAAAGATGATCATTCCGCCCGCCACCAACTGCAGCGACGGCGACCATGAGCCTGGCGCGATTTGGGAGGTCTTGACGCCGGCAAGGCCCGCACCGACGAAGAACAACAGGATCACCACTTTCAATCCCACGATCCAGACCTCCGCTTTGCCGATCAACTCGGCGCTAAGCAGGTTCAGCCCGGTAATCATGATCACGGTGAGTGAAATCAACGCATGTTTGCCGACCGCCTGCCATGCCTCTGGCAAAAACGTCGCACCATAACTGCCAAACGCAAACGCATACAGCGACAGCATCACCACATAACTCAGCCACAACAACACGTTCAGGCTGCCGGTGAACATGCCGGCGCCGAAGGCCCGGTTGAGAAAGGTTACGGTTCCACCGCGACTCGGATAAGCGACGGAAAGCTTGGCGTAAGAATATGTCGTCAGCAGCGCCACCGCGCCCGCCAGCGCAAAGGCCACTGGCGTGCCGCCGTGCGCCAGTTGCACCGCCAACCCCAGTACCGCAAAAATCCCGCCCCCGACCATCCCACCGAT
This sequence comes from Deltaproteobacteria bacterium, assembly GCA_030655955.1. GTDB lineage: Bacteria > Desulfobacterota > Desulfobaccia > Desulfobaccales > 0-14-0-80-60-11 > 0-14-0-80-60-11. The sequence continues at coordinate 17,817 of JAUSOZ010000247.1, forward strand.
GCCGATGGCAACTACCGCTCGCAATCCAATCTTGCCCTCGCCTGCTTTGCTCATGTGCCGGTTGTCTCCTGTTTGCCGGAACGTTGCCCTCCCCCAACGTTTTTGATCCTGATATGAATCAGTGATTTGAACGGTGCGTTCATTATTTCAGTTCCAATGTCTCCGGTCTGGATTGGGTCGTGTCCATTCCTGAATGATGGCTGCCTTGAATACAGAGGCCTTGGTGAACCTCGGCGAACACCAGGGTGTTTTCGATATAGACTACCTTCTGGGCTGGCACCCGGGCGATATCCAGCGCCAACCGAACGATGTCCGCCTCGGGATAGCAGACGTACACGAAGCAGGAGGAAATAGAAGAATCCACCAACACGTCCAGCTTAACCTTGCGAATCCGCCACACATTCAGTCCACGCTCTTCGTTTCTGACCGCGGTAATCTTCAGCCCTTGCTGGTCCTCGAGCTTAGCGGCCAGCTTAATCATCTCGGGGTAAGGTCTCGATTGCGCCAACATGAAGCGCCGAAACCGAGCCCGAGTGAACGGTCAATAGTGGAAAGGCACCCGGCCTGCCCTGCAACCAGTTATTTTTACTAGTCTTAAGTAGGGGTGGGGGTAATGTCAAGTCTGAGATCCTGGCGGAGGATAGCGCAGGTCGGACCTCCGTATATCTCCTACAGGCAAAGTTTGTGGGAGGATTGCCAGATATTCATCACGTTCTCAAGCGCAACCTGGGGACAAAATGCTTTTTCTAACCGGACCGTGCTGCCTCTTATCAGGAAAAATCAGGAGGGGGCGGGATTGGGATTGGCGAGCTTTTCGAAACGTTCCAGTGAGTTACCCATCTGGCCCTCCCGGTTGACCTCCTGAAGCCGTTTCAGACATTTGGATAACTGGGCCTTTCTTCCCATGCCGGCGTAGACGTCGAAGGCCCGGACATAGTTGTCCCAGGCCGGGGCCAGGTCCCCCCGGGTCTGATACACCTCGCCCAGATAGAACAGGTCCGCCGCCATGGCGGCCCGGTCCAGGACCGACCGGTCGATGCTGAGGGCGCGGGTGAACATCTCCAGGGCCTGGCCGGAGTCCCCCCGGGCCAGCGCCAGCCGCCCCCGGTGATGGAAGAGGCTGCCCTTGAGTTCCGGAGTGGTGCACAGAGGTTGGGCCCGGGTGAGAAAATCCTGGGCCGAGGCCGGGTCATTCTGGTCCAGATAAAAACTGGCCCACTGGAGATAGACCCGCGCCAGGGCCGGCTGCGATCGGGACTGCCGGGCCGCATCCTGCGCCGCCAGCAGGTGCTGGGAGGCTGCCGCCGGCTGGCCCTGCTTTACGGCCACGGTGGCCAGATTCGCCTGGTTGATGCTGGCCGCCACGAACTGCTGCCGCTCCTGGTTCAGGTTGTAGGCCTGGGTGAAGTAGTCGCCGGCCTTGGGATAATCTCCCTCCTCCAGGGCCACGGCTCCCAGGTTGTTGAGCTGTTGCGCCGCCCCGGGGAGGTAATCCACCGACCGGCTCATGGTCAGGGCCCGGGAAAAATTCCGCGTTGCCCGCTTCAGTTCCCCCCGGGCAAATAATTCCTCCCCCGCAATCGAGATCTCATCGATACGCCGCACCTGTTGGCCGAACGGGTCGGCTTTGGCGGCGCAGCCGCCCACCAGCAGGGCCACCAGCCCGAGCCGGGCCCAGCAGCTAAGGAAGGGTGCGCGGCGCCACATGGATGGTTTGGCTCTTGGCTCCCGCCGGGGCAGTCCAGCGGATCAAAGGATTGGCCTTGATGGCGTCCATGGTTTCCTTGGCGCTCCGGGCCGTGCCGGTGGCCGCCTCCATCAAGTCGGGCAATTCCTCGCTGCCGGCCTTGATGTTCGCCACGATGACCTTCAAGGGCTCGAGCTCCTGGTTGATGGATTTGGTGAAAACTCCCAGGTTCTGGGCCATGGGCTTGAGATCCACAATGAGGATTTTGGCCTCGACCAAAAACTTGTCCAGTCGGCCCACGGCCTGGTTCACGCGGTTATATAAATCCTTTTGCATGACCAGCATCCCCAAAGTCCCCTTGCCCTCGGCGAGGTTCAGAAACACCTCGTCGATATGATTCAACGCCGCCTGGAGGATTTTCTCGTCGTTTTTCAGATCCTCGCTAAACTGGGCCAGATGGCTCAGCATTATCTTGACTTTCTGAATGTTCTCCTCGCTGGCCAGTTCCGCCAGGTGTTCCGTCACGGACTTGCGCTCCCGGGAGGGAATGTCGCCATGCGGTTCGATCCTGGGGTAGCCGGAAGTGCCGGGGCTAATGTCGACGTATTCACTGCCGATGAGGGTGGGGCTCACTACTTCCGCCACGGAATCCTGGCGGATGAGATTGGCATACTCCTGGTTGACCTTGATGATGACCTCTACCTGGGGTCGCTCCGTGGTCTGGGTGATGCTCAGCAGGGCGACCTTGCCGATCTCCGTGTTGAACATCTTGACCAGGGAGCCCTGAAGCAGGTTGTAGCCCTGCCGGAATTTAATCCGGTAGGTGTTCTGGGTTTGGAACCAGCCCTTGGCTTGGGCGATAACCAGCAAGGTCACCACGGTGAAGATGATCAACACCAGGATAAATCCGCCTGCCAGCTGTTCCTTGCGGGAAAAGCCCTCTTCCATGCGGCTATGATAACACTCTCTCCCGGTCTTGTACAAGCCTTCTGCGCCAAGCCGGGCTTTGGGGGTTCACCATCTAACGGCCGGAATAAGCATAATCATTAAGAAAAGTTGCCGGTTTGTCAAGATGAAACCAGGGAATCATCTATGAATCCCCGACTATATGGCGCCGGCCCCGGCCAACCAACCGCTGGCAAGAAAATTTGAGGAATGGTCAATTGTGCCGATAGAGATAATGAGGGTCCCCGCGATCCGGGGACAAGCCAGGTCTTGCCCCCGCATCGGGAAGGCCAGAGGTAACGGCCAGGGAGTCGTGATCCTGTGGCCAGCTTGACCCCAAGGGAGGGCCATAAGCAGTGTTTAACCGGTTGCGTCAGTTGTTGCGGCGGAGTCGCGGCCAGGAAGGGGCCGCGGCGGTGGAGTTTGCCATAATTCTCCCCATATTGCTGGTACTGACACTGGGGGCTCTGGATTTGGGCCATATGTACTTCGTAGACCATCTTATCACGAATGCTAGCCGGGAAGGCGCCCGTTATGCCGCGAAGTATACCGGAGCCACCGCTGCACCCACTAGTGCTCAAATCTCTGACTACGTGAAATTACCCTCCGGGGTTGACTACGATGCATTCAACTTGGACAGCTTAACCGTTACTACAGTTTATGCGGGTACGTTTCCAAATAGAATTGCCACGGTTACTGTTACCGCGAACAAGAACTGGTGGGTACTTGGCAGCTTACTGGGTTTTGCCACCAAAACACTCACAGCCAGGTCGGCTATGAACGTGGAGCACTAAAGAGGGCTGGGATGCATAATAATAGGAGAGCGAAAGAGCAGTTGACTCCGCCCCTCGGTGAATCAGGCGCGGTTGCGGTTTATTTTCTCCTCATTTTCGGCGTACTTTGCGGAATCGGGGGGCTGGCGGTCGATTATGGTAATATGGTCAGAGTGAGGGCCGAGGTGCAGAGGACTGCGGATGCCGCGGCCCTGGCCGGCGCCGCGGGCCTGTTGCCCTACACCAACCCTGGGTCTAACTCAACGCCAAACTGGGCGAATGCAGTGACTAAGGCCCAAACCATGCTGAGTAACGTCGCTAATAAAGCTGATAACCAACAATTTGCCGCGGATGATGGCACGGTTGCTTATGGATACTGGTTGTTAGCACCACCAACAGGTTTTGTCCAAACACTGCCCACGGCTCGCCCCACTACAGCAGCTTATCTGCCTGAGCCGGCAATAAAAGTGACGCTCAGTAGAAATGTCTCTTTGTATTTAGCACCGCTCGTTGGGGTATCTACCCCAAAAACCGTGAGCGCTATAGGAATTGCAATTCTCCCTGAGGCCTATACTACATCTAAACTCATTCCAATCGCAGTATCATATGACACTGTTTACAATACTTCTGGTGGAAACGTGGTAATAGACGTAACAGAAACAGGCATTATGGTGAACAGCAATAAAAATGAAGCGGGCTGGTTTACTATGACTTCGGGTGAAAACTTCCCCCAATCTGTCATAAATAATCCACTTACTGCCGGCACCGACCTCAGCGCAACCAATATTTATTTACAGCCAGGTTCGGAGGTCACGTTGATGCATCAATTGCTTACAGCTGGCCAAACCTTTGTTGTGACGGTAGTCCAAAACGTTGAGCAAAAAACGACGGTTCCTATCATTGGGTTCGCTGCTTTTCAGGTCGATTCCTTGACTGGTCCCACCATGACAGGGCATTTTGTCAACCAATATTTTGATCCCAATGTTGTGCCATCCGCAGGGACCGGAATAATTAGCTCGGTGGCGGGCACGCCCAAATTAGTCAGTCCGTGAGGCAGGCAGGCTGTCTTCGGATAAGCCTGCTGCTCTTTTCAACCCCCCAATTCTCCCCAGCTAGTCGACTGAGACCCGAAGAATGCTTCGGCGACCTTAATTTCCCGACTCCGGGCTTCCATGACGCAGGAAAATATCCCCTCCGCAACCCCAAGTGTCGGCGACCGGTAAATATAGACTCGCCCACAATACGGTGCGTCCGGCGGAAAATCGAGCCAATCGCCTATTTAACCTTGCAAGTTTTTCAAGACTACTTATTATTTCCTGATACCAGCTATTTTGGGCAGGTTATTCATGGGCCTTGGCCCTACCCGTAACTTATGAAAAGTCGTTAGCTTTTTATCACGGTGCGCGGTGCGCACCCTACATTAAACACCTTGAACTTTGAACCTTGAACCTTGAACTTTTACAGGATAGGAGGAAGTACATGGCTGAAGATCTACTGGAAAAGGGCGCCATAATGCAGCGGGACAAGGAAACCTACGCCATTGCGCCCCATATTCCCGGCGGGATTATCACCGATTTCAACCTGCTGCGGCGGCTGGCCGACGTGGCGGAAAAATACGGCGCCAAGGCCATGAAGCTCACCTCGGCCCAGCGCGTCGCCCTGGTGGGTCTCAAGCTCGAAGACCTGGACCCGATCTGGCAAGACCTGGGCATGGTGCCCGGGGCCGCCATCGGCCTGTGTGTGCGCTCCATCAAGATCTGCCCCGGCACCACCTTCTGCCGCATCGGCATGCAGGACGCGGTGGGGGTGGGGCTCCATCTGGACGAAAAGTATCACGGCATGCCCCTGCCCTTCAAGTTCAAGATCGGGGTCTCGGGCTGCCCCAACAACTGTTCCGAGTCCTGCATCAAAGACTTGGGGCTGGTGGGCGCCGCCAAGGGCTGGCGGGTGCTGGCCGGCGGATTTGGGTCGGGACTTAAACCCCGCCTGGCGGACCTCATCGCCACCGACCTCACCGATGCCGAGGTTCTCAGCCTGGCCCAGCGGGTGCTGGATTGGTACAAGGGAAAAAACCAAAAGAAGCGCCTGGGCCGGATCATCGACGACATCGGCCTGGATACCTTCAAGGCGGAAGTGGGCCTGCCGGTGGAGTAACCTAAATCCCGATCCGCAACCCCCAGCTCTGGCCGCGGCCCCGGGGCCGTTTAAGCCCAAGCTGCGATC
>JAUSOZ010000250.1 GCA_030655955.1 Deltaproteobacteria bacterium
ACCCCCAGCACCAGCTGGGTGAGGTCGTTGCTGCCGATGGAAAAGCCGTCGAAGCGCTGGGCGAATTTTTCCGCCAGGATGATGTTGGACGGAATCTCGGCCATGACGTAGACTAAAAGCCCGGCCTCGCCGCGCTTCAAGCCGTTGTCGGCCAATACCTGGAGCACCCGGTCCGCCTCCTGCAAGGTGCGGCAGAAGGGAATCATGACGATGACGTTGGCCAGACCCATCTCTTCCCGGACCCTTTTCACGGCCCGGCACTCCAGGGCGAACCCATCCCGGTAGCGGTCGCTGTAATACCGCGAGGCGCCCCGAAAACCCAGCATGGGGTTGTTTTCCTGGAACTCGAACTGCTGGCCGCCGATGAGGTTGGCGTATTCGTTGGTTTTAAAATCACTCATGCGGACGATCACCGGCTCGGGATATTGGGAGGCGGCGATCTTGGCGATCCCCCGGGCCAGGTTGTCCACAAAATATTCCACCTTGTCTTCGTACCCCTGGGTCAGGGCCAGAATCTCCCGGCGGGTCCCCGGGTCCGTCACCTGGTCGAAATGGAGCAGGGCCAGGGGATGAATCTTGATGATACTGTTGATGATGAATTCCATGCGGGCCAGGCCGATGCCCTTAACCGGCAGGCGCCACCAGCGGAAGGCCGCCGCCGGGGAGGCGATGTTCATCATGATCCGGGTCCGGGTCTCGGGCAGGTTCGACAGGTTGACCTCCGTTTCCCGGAACTTGAGAAGACCCTCATAGACATACCCCTGGTCACCCTCGGCTCCGGAAATGGTGATCTCCTGGCCGTTCTTCAGGATCTCCGTGGCCTTAGTGGTCCCGACGATGGCGGGAATGCCCAACTCCCGGCTGACGATGGCCGCATGGCAGGTGCGGCCCCCATGGTCCGTAACGATGCCCCGGGCCCGCTTCATGATGGGGACCCAGTCAGGATCGGTCATTTCGGTGACCAGAATGGCGTTATCCTTGAACCGGGCAATATCCGCCGCACTCTTGATGCGGCAGACCCGCCCGGCAGCAATGGCCTCCCCGATGGCCAGGCCGGTGAGCAGCCTTTTGCCCTCTTGCTGTAACTCATAGGTCTTGAGGGAGCCGGCTTCCCGGCGGGATTGGACGGTTTCCGGGCGGGCCTGGACGATGAATAACCGGCCGCTGTCGCCATCCTTGGCCCATTCGATGTCCATGGGTTTGCCGTAATGGGCTTCGATATAGACCGCCCAGCGGGCCAGGGTCAAAATCTCGGCGTCTGACAGTACGAAGCTATTGCGCTCATCCCTGGCGGTATCCAAGTTCTTGGTGGTCTTGGTGCCGCCCACGGCGTACACCAGCTTCTTTTCCTTGGCCCCCAGGCTTTTTTCGATAATGGGGATTAATCCGGGGTTTTCCAGCAGGGGTTTGAAGACCATGTATTCGTCGGGGTTCACCGTGCCCTGAACCACGTTCTCGCCCAAACCCCAGGCGGCGTTGATGACCGCCACGTCCCTAAAACCCGTCTCGGTGTCGATGGTGAACATGACGCCGGAGCCGGCCTTGTCGGACCGGACCATCTTCTGCACTCCGATGGAGAGCGCCACCCGCAGGTGGTCGAAACCCTTCTCCTGCCGGTAGACCATGGCCCGGTCGGTGAAGAGAGAGGCATAGCACCGTCGGCAGGCCTCCATAAGTTCGTGGTCCCCGGTAACATTCAGAAAGCTCTCCTGTTGTCCGGCAAAGCTGGCATCGGGCAAATCCTCGGCAGTGGCGCTGCTCCTCACCGCCACGTCCACGTCATTGACGTTGTAGCGCCGGCTCAGTTCATGGTAGGCAATGCTGATTGCCGCGGTGATTTCTTGGGGGTATTGGGCCCGGAGGAAGAGGCGGCGAATGGCCTTGCCGGTCTCCTCCAGGGACTTCGCCCCCTGGCGCCAGTCCTTGAGCAGAGCCTCAATCTTACCACTCAGATTATTGGCTTTGAGGAATTCCCAGTACGCGGCGGCGGTGGTGGCAAACCCGTGGGGCACTGGAATGCCCCGATCCTTGAGGGTGCGGACCATTTCCCCCAGGGAGGCGTTCTTGCCGCCCACCAGGGGCACATCGGTGTTGTTCAAGGTTTCAAACCAGCGCACATACCGGTCATCTTGGTGCATGTCGCCTCCTTATCCTGTTTCCCCGGGGTTTAAGGGGATAAATGCCACTGACCCACGGACGCCGGCCTGCGGCTGTCGGCCCCCAAGCCGGCGAGAATGGTGGCCACAGCCACGGCTTGGGGCGCTTTTTATCTTGGGCCTACCAGCCCCCGACCCGCAGGGGCAGGCTAAGATCAGGCCGGGGTAAAGATGCACAGCATCTCCCGCACTTCCTCCAGCCAGGCCTGCCGCTGGCCGGGGGTGCTGGTCACCACCACGGCAAAATTCTGGCGGAAAAAGAGCCGGACCCCGCATAACCCAAAGATGCAGTTTTTCCAGAGAGTTTCCAGAGGGTCGCCGAAGACTGCCAGTTCCCGCTCCCTGGGGGTGTTGGAGGTGGTGAACACCACGGCGGCCTTGGCCTGGAGCCGCCCCTCCGGAACGCCGTCGCCGGTATCCCCCTCCTTAAACCGGTAGGCCACCTCCGGCCGCAGCACCCGGTCCACCCAGCCCTTCAGGATGGCCGGCGGCTGGCCCCACCAGTTGGGATGGACGATGACGATGCCCTGGGCCTGGGCGATCTCCCCACAGTGCTGCGCCAGATCAGGGTGCAGGAAGGCCTCCCGCTCGAGTTCGGGTGCCAGCAGCACGGGATCGAAGTTTTCCTGGTAGAGGTCATGGAACCGGACCTCATGCCCCTGGGTCTCCAAGGCATGCGCGGCGGTGGCGGCGATGGCGTGGTTGAAGCTGCCGTGCCGGGGATGAGCCAGGATTACCGAGAGGTTGGCCATGATGACTCCGAGGGGGGCAAGACCGAGTCATCCCCCAGAAGGTGCAATTCCCTTACACCTGCCAGGGGAGCGTTTCCCAGCCGCACACCCGGGGAGCGGCGCCTAGCCGGCCGAGAGAAATCAGACGTTTGAGGAGTTTTTGAAACGAAGGCCCAGAAATACCGCGGAAAAACAGCCTGGCCGTGCACCCTCCTTCGAATCCGCCACCACCGAGGACAGTGTCCAGAGGGTTGATGGATTAGAATCCGCCGCGACACAAACCGCCTTGTTTACCGCTGCTTCCTTCCGGACCTGACGGGGTTCACAAGCGTCTGTTGCGCAGGGTCCAATCCGCCGCCCTGGTCAGCAGTCAACGGTAGCGCTGCAATCCTCCAAGAGGGACTTCAATCCCGCATAAGCGGTTTTAGGGTTACAGGGCACCGCTAGCTCCCCATCTAGCACGACCAGGTTGTGAAAACGGCTCAGCGATCGACGCGTTCCCGCAGTTCCTTGCCGACCTTGAAAAAGGGCAATTTCTTGCCGTCAACCTTGATGAGATCGCCGGTCTTAGGGTTGCGGCCTTTATAGCCATTGTAAAATTTCACCTTGAAACTGCCAAAGCCACGAATTTCGATGCGTTCTTTTTGCACCAGGGCATCAGCCATGTTCTCAAAAACGGCGTTCACCACCATTTCCGCCTTTTTCAAGGTGATATTCTCGGCTTTGGCCAGAGCTTCGATGAGTTGCGACTTGTTCATCCCGCTCTACTCCTTCGGGGCGTGCGCCGAAGCCCTTACCGGGGCTGGCAGCTCGATCGCCTATAAGCTAATTTACCTAAAATAATAAAGAAAAACCCGTCTGAGGTAAAGGAAAAAATGCAGGCCAACGTCAAGGGCCGCCACCGGCCCCCCGGGCACCCTTCCCGGGGTCATGACCATACCCGGTAAAATTTTTGCGGCACAGCCTTGCTGGTGGCTCGCCGGAGCACCCTGATAGCAGGTTGGCCTGCTCCCGCCGGTTGGCTTAAAGGTTAGTCATTTTTTTTCATTTGGCAAGGATTGCCGGTACCCGGACGAGTCGGCGGCGGAGTCCAACCCGGGGGAACCACTCGGCAGTGATGTGCACTGAGGCAAAATTGATGGTTTCGTAAAAAATCCAAAATTCCCTCCCCCTTGATGGGGGAGGGTTAGGGTGGGGGTGAAATAATTAATATCATCGATGAGTTATCTTCCC
>JAUSOZ010000252.1 GCA_030655955.1 Deltaproteobacteria bacterium
TCCCCCACCCGGCCAGTTATTTTTTTGGGGCTATGACGTCGGGCTCCTGCCGGTTTCCCAAGCGCCGGAATCTGCCTGGGTTGTCTGGTCAAATAGGGACCTGCGCCATCCGCCGGCGGCTTTAAATCCCCCTGTTATCTCCGGTGGCCACCGCGTCTTCCCCGGGCAAGCAGTCTTTTGGCCCAGGCACCGGCATCCAATCCTCACCAGTACTATCTTTCTACAAATACGTCTAAAGGCGCCAGCGGGGTCCCGGTTTGACTGGCTGTGCCGGTTGGGAACCACGAGGACAATTTGTATCGTTAAATAAATTAGTTAATTAAGTAGGTTATTCAAGATATGGCCCAAAGCTGGCCCCCAGGCGGTACAAATAATTGAACTAGGATCGCCGCGCCCCAAAGGGTAACATATTGAAAATACAACAAAAAATTATGATGCAGTTTGTGGCACGGTTGCTGCATGGATATATACCAAGATATGAACCATTAAGGTCCCCACTTCCCCCCCTTAATCAAAGTTCATATACCATTTTCTCCTTTCACGACTGGCCGAGTCTCCCCCACCCGGCCAGTTATTTTTTTGGGGCTATGACGTCGGGCTCCTGCCGGTTTCCCAAGCGCCGGAATCTGCCTGGGTTGTCTGGTCAAATAGGGAACTGCGCCATCCGCCGGCGGCTTTAAATCCCCCTGTTATCTCCGGTGGCCACCGTGTGTTCCCCGGGCAAGCAGTTTTTTGCCCCAGGAACTGGCATCCGGTCACTACCAGCACTATCTTTCTACAAATACGTCTAACGGCTCAAAAGGGGTCCCGGTTTGACGGGGCCGCGCCGGCTGGGAACCACGCCGTGAGGCGGTCCGCCTGCGTGTCTCGACGCCAGAGCCCCACATGTTTAGGCTAGTCGCCCATGCGCCTCCGGCTGTCTTAAAATTAAAGGTAAGGCTGGCGGCAACGGCGTCTCGCCGGTGCATTGTCACAACTTTTCCCAGCAGTTGAAAATGAGCCTTCGGCTCACCAGTAAATCATGTAAAGGTTGGTGGGGCGGGCCTCCGCGCCCGCACCCGTTGGGTGCACAGGTTTTCAAACTGTGCACCCGCACCGGTAAGATACCGGTGCCACCAAAAACTTTTCAGATCAGAGGACAGGCCAATGAAAATAATGAAAATCATCCTGAGTCTGGTCATGACCCTGGGGTTTAGCCTGGGGAATTTGACCGCCGGGTTCGGCGCCCAGGCCATCAAACTGCCGCCGCCGGCTACCAAGGGCACCGTGAGCCTGGAGGAGGCGTTGCAAAACCGACGCTCCACCCGCAAATTTGCCAACCGTTCCCTGGAACTGGCGCAAATCTCCCAACTGCTGTGGGCCGCGGACGGGATCAATAATCCCCAGGGCAAGCGGACCGCGCCTTCGGGCCGGGCCGCCTATCCCATCGACCTCTACCTGGTGGTGGGAGAGCGGGGCGTGACCAACCTGGCCCCGGGGGTCTATCGCTACGTGGTGGCGGATCAGGCCCTGGAGTTGGTGGCCCCAGGCGAATTCCGCCCGGCGGTGGCCAAGGCCTGTAATTCCCAGGTCTGGATCGGCGAAGCCCCGGTAATCGTCGTCATTACCGGTGACATCAAACGCTCCGCCGCCAAGAATGGGGATCAGGCCGCCTTGTTTACCCACCTGGAGGCCGGTTTCATCGGGCAGAATATTTTTCTCGAGGCCGGGGCCTTGGGATTAGGGGCTGGAGTGGCCGGGGGGTTTAAGGACAAGCCCTTGGCCCAGGCCCTGAAGCTTCCCGACAACGACACCCCATTCCTGGTGATGCCGGTGGGGCATAAGCAATAAGACCGGTTGCGTATCCAAACGGGTTGAGCTATAAGGAGATTTAAGGATGAGGGGATTGAAGTAGGACTGCTCCAAAGGCGCAGAGACGGCGATTTGAGGGGAGGCGCGTGGAAGGCTGGAAGAACCAACTCTATTTCGGCAATAACCTGGAGGTCCTCCGGCGGCATATCCCGGTTGCCAGTGTTGACTTGATCTACCTGGACCCGCCGTTCAACTCCAACGCCACCTACAACATGTTGTTCAAGGAACCTTCCGGGGATCAATCCGCGGCGCAAATCACCGCCTTTGACGATACCTGGAAATGGGGGCCGCAGGCCGAAGAGGCCTTTGATGAAGCCGTCATGGCCGGGCCACCGGACCTGGCCGAATTGCTCAAGGCACTGCGCCAGGTCTTGCGCCGCAGCAACATGCTGGCCTACCTCAGCATGATGGCGGTGAGGCTGATTGAGCTGCACCGGGTGCTGAAACCCACCGGCAGTCTTTTCCTGCACTGCGACCCCACCGCCAGCCACTATATCAAGCTCATCCTGGACAACATCTTCAGCCCCAAAAACTTCCGCAACGAAATCATCTGGGAGCGCTCCCAGCCCAAGGGCCACGCCACGACCCGCTTCTCCCGGGCTCACGACACCATTTTTTACTACAGCAAGTCGGAGAAATCGGTATTTAATCCTCAATTCACCGAGCACGACCCGGCTTACCTGGAGAAATTTTACCGATTTGTGGAGCCGGAAACCGGACGGCGGTATACCTTGGCCGACATAACAAATCCCAATAAAGAACGGCCCAATCTCACCTATGAATTTCCCCCTGACAGCGGCACGGTGCGGGTGTGGCGCTGGACCCAAGAGCGCATGATGCAGGCCTGGGCCGAAGGCCGGGTGGTGATTCCCGAAGGCGGGGTGGCGCGCTACAAAAGATACTTAGACGAGATGCAAGGCACCCTGGTAAAGGACATCTGGTGCGACATCGAACATCTGCACGGCTCCCATCATGAACATATGGGCTACCAGACCCAGAAACCGGAAGCTTTGCTGGCGCGCATCATCCGGGCCGCCAGCCACGAAGGCGACGTGGTCCTGGACCCCTTCTGCGGTTGCGGCACCGCGGTGGCGGTGGCGGAACGCCTCCAGCGCCGCTGGATCGGCATCGACGTCACCTATTTAGCCATTGACCTGATCAGGAAAAGGCTGGCGGATTCTTTCGGCAACGAGCGCGCCGAGTACGAAGAAATCGGCATCCCCCAGGACAGGCCCAGCGCCGAGCGGTTGTTCCAGAATGACCCGTTTCAATTTGAGTGTTGGGCCCTGGCTACGGTGGGGGCCCGCAGCGCCCGGGATAAGAGAGGGGCGGACCGGGGCATTGACGGGGTCATGAACCTGCGGGACGAATACAGCGGCGAGTATAAAAAGATCATCCTCCAGGTGAAAGGCGGTCAGGTCGGCGTCTCCCAGGTCCGCGATTTGAAGGGGGTCTTGGAACGGGAGAAGGGCGAAATCGGCGTGTTCCTGACCCTGCGGAAACCCACCCGCCAGATGCGGCAAGAGGCCGATGAGGCGGGACCCTTCATTGATCAGGGGTTTCCGGAAAAGCGTTTTCCCCGCCTGCAAATTCTCACCATGGAAGAGGTTTTTGCCGGTAAGAAGATCAATTTCCCCACTTGGTGGTCCCAAGATACCTTTAAGAAAGCCGCCCGGCGGCGGAAGAACAACCCGGAAGAGAGTCAAAATAATTTACTGAAGGAATTGCAGGAGCCGTGCGATGCCGGTGGGTTTTAAGCAGGGGTCAGAAAAGAACTAACTGCTAACAGCTACCCCTACTTCTTCCCCGTCAGGTGAATATAGGTACACAGCCCCTTGGCCACCAGGCGGCCGGCCTGGTGCACCTCGAATTCCCCCAGGGAGATGGTGCGGCCCCGTTTGGCGATGTGGGCCTCGGCGGTAACCTCACCTTCTTTCACCGCGCCCAGGAAGTTGATCTTCATTTCCACCGTGTTGAACGTCTCCCCGTCCGCCACCAGGCTGTAGAGGGCGTAGGCCACGGCCTCATCCGCCAGGGCGGCGATGACGCCCCCCTGCATCAGGCCGATGGTGTTGGCCAATTCGGGTTTGAAGGGCAGCAGGAACCGGGCGTAGCCCTTGCCCAACTGCGGCGCCTTAATGCCGACAAATTTGATAAAAGGGTTGGCCGCCAGTTTTTCCCGGATGGCGGCTTCCAACTCCGGAGCTAACGGTTCAATCTTCACCTGCATGGGCGTTCTCCTGCAAAAAAATATTGGACTCAGAGGGCAGTTATTCCTGGGCCTTCGCCCACCGGGAAATTATGCAATGTTGGTAGGGCGGGCGTCCTCGCCCGCCGTGAAAATGTAGGACAGCCGCCCCCGGCTGTCCAGGGGCAGGCGAGGGCACCTACCCTACACTTTCTATCAAACCATAGCACAGGGCGGGTACCGTTGCCACCAGAGGCTGCCGTATCATGACCAGGGTGGCGGGCCGGGCGCCTAAGGCGAAAAAACGGCAGCCGACCCCTATTGCATTATCGCCGCAAGGACACATTTTTTATAATAACCTAAAATAATTTTCGCCAAATTGAGGAGTAACCTTATGAAAATCGCTATCAGCGGCAAAGGCGGGGTGGGGAAAACCACCCTGGCGGCCCTTTTGATTAATTATTATCGGCTCCAAGGCAAGAAGGTGCTGGCGGTGGACGCCGACCCCGACGCCAACCTGGCCCTGGCCCTGGGCGTTTCCGACCCGGAGAACCTCGTCCCCTTGAGCCAGATGAAAGAGATGATCGCCGAGCGCACCGAATCCCAGCCCGGGTCCACGGGGGGCTTTTTTAAGTTTAACCCCAAGGTGGACGACATCCCCGAGAAATATGCCCGGCAGATCGACGGCATCAAGCTCATCATCATGGGTGGCGTCAAGAAGGGCGGCAGCGGCTGCGTCTGCCCCGAGAGCGTGCTGCTGCGCACCCTGGTGACCCACATGGTGCTGCTCCGGGATGAGGTGGTGGTCATGGACATGGAGGCGGGCGTCGAACACTTAGGCAGGGCTACGGCCCAGGGAGTGGACCGCCTGATCATCGTGGTGGAACCGGGGCGCCGCAGCATCGAAACCGCGCTGCACGTCAGAGACTTGGCCGGCGACCTGGGCCTCAAGAAGGTCGCCATTGTCGGCAGCAAGATCCGGAGCGCCTCCGACGAGGAGTTCCTGAGAAAGAATCTGCCGGGTTTTACCATCCTGGGGTTCATCCCCTTTGATGACCGAATCGTGGAAGCCGACCTGAAGGGGCAGCCGCCATACGAGGCGGTGCCGGAGCTGCTCCAGGTAGCGGAAACCATCGCCAAGAGTCTCGAAGAGAAATAAATAAACTCTGGGGGGAAAAGGGGAAAAGGGGAAAAGGCGAAAAGGGAAAAGCCGGGAACTTGCCTTAGTTCGTGGCCCAGGTTCCCTGGTTTTCTTCCGGCTGCTCTCTTTTTTCGCCTTTTTTCCTTTCCCCTC
>JAUSOZ010000254.1 GCA_030655955.1 Deltaproteobacteria bacterium
GGGCCGGGTCTTCCACCTCGGTTACCCCGGTGATCAACCCCTTGTTAAACCTGATGGGAGTATAGGCCGCTAACTTCGGTATCTGCCCCAGCTTCTGGCGGTGCCAGCCGGAGGTGTATTCCGTCACCCCTTCTTTGCCCGCCAGGAGGTTGGCGTGCAGCTCATTCAAGCCCCGAAAGACAATCTGGGGGTTGCGGGCGAGGCGGATTTTCATGGCTTCGTGGCCCACAAAATCCTTCTCATAGTGGGCCAGCATGATCAGGTTCTGATCAATGATCCAGGCGTAGCCGGTTTGCCCGGAGCGCACGTCCGCCGTAGCTTTCCCACAGATAAACAAGGGGTCGATGAGAAATTCCAGCACCCCGGCTAATTTCGGCGTCTTGCCCCAGTAGAGCGGCGTGACAAACCGCATCACCCGCCGCCCTTTCCAGGAGGGGCCGGGATAATCAAAAGTCTGGCCCAGAAACAGGCGGCCGCGGTGCTCGGGGGCCTGGGCCCACTTCAGGAAGTCGGCGGGAAGAGTCAGACTGCCGGCCGGCGGCGGCTTAGGGGAGGTGCTGAAGGACTGAACCCCCACGCCCTCAGGGTTGTAACGGGTAATCTGCAACAGGCCGAACCGATTATGCCGGGCAAACCTTTCTTCCAGGGACGCATCTATACTCCGGTCATCGGGCGGGGTGGTTTGGAACAGGCCGGCATATCCCAGGAGGGAGTTCTCCAGGAAGTCGAAATAGGATTCCACGTTGTCGGCGATTTTCCTGGCCAGCATCAACTGCTGCTGATTGAACTGCTCCTGGAGAATGACCTCGACCTGATGATTGAGCCGCTGCCAGAAAGTGTAAAAGAGGGTAGATAACAGGGCGGCCCCGGCCACAATGATCACGATGATCAGGCTCAGGCGGAAAGCTCCCCGGGACCGGTTGGCTGGCATATCGCATCAACCCCTTAAATTTCTTAAATCTATCACCATTTCCCGGCCTTGACAAGGATTCTTCCCGGGAAAAACTCGCCCAGGTTATGCGTCCGGCTGCGCCTGCAGCCTCACCGGGAAGGGGCTTTCTCCTTTTTACAGGCTTCCCAAATGGCGTCCATCTCCTCCAGAGTGGCAGTCTCCGGGGTCTTGCCTTCCTTGGCCAGGGTACGTTCCACTACGTTAAACCGCTTGATGAATTTATAGATGGTGCGCCTCAGGGCCCCTTCGGAATCGATGTTGAGGAAACGGGCCACGTTGACCACGGAAAAGAGCAGGTCCCCCAGCTCTTCCTCCCAGGCCGGGTTGGCGGGCTGAGACAGGGCCTGGCGCAGTTCCTGCCACTCTTCCTCCACTTTGTCCAAGGCGCCCTTGACGTTGGGCCAATCGAAACCCAGGCGGGCCGCGGCCTCCCCCAGACGCTGGGCCCGGACCAGGGCCGGCAGGGCCGGAGAGACCTGGCCCAGGGTCGGGACCGCCGCAGGTTTGCCCTCCTGGGCTTTGGCCTGCTGCCAGAGACGGCGCAGTTCCTCCTGGGTCTCGGCCTTGGCATCCCCGAATACATGCGGATGCCGGTGGATCATTTTGGCCGCGATCCCCGCGGTCACTTCCGCCAGGGAGAAATTGCCCCGTTCCTCATAGAGGTCGCTCAAAAACACCAGGTGCAGCAGCAGGTCCCCCAGTTCCTCTTTGATCTTGCCGGGATCATTGCTGTCCAGGGCCTCGATCAGTTCATAAGCCTCTTCCAGTAAATATGTCTTTAAGGTCTCCGGGGTCTGCTGGGCGTCCCAGGGGCATCCGCCCGGGCCCCGCAAGCGCCGCACAATGGCCACAAATTCATTCAGCGCCGCACCCGGGTCGCCGTGCTTACCGTTCAGATTCATAATATCGTTCGCAGCTTCCGGTTTCCGATGAAAATAATTTGATTCTCCATAAAATAGCCAATACGTCGGCAGCAACCGACAAAAAACTCGGCCTCGGCTCCAGAATGAGCCGGGGCCGGGCTGGACAGCGCCGGGACCTGCCGCTTTAGACCCGGGGCCATTGCCGTAAATTTCGGCTGGGCGCCACCGGGGCCTGCGGCTCCTGATCCTGCTGGGGCCGGACCCCATCGGCCTGCTTCTTTTCCTGGGGCCGGCGCCATTCCTTCAGGTAATCGTACAGACGTTGTTTGAAGTCCGGTGGAAGCAACCCCAAAGATTGGCGGGCGAGAGCAATGAGTTTGGGAGCCGCGACGGAGCCTTTCAACAGGTGGGAGTCCCGGGGCAGCACTGGCCCCAACAACATCAGGGCGAATCCCACCAGCAGCGCCCCTTTGGCCAGGGCAAAAACCCCGCCCAGGAGGCGTTCAAAAAAATCCAGGTAGAGATGGTAGAGCAGGCGCTGGAGATAATGGGCCACCAGCCGGGTGAGCCAGTAGACGGCCACGAACACCACGGCAAAGGCGACCCACCGGGCAACCTGGGGGTCGGTGATCCAGCGTTGCAACAAAGACGCCAGGCGGAGGTAGGTGTGGGCCGCCACCACCACGCCCCCCACCACCCCCACCAGGACCGCCACCTCCTGAAACAGGCCCCGGAAAAAGCCTCTCACGGTAATCAAGCCTAAAAGAACAATGATTCCCAAGTCTAACAGGTTCATGCCCAGCCGCCCCTTGCTATGCACAGGCCTATCAGAAAAACCGCGGCCCGTCAAGGCAGGGAGCCGGTTTGCGGAGGGTGCTTTTGAGGGGAATAAAGGTTATGCCACGCTGGTTAAAATGTATGGGGAGAGTTTAGAAGGCAAGATGCAAAAGCGATTTAGCCCAGCCAAATACACCGACAGTAAAGTTGAGGTTATGGTGGGTAATCCGGATCGTAAGCATATCTCCACCAGCCGGTTTACGCGCCTTACCAATGCCTTTTCAAAGAAGGTCGAGAACCTGGCTCACGCGGTATCCCTGCATTTTATGTATTATAACTTTGCAAGGATTCTCCGAAGCCTAAGAGTGACCCCAGCGATGGAAGCGGGTGTTTCCGATCACGTTTGGAGTTTAGAGGAAATTGCAGATTTAGCGAATTGATTTGAAATTATCGCTGATTCTTGCGAGGACTTTGCCCAATAAGATATTTCTGTTCTCTTTCGATGCGTCGTTCACGAGTACCATAAATAAATGGGCCTACCAAAGCAACTAAGGTTCCCCCGCCCAAAGCCATTCCAGCTTGATCGTGGCCAGTATAGACACAAAAACCCGCTATAGAAATACCAACGATTCCGATGAAACCACCCACAAGAACCCCCAACAGACTATTTCTGCTTTCCATTGATAGCGCCTTGTTTTCCAATCCCTGTCTGTGATTTGATTGATTTTCCACTAAAGAAAATATTCTTTCTGCCGAGCCAGGTAATATTTGCTCATATTTTTCTAGCTCTGAAGGATGAGGAAAGGGGGCGGAGCGGCTGAAAGCTACTTGTCTAACTTCTTGGAGCGGAGAAGGATTTTTTGAGGGCAAATCTCTATTCTTCGGCTTGTGGGGTTTGGGCATATGAATATACGGCATTCTCTAAATCATAACCTACAGCTTGCAAATCAGAATTTAGAGCGCGCCTATCGGCCTCCTCGATTGATGGAGAGTAATTATATCCCACCATGGTGCCTGCTAAATCAACCACTCTACCTATGCCTTCAAAAAAGCCAAAGCTCGCGAACAGAAATAAATTTGTCATAAAGCACCTGTGTCATGGATTTTATACAGGATAAGCACCTATTGTCAATTTAAAAATTAAGCGTCAGTTTCTTTTTGTCAATCCCTGTGAGGGACCAGTATACATTATCGGATGGAATATTCCAGAGCAAGGGGAACGGTTAGAACAAATTTCTCTCAAAGCGATTTATCCTCCATCGGAAGAATTTCTGGACGGCTTGAATCTGAAGGGGAATTTGCGGAGGCGATTTTTCAAACTGATACACTACCAGCCGGTTCACCCTCTTCCCCGGCCTGACCAAAAAATCGCGGTCAGACGCCAGCTTTCAGCCCGGACCAGGGATTGCCCCGGGATAGATCGCGGCCCATGAAGAGTCGCCGGCTACTCCGGGCGCCGATGGTCTCCATCAAAGCGTGGTTTTTACGGCATCAGCGTTCGGGCAGTCATTCATGAGCCCAGAGCTCACCCGTAAATGCTGAAAAGTTCGTAGGGCGGGCGTCTCGCCCGCCGCTTTAGTCCGCACAGGCGAGACGCGATGTGCTACTGAATTCATATTAACTTTTCGAAGCGGGAACCCGCCACCCCAAGACCCGACTCATGGGAAACCAGGCTTTGCTCACGGCATTCCCCTGGTTGCCGCCCAGGAGCCGTACCCGGTTATCGTCCCAATCCTCCAGGAACCCCACATGGCCCGAGTGTGCCCCACGCGCCAGAACCACCACCACCCCTTCGCCGAACTCTTCATCGGTGGGCTCCCGGCCCCAGTTGAGCCATGATCTGGCCCAGGCGCTATTGGTGCCCTTATACCCGGCTAACTGCATGACCCGGTTGGCAAAGGCTGAACACCAAGCGGTTTCGTCCGATTGATTGTCAGGCCGCCCAATCGTTGTGGATTCCAAACACTCCACGATAAAGGCATTGGCCTTCCGGCCGGGAACTTCGTGAATACCAAGTTTGCTTCTGGCAATCGCCATCCACGGGTATTCGATCATGGTCCTCCCTCCTTGGGTGGGATGGGCGCTGCGTCTCGCCCGGCAAGGCCTCTGTCAGCTTCACCTATGCGAGGTACAACTCCCCGGGCCGTCAATTCAGCAAGGGCGCGAGTAATGCCCCCGGGGCAGTTTTCCCGTTTCCTCCCGGTCCCGGATGAGGTCCATTAACTGGCGGCTGTGCAGTAAATATCCTCCCAGCAGCTCCAAAAAGCCGGGGTCCTGACCATAGACCGCCTCTTTCTTAAGCCGGATGAGGGTGAGGCAGGTGACATGGAGACGGTTGACCAGACAATCCACCCGATCTTCGCTCATCGCACCACCCTCCCCCGCATATCGTGGCTGTGGTAATTGAGGGCTTCCCACATGCCGTGGTGTTCCACCTCATGCTCGAAGCGGGGAACAAAGCGCTCTGCCAGTGCCTCCCGGCAACTGCAAAAATGGAGCGACATTTCGTCCACCTTCTTTTCCAAGCGCACCAGCATACGCCACACCAAGAAGCCGCTCACCCCGGCAAAGAGGCCCAACAGAGAAACCAAAGCCCCTATGTGCTCACTCAAATCCTGGTAATTCATAAGGTGATTTTTCCCGGAATCCCCCGGAGCAGCGTGGTGGCGACACCCCACTCCTCCGGAGTTGATCCCTCAGCCGTTGGCGCCGACGCTATACCCGGCCGCGGGCTTAGCCCCGCCTACCAAGGTCACCGCCTCGTCCTGTCCACCTGCTTTAATCTCATCCGTAGGGCTCTTGGCTACCCCGGACCGCAGCGCCGCCAGTCCCAGGGACGCCAACAGACCGAGGACCACCTGGTACTGTTCCTGGCTCAGCCACCCCATGGCCAGGGCAAAACTGGCCAGGGCCGCCACCACGGCGGTAATATAGGTTTTCTTGCCATCCAGTGTCATCATTCCCTCCAACCCGTTACCTTGACCGCCTGATTGGCAGTGTTGTCGTTGTTCAAATACACCCGGCCGCCATCTAAAATCTGGCAGGCAAAGGGTATGGCCCCCCGCTCGCCCTGGAACGCAGTGGCCGGCGGGCTGCCGTGGACCACCAGGGCCGGGGTGCTGCCGTCGTAGGACACGGCCAGCTTCACCTCGTAGCCGGCCGCGGCCGCGGCATACCCTTGCAGCCGATAGGCTGTGGGCGGCGCCACCAGACCCAGATCCATCAGGATGTAGCCGTTAATGGCTCCGCTGCATAACTGCCGGGGGCTGCGGTAAGTGGTTAACCCCGCTTCCTGGTAAAAGGGCGCCAGGTTGCCGCTGGCATCGTTTGACACCATGCCCAGATACCGAAAGTTGGTGGCCGGCAGTACCAGGCCCCAATCCCCTTGGGCCAGGGTCAGGGCCGCGCCGCCATAGGTGATGGTGCCCGCGGTGCCGTTGTCGGCATTGTTGGCCGTGATGGTCCGCAGCAGGCCCCGGGACGCCCCGCTGAGGATCAGGAGGCCGGCCCCCGCCAGTTCGTTAGCGCTGAAGCCGTAACCGATGTTGGCCCCATTGGCGTTGTTCCTCAGCGTGATCACCTGGCTGTCCTGGGAGGCCACCCTGATTACCGGCATGGCTTTCAGGGAGAAGATAGCGTCAGTGGCTCCCG
The DNA here is from genome assembly GCA_030655955.1 of Deltaproteobacteria bacterium. Taxonomy (GTDB): domain Bacteria; phylum Desulfobacterota; class Desulfobaccia; order Desulfobaccales; family 0-14-0-80-60-11; genus 0-14-0-80-60-11. The sequence goes on from JAUSOZ010000254.1 coordinate 6,244, forward strand.
CCAGGGCATAGACGGCATACCACTGGTCAGGCTTCTCGGTGCCCCAGAGATGGGCGGCGGTGGCCAGATTGAGGCTCACCGGGGTGGCGTTCTCCCGGTAGCGGCCATCGCTCAGGCCCCCGTCCACCCAGTGGCCCCGGGCCAGGGGGGAAGGAAAGCCGCACAACATCACCCGGGCCTTGCAGTCGGCCGTGGCGTTGACCCGCAGGGTGGCGCTGTCGACGTATTCCAGCCCGGGCCCCCGGGTAAATTCGAAGGCCTCCGTCACCGCCTGCTCGATCTTGGCGAAATCGCCTTTCAAAATAACCTGGCGGCCGGTGCCGCCGCCCCACTTGGTCTGGGGAAGGTCTATCAGAGACATGGATTAACCTCGCTTTGCCTGTTTGGAAAGTTCTTGGTGGCACAGGCGTCTCGCCTGTGCTGTAGGGGCAGGTTTAAAACCTGCCCCTACACCGTTAATTTCATGATTTACCCGGCCTCAGCCCGAAAGGCCCAATTGCCGTCATAGGAACTGGCCACGTCGATGGCCCAGCCGTCATGGGCGCTGCCCGGGGCGTCCACCGCCCATGACCAGGAATTGTTCAGGGGCCGGTCCAGGCTCAGGCGCACCGAGCGTCCCCCCAGGTCCAGGTCTTTACCGCGCACGGTAAATTCTTCCTGGTCCAAGCCGTGAAAGTCCGAAGACAGCGCCACGGTGTCTCCCAGTTCCAGTCGCACCCCTTCCAGCCAGGTATCCACTTCGGCCAGTTCCCGGGGCGCCGAAAGCCTGGCCAGCAACCGGGAAGCCAGGAGTTGCGCTACCCCCGGGTCTTCCAAGACCACGGCCGAGTCGTAACGACAATCCAGGTCCAGGGCCGCCTCGCCCCAGGCGCTGATGGCCGCCGCCTCCCGAGCCTCGGCATACTGATCGTTGTCGGTGTCGTAGTCGGCGTAGAGCACCCGCACCAGGTTCTTGGGGCCGGTCTCTTCATAGCCCAGGGTGAGAAAGCGAATCTGGGATGGGGACAAAGCCACCAGGTTATCCACCAGGACAAAATCCAGCAGGCGCTGCCACCAGGTCCACTCCCCCGTTGCCTTGCCGTACTCCAGGGCCGCGCCCAGCATGGACGTCACCGCCTCCAGAGTCCCCACCTGCCCCATGGCCAGATAGTTCGGAACGTATTCCCAGATATCCGCCGCTTCGCTGTAAGCAAAAGGGATCAGATCGGCGTTGAGGACGTTGGGCTTCTCGTCTCCGGCGTGATCGAATACCCAGGCCATCAGGGCGTCGAAATGTTCCTGGTCGGCGGGAATAGTCGGAAAGACATACGCCTGGCCGGCCGCGCCCCGAGACGCCAGCCCAAAGGCCCGGAGTACCAGGCTGTTGATCCAGGCGTAATGATAGTCGCTCTTATAGCCGCCATAGACCGGGTCCAGGCGGTTTTCCCGCAGATCATCCAGGAGCCGCCGGGTCCAGGTGGCCGCCAGGTCGTGGCCGTTCCGGAGATAGATAAAGAGGCATCCCAGGGCAATGGCCGCGGTCTGCCCCGGATCATAGGCCCCGTAGGTGAAGCCGAACTCCGAGAATTGGGCCGGGATTTTCCAGCCACTGCCGTCGGGAGCGCCCACCCCGTCGATCCAGGTGAGCCAGTTGAGCAAAACGGCTTCGGCGGCACTATCATTGGTCAGGAAGAAAAATTCCGCCAGGCGCAGGAAGGCCCAGTATTGTCCCAGGCCGCTACCGACTTCCGGATAGGCCGAGCCGTTCGCCAGGCCCTGGATGATTTGCCAGTTGTCCTGGAGTTCGGCGCCGCTCAGGGCCCGTCCCCGGTGCACCCGGATCAGGTCGATCTGCCCCTGGAAAAAATCCGATCCCGCGTTGGCCCGGCGCCCCACGGTGAACGCCTCAGCGTTATCCAGGCTGCCGGGACGGGCCGCGGCACAGGTGCCCAAAACGCCGTCGACGCAAAAGGTGAATTGCCCGTCCCGGTCAGCAGCCACGGCCACGTAGTGATAACCGGCGGTATTCAGGCTGAGCCCGGGGCTGGGGGTCAGGACCGAAAACCCGCTGGCGTCCGCGACCACGATCTGCACCGCCCCGCCGGAACCCAGACACACCTCAAAGCCTGACCCTGCCCCCGCCATCTTGCTGACCAGTCGCGCCCCTGCGGTCAGAACCCCGGGTTTGAGGACCATTTCGAGGCTGAAATCCTCCGTCCCCAGGTTCAGGTCGGCGTCATCTCTGGTCAGGTAGTGGCTGCCGTCCAGGTCGACGGCGGTAGCCCCCGGCTGACAGATGCCCTCGGCATAGATCGGAGCGCCGCCCCCCTGCCAGGCCAGGGCATGGCCCCTCCCGGAGGCGTCGATGAGCGCCCCGTTGAAATGCCAGAACCCCGTCACCTTGCCGAAATCCCGGTAGCGCCGCCACCAGGAGAACCGGAGAAAATCCTCCTCGCCGCACAGGGCGATGTTCTCCACGTCATTGCGGGTATGCACCGGGATGATGGGTCCCGCCGCCCCGCCGTAGCGCCGGGTATATTCCTCCTGGGCCTCGCGGTGCAGCTCAAGATAGGTCTGGCTGAGGTCCAAGGCCCCCACCAGGTAAGGCGCCAGGGGCTGGGCGTAATGTACCGGGGTGGGACCTCGCCAGGGGTTCTGGCCATAAGGGGTCAGGGAAATGGCCAGCCGGGGCACATAAGGATAGGGGTCCGCAGCCGTAAGGTTCAGGGCCACTTCGTCCAGCCACCACTCGTGCTCGGTCAGGCCCTGCTGCTCCATCTTGAATTCCATTACCCGGAGGCGGTCGGCCGCGGCAAAGGTTTCGTGCTCATCGAACTTGAGATCGGTGAGATAAATCTCCCCGTTGCTGGGGGGAGAAGTCGGGCAGCCCACATCCACCACCTGGAGGGGATGGGTGAGGGGGTAGGCTCCCGATTCCAGCGTCATCTCCCCCAGGTTTACGCTTAGCCGCTGCCAGACGTTGACCTGGACCGTCTCATCCCGATAGAAATAGCTGCCCTGGGCGTCTTTGACTTTGACCCGCAGGCCGAGCGAACCGGCCTCGGCCACCACCGGTTTGATAAGAAAGTTGACGTTGACATGACCGGCGGAGTTGCAGCGCGAAGTATCGATCCCGGCCCACACCCCGAAGGCGGTGACATAAGGGGACAGGTTCCAGGTGATGTGCCGCTGGGTATAAAAGGTCTCCCCCAAGAGAATTTCAGTCTCTTCCCGGGAGCCGATGCTGATGTCGCTGTCATCTGCCTGGCTGGCGGAGTACCAGCTGCCCCACATGGCCTGGACCCGGTCGCCGTCGTCGATGAGGTTGTCCCGGCGCCAGAACTGCCCAAACGGCAGGTCAAAGGCGGTGGCCTCGGTAAAGCGGTCCGGAATGGCGTGGATATACGTATGTTCGGAACCCCAGGGGTCCGAATCCTCATGGCTGGAGTCGTTCAGCGTCACCAGGAGGCGCCGGGGGTGAATGGCAGGCTCGCCGCCCCAAAACATCCAGTAATCCCCCGCCACCAGGTCGGTGCCGTCGCCTCCCTCCCACGCTACGGCCAGGTCGTTCTCCAGGGTCAACGGGTGCTGCCGGTCCCCGCTCGTAAGGCCCGCGGCTTCCCAGGTAAGCCCGCCGTCTTTGGACCAGCGGAAGGTGGCCGCCCCCACCTCTCCCGTACTCTCCATCTCCACCACAAACCGCCGCTTCACCTGCTTGACGTGGTCCCCCAGGAGCAAGAGGCTGGCGCTGCCGCTGCCGATCTTGGTGAGGTTGTGCAGGTGGCTGGCGCTGCCGACCCCCTGCAAGGTGAAGGTGAGACGGTCCATGGTCTGGAAGGGGTCCGTGGCCAAAGACCAGTCCAGCCCGTAGCCGAACCAGGCCGCGTCCCCGCCGGTGGGCAGCGCCGCCTTGACGTGCAGCGCCCGCCCGCTCATGCCCGGGGCCAGCTCGTTTTGGAAGGCCTCAAAAGCCGTCTCCCCACCGGTGGCGTCCCGATAGAGCAGGTGCGCCCCCCGGTCCCACTGCTGGCGCTCAAAATCGTCGTGCATCAGGGGCGACGTACGAGACTCCTCCCGCTTCACAAAGGCATCCCAGAGGAACCGGATCAACGGGCCATAGTCCCGGCCCCGCTCCCGCCCCGCCAGGTGCAGCAAGACCATCAGGTCCAGCATCCGGTCCACGGCAAAATCATAGGTGTAATCGTCCCGAGCCCGGCAGGCCCGGCGGATGCAGGGATAATTGTTCAGCGGTTCATACTTCTCAGCCTGCTCCCCGGTGTAATACATATAATAGAGCTGCACCACGGCTCCCACCGGCAGCGCCGTCCCCAGGGTGATGGTGGTGAGGCCTGCCTCATTGACAAAGGACCCGCCCGGGTAATAGTTGGTGAGATCCCCGCCCATGGGCTCGGCCCAAAAACCTTCCCAGGGGAACGTGGTGTCCGCCGGCCATACCCCCCGGACCCAGCAGACCTGTCCGCCGCCGGGGTTCGGGACGGTGATCGCCACGCCGCCCGCCTCGTCAACCGCGGCCACGGCCTGATGCCAGTTGCCGGCCACCGCCTCCTGGAGCGGGGTTCCACCCATATTGTCGAAGACCCAATTAAACTGTGAAGCCCGGGTCCATTGAATCCGTCCCATGGTGATTCCTTTTATGCCAAAAGGCTAAGGTTCAGCATTGATCAGCACTGTCCGGTTTGGTTTTTGCAAAAGAGGATATGCGTTATATGTCGTCCAACAATTCATGAATTCGCCCGCACTTTTTGCTCCGACAAGATTACTTCCCCCTCACCCTGACCCTCTCCCCCATTGGGGGA
>JAUSOZ010000256.1 GCA_030655955.1 Deltaproteobacteria bacterium
GTATTTTGGGTTTAAGAAGAGGTAAGCCAGTAATTTTTATCCCTGAGAGCACACCACCAAGTACTGCGCCAACCTCTGGAAGCCCTAAATAATATCCAATGGCACCCCCTTTAATTATGCCATTATAAATATTATTGAAATCATATTGCGTTTTAAAACTTCCGAGAAAACGCTTGTGAAATGATTCTTTCATTACTCTATTTATTTCCTTAAGAGCTCTATCAATCTTTTCAACAACAACTGTCTTTGCTCTTGGAATATCGCCCGAGTTTAAAATATATAGATAAAATTCATCCATTGCATGCCTAAAGCTTAAACACTCATCATTACGTTTATTTTTAAATTCTAGTATCTTTTCCATCGGAGTGTTCCCTACTGGAAAAGTCAGGGATTGTTGAAAATCTACCTCAATAGCTCTAGCCTCGGCAACATCAGAAATAGAATTATGGAACTCAATTCCGTGTAATGTTGCGACATTACCTTTTTGTTGCGGATAAAGTTTTCCTGAATCTACAAAATAAAACTTGCTTAGCAAATCTTTAGTCGGAAGATAAAGATATTTTCTGGGCTGGCTTAAACTCCATTGAGTTTGATCATCATATAAGGAATGCTTATAGAAAGCGTAATACTGAGCAATAGACCAAAATGCCACCGGATTATCAAAGTGTACTTGGAGCAAGACATTTGAATCAGGTTCTTTGGAAAAGAAAACACCAGTTGTTCTGGTAAAAATCCCCTCGCTTGCTAATAAATCAAGGTCATCTTTGTTGTCATTAAGGGGAACTCCAATATCACGTCCATTTGGGCAGTCTATTATATCAAAAAAAAGTACTAGCTGACGCAGGTATACTGGATCAAATGAATAAATATAATTAGTATATTTCCTTTCAGTTCCAACGGAAGGGTTAATTACTACACCACGTTTATCCATTTCTATTGCCTTGTGAAATTAACGATAGATAGGTAGTGCAGTGTTCATAACCATTTTAATGGTCTTTTTACCTTTACTTCTGTATCACATTGTCACAAAGGGCTCAATTTGTCAAGGAGGGAAATGCTGGCATAAAAAAACCCGGCTCCAAATTGCTGAACCGGGTTTTGAGGCGAAACAGGGTCAGGTGATAGGGTCAGGCTGCAACTGATTGTAATTGCTTGGAATAACCGTTTCCACACAAGGCTATAAGGGGACGTATTAGGTAAAGTTGAGTGGGATTTGTGCGGGCATTACGTGGTTGTCCTCCTTGTTCTCCAGCCCCGTCGCTTCTTCGGGTTCGCCGCCAGGTAGTCGTTGAGATAGCCGAAAAAAATCTTAACTTCTTAGTAAAAGTTAAGATTCAGGGGGAGGCTCTGCTCCGTCCTCTTCCTCTTTTTGGGCAGCTTCCTTTAATTGCCAAAGTGTTCCGCTTTCGATAAGTGCATGTAAAACTTCTAATGGATTATTAGAATAACCGTCACCATAGCGCTCGCCCTCCATTGTTTCTCTATAATAATGAATAGGCTGGTTTTCTTCAGGAGGAATCTCGATTATAAAGCCTACTACGAAATACCAAAACCTTAACATTACTCCGCCCTCTGGAGTACCATCTACACCGGGGGCATCATCAACTGTTAAGTAATTATACTTATCCATTAATAATATAAACCTAAAAGCCCTTTTTGCCACTGCCTTTTCTATTGGTAGCACTGGCATATCTTTATATTGCCCTGGCATTTCTAATAAATCAAAAATTTCATTCTTCAGCTCCACAAAACCTTCTTCTGTAATTCTTTTATCTTCCGAAAGGTTATATGTGTTAATATAAAAAGCGTCTTCCGAGTATTCGTCGAAATTTACTTTACCCCTTATCTCATAATCTCTTATCTCAGCTAATGCCTCAGATATGGAGTCCAATTTATCCATTATATTCCTTAATATTTCTTCTATTTTTGCTAATAAACTGCTACCAACAAAATAAAGTATGGCGCATATACCTATTGCAAGCCAAAGTTTTTCATTTTTTAATAAATTATATGCCGATTCTATTATTGATAATATTGCTGCTAAGAATAAAACGGCTATGCCACTAAGAACATCCTTCATTTCTCATCCCTCCACTATCCAATACCGCCGCCACCAGCTAATCTTCCTTCACCCCCCAAATAAGCTGGAAATCTCTGAAATGCTTTTCTATTTCTTCTTTTAATCCCATTTTAAAATAGTCATTAACGCCAATTAGCGCGCATAGAATGAGACTATGGGCACCATTTAATGAAAAGTCAGCTTCATTATGTTGAGGTCCATCTATAAAAGTCAATCCGTCACCGCCTTTTAATTTGACTCTTGAGCATAACGAAGCAACAGTTGTATGAACTTGTAGTGTTGGATGAAAAAAGCAGGGCACATATAGTTTTTCAATTCCTGCTTTACGTGCCATGGAAAGAGTATCAAATTCGGACCAGGAATTCCTTGTTCTAGTAGTGCCGCACTTTTTGCATAATACCTCTTGATATCTTCCTTTGGCTGTCTCGTAATCGCTCTGAATCTCAGTTGCCTCCTCGGCAGATAAGTTAAGTGCATCTAAAGGGAAAACGTCTTTTGCGTGGTTTAAGTACTTCCCTTGATGAATTTTAAAATAATATAAGAAATCATCAGCCTTACTGGGGTTATCTGAAATATATAGTAATGTCACTACACGTTCATAAAGTCCACGCAATATTTTCATACCACCGACGCCAAATCCATTCCCACACAACAGAAGGATCTCATTAAAGTCTTCGACAGCCAAACGTCCAAGGTAAAAAACAACCTTATCCGCTGGCCCAAAAGACTTCATTTCCCTTATGAATATTTTAGTTATGGTATCATATAGAGGTTGCAGATTCTGGATAAACTTGGGATGGCGCAACTGAAAAGCCTGCCATTCATCAGGTTGGCCAAATTTGATCTGGGTTATTTCCATAAATCACCTTATCTCAATCGAGAACAGCCTGTCAAGGAGGGGAAGTGCCGTAGTAGGAAAGACCCGGTCAAATCTTATTGACCGGGTCGTGGGGGACAGGGTCAGGGACAGGGTTTAGGATACAACTACCTGTAATGACGTGGAATAACCGTTTCCACATAGGGCTATTAAAGGCTTTATTAGGTTAAGTTGTTTGGGATCAATGTCGACATGACGGAGCTTTCCTGCCACGGGGGGGCGGTAACGTCCCGTGGCCCGGTTCAGAAAATTACCGCTGGGGGGTTCCCTAAACCCCCGGACGGCAATAAGTTGTTTTACCGCTAGCATTTTGGGGGGCACATAGTAAGTCGGTCAGATAGTCCACTCCATGGGCCGGTGACACCCGGATCGGCGCACGGTTGCCGCCGGCCCCAGTCCCCCCCAAATCTGTCTTACCGGGGGGGCGGACCCTGGCCCTGACCCCCACCGGACCTCATACCCTTGCCCATGCCGCCGCCGGGACCCGTGCGCTGCCACACCGGTACCCCCTGCTCGTCCCGGAGTTTCAGGGTCGTGCCATTCACCGTAACCTCCCGGGCGATCAAGCCCGGCTGGTTGTCCAGGAACCCCTTGGAACCGGTAGCCGAAACCGTGTCCCCGGCCTTAACCACAAAATTTTTCTCGTTCAGATACCAGCTGGGAGCCAGGTCCACCATGAGGCTACCCTGATCGGTCTTGAGGAGCACGCCGCGGTAATGCATTGCCGTGCCGCCGCCCCGCCCCAGGCTGGGCAGATCTGCCAGCTTTTCCACCTGGCCCGTGACCGTGGTGACAGTCTGGGGGTTGTAATGCACGGGGCCCTTGCCGCTTCCCATGCCGCCGGGACGAGGCTGGGCCAGCGCCGGCCCGGCCAGGGCCAAGGCCATGGCCAGGGCGATCACCAGAAGTCCCTTAAATTTACTCATTTACGGTCATCCTCCTTTTCAGTTTCAAGCCCCGGGTCCTGGTGACAGCGGGGTCACGGCAGAAAATATTTCCCATCGTTGCCGCTCTGGCCTGAACCCATGATACATAGTAGGCGTTTTTTTTCGGCGATGCAAGGGGTTGGACCTAAAAGCCGGGCCGGGGCCAGCCACCGCCGGCCCCGCCCTCAGGGATGCTCCCGGGTCGGGGGGTGATATGGAGCAACCCCGTTGGCGCCTGAGAGGCTCCGGTTAGGGTAATTAAAGCCTGGCGCCGGCACCATGACCGGGACGTGGTCCCGGCCGGCCTGAGTCTTGAAGAGAGTGGATCAGTGCATCAACGGCAGGCGCCCCTGGGTTGAAGCAGGCTCTTTATTGGGGGCTGGGGACCTGTTTTTTCACCTCGAAGTGCCACTTCCACAGCAGATAGATGGCCGGGTAGATGAAGAGCTCCAGGAGAAACGAGGTGATCACCCCGCCCACCATGGGGGCGGCGATGCGTTTCATGGCTTCGGAGCCGGTGCCGCTGCCCCACATGAGGGGCGCCAGGCCCACCAGGATGGCCATCACCGTCATGAGCTTGGGCCGCAGGCGCTGCACCGCGCCTTCCATGACCGCGTCTTCCGTGTCCCGATACGTGAGGAGCCGGCCTTCCTTTTCCGCCCGGTGGTAGGCGATATCCAGGTAGAGGAGCATCACCACCCCGGTTTCGGCGTCCAGTCCCGCCAGGGCGATGAGACCCACAACCACCGCCACGCTGATGTGGTAGCCCAAAAAATACAGCAGCCAGATGGCCCCCACCAGGGAGAAGGGTACCGCCAGGAGCACGATGCAGACCTTAACGATGGATTGGGTGTTGATATAGAGGATAAAAAAGATGATGGCCAGGGTGATGGGGATGATGATGGTCAGGCGCTTCCGGGCCGTCTCCATATATTCGAACTGGCCGCTCCAGAAATAGCTATAGCCCGGAGGCATTTTCAGGTTATCGCTGATGACCGCCTGGGCCTTCTTGATATAGCTGCCCACGTCGATGTCCCGGATGTCCACGAAGACCAGGGTGGCCCGGCGGGCGTTCTCGCTGAAGATCATGGGGGGGCCCTGGTGCATCTTGAGGTCGGCCACCTGTTCCATGGGGATCTGGGCCCCGGTAGGCGTCGGGATCAGCACCCGGCGCAGGGCCGGCAGATCCTCCCGGAAATCCTGGAAGTAGCGCAGGTTCACGGGGTAGCGCTCCAGGCCCTCCACCGTGTAGGTGAGGTTCATGCCCCCCAGGCCGGTGAGGATAACGTCCTGGACGTCCCCCACGGTGAGGCCGTAACGGGCCGCTTCCCGCCGCTTGATGTCAAAATCCAGGTAATAGCCCCCGGTGGTGCGCTCCGCGAAGGCGCTGGCGGTCTCGGGGATGCTCTTAAACAGGGCTTCGGCCTGGGTCCCCAGGCGGCTCAGCACCTCGAGGTCGGGCCCGGTGATTTTCAGGCCGATGGGGGTCTTGATGCCGGTGGACAGCATGTCGATGCGGATCTTGATGGGATAGCCCCAGGAGTTGGAGAGACCCGGAAATTTCACCGCCTCGTCCATCTGCCGGATGAGGTCCGGCATGGTCAGGCCCGGCCGCCAATCCTTGGGATCCTTGAGGCGGATGGTGGTCTCCAGCATGCTCAGGGGCGCCGGGTCGGTGGCGGTTTCGGCCCGGCCGGCCATGCCGAAGACATTTTACACCTACGGGAAGGTGCGGATGATGCGGTCCGTCTGTTGCAGGATGTTTTTCGCTTGGGTAATGGAGATGCCCGGCATGGTGGTGGGCATATACAACAGGTCGCCTTCGTTGATGGGCGGCATGAATTCGGAGCCCAGTTGGGAGAAGGGGTAGGCCGTGACCGCCACCAGAAGCACCGCCACGATGATGGCCAGCTTGGGAAACCGCAGCACCCCCTCCAGGAGCGGATGATAGATGGCCTGGGCCACCCGGTTGATGGGGTTTTTGGATTCCGCCGGGATTTTACCCCGGAGGAAGGTCAGCATCATGATGGGCACCAGGGTGATGGCCAACAGCGACGCCCCGGCCATGGCAAAGGTCTTGGTGTAGGCTAGGGGCTTGAAGAGACGGCCGCTCTCGGCGCCCAGGGCGAAGATGGGCATAAAGGATACGGTGATCACCAGGAGCGAGAAAAACAGCGACGGGCCTACTTCCTTGGCCGCCTCCAGGATCAGGGGACCCCGGGGCGCGTCCGGCGGGGCGTGCTCGATGTGCTTGTGGGCGTTTTCGACCATGATCACCGCCGCGTCCACCATCACCCCGATGGCCAGGGCGATGCCCCCCAGGCTCATGATGTTGGCGCTGATGCCCACCTCATACATGATGCCCAGGGAGATCAGCACCCCCAGGGGCAGGGTGACGATGGCCACCAGGGAACTGCGAAAGTGGAGCAGGAAGAGGACGCAGACCAGGGCCACTACCACCATTTCTTCGATGAGCTTGTGGGTCAGGTTTTCTACGGCCCGGTTGATCAGGTTGGAACGATCATAGGCCGGGGTGATAATCACTCCCGGCGGCAGCCCCGATTTCAGCTCCTGCAATTTCGCCTTGACCCCGTCGATGACCGCCCGGGCATTCTCCCCGTAGCGGGCGATGACGATGCCGCCCACCACCTCGCCCTGGCCATTGGCCTCCGCCAGTCCCCGGCGCAGTTCGGGTCCCAGGCGGACGATGCCGATATCCCTGATCATCACCGGCGTGCCGTTGCGGTCGGCGCCCACTACGATATCTTGCACATCCTGGATACTCTTGATGTAGCCCAGCCCCCGGACCATGTATTCGGTTTCGGCCCGCTCGATCACCCGCCCGCCCACGTCGTTGTTGGAGCGTATGATGGCGTTTTTGACCTTGCCCAGGGGGATGCCGTAGGAGGCCAGGGTGTTGGGGTCCACCACCACCTGGTACTGCTTGACGAAGCCGCCGATGCTGGCCACTTCGGCCACACCGGGCACGGTTTGGAGCTGGTAGCGCAGGTACCAGTCCTGGATGCTGCGCAGCTGGGCCAGATCATGTTTGCCGGTGGGGTCTTCCACCATGTACTCGTAGACCCACCCCACACCGGTGGCGTCGGGGCCCAGGGCCGGACTGACCTCCTTGGGAAGTTTGCCGCGTACGAAATTGAGGTACTCCAGCACCCGGGTCCTGGCCCAATAAATATCGGTGCCGTCCTCGAAAATGACGTAAACCAGGGATTCGCCAAACATGGAGTAGCCCCGCACCACCTTGGCCTTGGGGACGGCCAGCATGGCGGTGGTAAGGGGGTAGGTGACCTGGTCCTCCACTAACTGGGGGGCCTGGCCGGGATAGTCGGTGAGGATGATGACCTGGACGTCGGAGAGGTCCGGGATGGCGTCCACCGCCAGGTTATAGGTGGCATAGAGGGCCCAGACGGTGATCAGGATGGTGACCAGCACCACCATGAAACGGTTCTTGGCGACTAAATCGATGATCCGGGCAATCATAGTTTATCCGAGCCCCATCAATGTTTATGCCCGGGCGGCATCGCCGCGGGAGGGGCGGGCTTTTGTCCGTCCGGTTTCAATTCCGGCATAACCGGCGGCGCCCCCTCCTTTTTGCCTTCCGATTCCTTGCCCGGCATCATCATCTGCACCGCCTCCCGGAAGCGGGATTCGGAGTCCAGCATGAATTGCGCCGAAATGACCACGTCTTCACCGCCTTTAAGACCGGAGAGGACCTCCCGCAGACCGTCATTGCCCAGGACCCCCAGCTTAACTTCCCGGGGCTCGAAGCGGCCCTGGCCCAGGGCGATGAAGACGCTCTGCTTCAGGCCGGTGTCGATCACCGCGTCGGCGGGCACGACCACGGCATTGTGGACCACCGGGGACTCGATCTTGACCTGGGCGAACATCTCGGGCTTGAGTTTGAGCCCGGGATTGGGAAAGCGCAGGCGCACTGCAGCGGTGCGGGTGGCTTCCTTGAGGTAGGGGTAGATATAATCGATCTTGCCCGGGAAGGTCTCACCGGGCAGATAGTCCAGGGTCATGGTCACCGGTTGGCCCACCTTGATCCAGGGCAGCTCGTACTGGTAGATATCCGCATCCACCCAGACGGTGGACAGGTCGGCCACCTCCAGGGCCGGCATGCCGGCCTTGACATACATCCCCTGAGTCACCATGCGCTTGGTGACGATGCCGCTGGCCGGGGAGGCGATGGTCAGGTTTTTCTTGACCTGGCCGGTGCGTTCCAGGGCCTCGATTTGGGCGGCGCTGATGTCGAAATAGGTCAGGCGCCGCCGGGAGGCGTCGGCCAGCCGCCGGGCCCCATCCGCCATCTCCTTCACCGGGCTGTTCTTCATGGCCTTGAGGTTGCGCACCGCCAGGAGATATTCTTCCTGGGCGCTCACCAACTCCGGGCTGTAGATGCTGAGGAGGGTTTGACCCCGGCGCACCGGGTCGCCGGTGGCGTTAACATAGAGGCGCTCCACCCAGCCATCCACCTTGGTATTGATAATGGCCAGGTTACGTTCATTAAAGGCCACCCGGCCCGCGGCCAGGGTGAGCCGCGACAGGGGGCGGACTTCCACCTTGGCGGTTCTCACCCCCATGGACTGGATGGTGGCTGGGGACACCGCAATGACGCCTGGAGTTTCCGCCCCCGCCCCCGCGTCCTCATAAACCGGCACCAGGTCCATGCCGCAGGGAGCCTTGCCGGGCTTGTCCCGGACGTAGCCGGGGTCCATAGGCGACACCCAGTACTTGACCTTGCGCTCTTGTTTGGCCGCCGGGGCCGGAGCCGCCTCCTCATAGACCGGAACCAGGTCCATGCCCATAGGGGATTTCCCCGGCTTGTCCCGGATATAGCTGGGATCCATGGGAGCAACCCAGTATTTGATTTTCCGCTCTGCCTTGGGAGCAACCGCTACGGCCGCTCCGGCGGACTTTTGCGCTCCGGTAGGCGTGGCATAGACCGGCACCAGTTCGTTGCCTTCGGGGTCCTTGCCCGGCGCCTCTTTGATGAAATTGGGATTCTTGGGCGACACGTAACAGAGGGCTTTGGGTTTGGCCTGGCCCAGGTTCAGGTGCAAGACTCCGGTCAGATACAACCCGCCCACAATTGCCAGGACCAGAACCAGTCCCAACCCCCACCAGGCTTTGCCTCGAGACGCAGGCGTCATTTCCTTCCTCCGGCCGAACGTGGTAATTCGGCGCCCACCAGCCACTCCAATTCGGCCCAGTTTTCTTCAAAATCCTTGAGAAATTCCTGCAGGGCCAGTTCGGCGTTAAAGGCGGCGATCTGGTTCTGATACATCCGGGCGAAATCCAGCAGGCCCACGGAGTAGTCAGCCAGGGAGGCGGACGCGGCCTGCCGGGCCTGGGGGATGATGCCCCGGTCATAGAGGGTGATCTGCTGGTCCAGCCGCTGCAGCTTGACGAAGCGGTCCTTGATTGCAGCCCCCAGGCGGTCCCTGAAACTATTATAGGCCTCTTGCGCCGCGCCCTTGCGCTCCAACTGCTCCCGGATCTTGGGCTCGATCTTGGAGCCCCGCCAGATGGGGATATCCAACATGAAGGTGGTGGTGAAAAAATCTGACTGGTTGCGGTTCACCGGCGGGTCCAGCTTCTCCCGCAGGCCGTAAGCCACCCCGACGTTAAAGTCGGGGTAGTAGTCTTTGCGGGCCAGTTCCACCGCCTTTTCCTGGCGGGAGATGAGGGCCTTAAAGGCCTCCAGCTGAGGCCGAGATTTTGCCTGGGTCAGGAGATCGGCCAGCTTGAGATTCAAGGGCCTGGCCTTCAGGGCCTGGGGTTTGGGCATGGGGGTCTGGGGCGGTTGGGAGCGCAGGGCGTTCAGGTCGGCCACGAACGACTCCTGGCGCTGGCGCCACTGGAGCAGCCGGTTGAGGTAATTTCCCAGTTCCACCTGGGCCTGGAGGACATCCGGCTGCCGGGCCTGGCCTACGCTGTAGCGGGTTTCCGCCGCCTGCACCACCTGTTCCCAGAACTGCTTGTTGCGCTCGGTGATGTCATAGCCGCTGTAGGTCAGGGCCAGGCTCCAGTACCGCTGGATCACCAGGGCCCGGATTTCGTTCATTTTATCCTTGTAAGCCAGGTCGTCGGAGCGGGCCTGCTCTTCGGCCACTTCGGACCGGAGGCGGCGCTTGCCGGGGAAGGGAATCTTTTGAGACAGGCTGAAGGCCTTCTGGGTCATGGGCTCCTGGGCGAAACTCCAGGTGTCGGTGGGCAGGTTCAGGAGGGCGAAGCCCGCCTGGGGGTTGTCCAGGGCCCCGGCAGGCCTGATGGTTTCCTGGGCTGCGGCCTTCAATTGGGACTTCTGCTTGATTTCCGGATTGGCCTTGAGGGATTCAGCGATAAGGGCCTGCAAATCCGGCGGCAGGTTGATATTGGTCGTCTGGGCCCAGGCCTGACTGCCGGCGGCGTGGCCCAACCCCAGCACCAACCCCAACACCCAAGCCGCAAGCACATACCGGCACTGGCTGGACTTCACCATCCTTACCCCCCAGTAAGAAAATAATTCCACAGCCCGCGGTGCGTAAATTGTCGGTTTATTACCCTATAACCCCTGCATACCATATATACGGCGGACTTGACAAAAATTATTTAACAACAATTTCTTCCAGGTATTGTGCCATTGTGTCAAGGCAAGCACCCTGTTTCCCAATTATCGGCTATCCGGTCCGGAACCAAAAGTTCTGGCGCCAGCCCTCAGGGTGATTTTCACCCTG
This sequence comes from Deltaproteobacteria bacterium, assembly GCA_030655955.1. Lineage (GTDB taxonomy): Bacteria > Desulfobacterota > Desulfobaccia > Desulfobaccales > 0-14-0-80-60-11 > 0-14-0-80-60-11. Next base: position 10,621 of record JAUSOZ010000256.1, read on the forward strand.
CGATTATCAACTATGGTAATAATAAAGTTATCAAATTCAAGCTACTACGAAAAATAAAGGGAAATAAATCAGGGCGAGAATTTTTATCTTACAGGGTCAGGATCAGCGGCAGGATCATGGGGCGGCGCTCCAGGGATTTGAAGAAGAGTTTTCTCAGGGCCTTGGACACCTGGGTCTGGACCTCCAGCCAGTCCTGGGTGGGTTCGGTCAGGGCCTTCTCCAGAATCTCCCGGAAGATCTTGCGGGCCTGGTCCAACAGGGACGCCTGCTCTTCTTCCAGGGTGAAGCCCCGGGTGATAAGGTCCGGCTCGGTGACGATCTTGCCGGCCACCGGGTCTACCGCGGCCAGGGCGATCACCAGGCCGTCCGCGGCCAGGTGGCGGCGGTCCCGGAGCACGATGCGGCTGACGTCCCCCACCCCTTTGCCGTCCACGAAGACCCGGCCGGTGTCCACCCGGTCCTTAAAGGTGGCGCCCCGGGAGTCGAACCGGATCTGGGCGCCGTCGGTGGCCAGGAGGATGCCGTCGTCGGCCACCCCCATGGCCCGGGCCAGCCGGGCGTGCTTGACCAGGTGGCGCATCTCCCCGTGGATGGGGATGAAGAAGCGGGGCCGGGTGAGGTTGAGCAACAGCTTCAGCTCCTCCTGGGAGGCGTGCCCCGAGGTGTGGATGTCGGCTATCCCCTGGTACACCACCTCGGCCCCCAGGCGGTAGAGATTGTTGATCACCGTGGTGATGGCCCGTTCGTTGCCGGGGATGAACTTGGAGGACAGGATCACCAGGTCGCCGGCCTGGATGTGGACCTGCTTGTGGGCCTCCATGGCGATGCGGGCCAGGGCGCTCAGGGGCTCGCCCTGGCTGCCGGTGGTGACGATGATGGTCCGGGCGGGCGGCAACCGTTCCAGGTCCCCCACGGTCATTTCCAGGCCGGAGGGGACGTCCAGGTAGCCCAGTTCCTTGGCCAACCGGGTGTTGACCAGCATGGACTTGCCGTTGAACAGCACCTGGCGCCCGAACTTGGCGGCAATGTTGACGATCTGCTGCACCCGGTGAATGTGGGAGGCAAAGGCCGTGACAATCACCCGGCCGGGCGCCTCCCGGATGAGGCCCTCCAGGGTGATGCCGATCTCGCGCTCGGAAATCGTGTACCCGGGCCGCTCGGCGTTGGTGGAGTCGGACATCAGGGCCAGAACGCCGGCTTCGCCGTAGTGGGCAAAGCGGTTCAGGTCCATGGCGCCGCCTGAAACCGGGGTCTGGTCGATCTTGAAATCGCCGGAATGGACCAGGAGGCCCTGGGGGGTGCGCACCACGAACCCGACGCCGTCGACGATGGAATGGCACACCGGGATGAACTCGAATTCAAACGGCCCCAGAGGCATAGCCTCTCCGGGGATGATCTCCCGCAGGTCGGCCTCCTCCAGCAAGCCATGCTCCCGGAGCTTTTCTCTGAGCAGGGCCAGGGTCAGGGGGGTGCCGTAGACCGGCACGGGGATTTCCTTGAGCAGAAAGGGCACCGCGCCGATGTGGTCCTCGTGGCCGTGGGTGAGGACCACGGCCGCCACCTTGTCCCGGCGCTCCCTCAGGTAGGAAAAGTCGGGGATGACGATGTCGATCCCCAGCATCTGGTCCTCGGGGAACATGAGGCCGGCGTCCACCACCACCAGGTAGTCGTCGGTCTCCAGGGTCATCAGGTTGAGGCCGATTTCCCCCAGGCCGCCCAGGAAGGTCAGATCGACCCAGCTAAGGTTGGGGGTTTCCGGGGCCATGGGGAAAGTCGGGGTCGTAGTTGGCCTCGATGGCCTGGCGCACTGCGGCCATGAGGTCCTCTTTGCGGCGGAAGGTCTGCGGCGCGATGGGGGGAGAGATGACCACCTTTATCGGTCCCGGTACCATCCGGATGGTCCCGCGCGGCTGGATAAAGCGGGTGCCGCTGATGCTCACCGGCACAATGGGCTGCCCCGCCTTGATGGCCATGATGAACACCCCTTTCTTGAAGGGCAACAGCTCCCGGGACAGGGCCCGGGTGCCTTCGGGAAAGATGATCAGGGAGACGCCGCGTTTGACGGTGGCCGTGGCCTGCTCGAGGCTCTTAACCGCCGAACGGAGGTTGGACCGGTCCACCGAAATGGAACCCATGCGGCTCAGGGCCTGGCCCAAGACCGGGATCTGAAAGAGCGATTTTTTTGCCACCCAGAGAAACCGGCCCGGCAGGACCGCGACCAGGGCAAAGATGTCGAAGTTGGAGCGGTGGTTGGCGGCAAAGACATAGGCCTGTCCGGGTACCAGGTGTTCCAGGCCCTCCACCTCGACCGGGATGTGGGCGACATTGAGGAGGTTGCGGCCCCACCACCGGGTGGAGCGGTGGATCATGGGGCTGTCCCGGTCGACGTAGGACCATAAAATGATCGATAGACCGGCCCAAAAGGTGAGCAGCACCAGCCAGAATTGAAACCATAACCCCCAGGCCACTAAGTTCATCCTCCAGGTAAATTTATCCATTTAACCTTAACCCGGAAGAGCAAGGCCCGTCAACATTTATGGCAGGTACGGCCGCGGCAATCCCCTGCCCGGGGCGCGGCGCCGGAGGCGGATTTTGCCCCGGCCATGGAATTATTCGCACAGCCGGGCTATAATAACGAAAAATCTGGCACTGCCGGACGCCGGTTCACAACTATGACTATCCCCAAGATCATCTCCGCCGAGTACACCCTGAGCGCCCACCAGGGAAATCAGTGTCCCCCGGGGGATTTGCCCGAAGTGGCCTTTCTGGGGCGCTCCAACGTGGGAAAATCCACCCTGATCAACAACCTGCTGGGGCGGAAAAAACTGGTGCGCACCAGTTCCCGGCCCGGCTGCACCCGGGCCCTGAATTTTTTTCTGATCAACCAGTGCTGGAATTTCGTCGACCTGCCCGGCTTCGGCTATGCCGCGGTGTCCAGGGACCTCAAGGCGACTTGGGGGCCTCTGGTGCTGGATTATCTGGCCCGGCGGGAGTCTCTGGCGGCGGTGGTCTTCCTCCAGGATAGCCGGAGGCTGCCGGCCGGCGAGGAGTTGTTCCTCTGGGAATTCTTAAGGGAACGGGGACGCCGGGTGATCCCGGTCATGACCAAGGCCGACAAACTGAAGCGGGGGGAGCGCAGCCGCCAGCTGAAACTCTTTACCGACGCCCTGGCGCCCCTGGGGGTCGACCCCGGCGGCGTCATCTGGTACTCGGCCCTCACCCGGGAAGGCCGGGACCAGCTCTGGGACCAGCTGCTGGCCTGCCTGGGGGAAACTTGAGCCTGAGGAGCGGCGGCGCCATGCCTTCTGATACTGAGTTGCTTCAAGAAGCTATTTTCTGTAGCCCCGGGCTTTAGCCTGCGCCTGCACAGGCTGGGAAGCCTGTGCCACTTTGACTGCAACCTGGCATGGGGAGGCCGGACCATGAACCCAGCTGCGGTGGGATTGTCCGGCAATTTCCCGTGTTCGCCCCATTTAATTTGCGTCTGTTTCTTGATTGCGCCTATGATTACTGGTAAAATAATAAGTTATGTTATGTAATGAGGCATGCAGCCATGTAGGGTGCGCACCGCGCACCTCCACAAAACCTTTTCCAAGCAGTCGCACATGGGCATTGCCTACCCGTAAAGCATGAAAAATTTCAGTGGGGCGGCCTCCGTGCCCGCCACAGTCCGGGTGAAACGGTGCGCGGGGCGCACCCTACTTTTTTTAACCTTAACAAAGAGCGAGGATAATTCGGCGGACTGAGCCGGTTGAGGTCCGTTGAGTGAAAGGCGCTCGAGGAGTAAGACCACATGGAGAAAGTTGTTCTGAAAGCTACCAAGCGGGAGGTCCTCGGCAGGAAAGTGGGCGCCCTGCGCCGGGCCGGGAAGCTCCCGGCCGTGCTGTACGGGCACGGCATCGAGTCGACCCCGGTGACGCTGGAGGCTCACGAAGCGGCCCTGAAACTCTCCCACGTGACTTCGTCCAGCCTGATGATGATCGATCTGGACGGTAAAGAGTACCCGGCGCTGGTGCGCGAAAAGCAGCGGGATTATCTTAAGAATGTTCTGCTGCACGTGGACTTCCAGGTCATCTCGATGACTGAGAAGGTCACCACCAAGGTCGGCATCGAACTGACCGGCACCGCCCCGGCGGTCAAGGAGTTCAGCGCCGTCATCGTCACCGTCATCAATGAGTTGGAGGTCGAGTGCATGCCCCAGGACCTGCCGGCCCGGGTCGTGATCGACATCTCCGGCCTGACTGACGTCGGCTCCGGCATCCACGTGCGCGACATCTTTATTTCGGACAAAGTGAAAATCCTGGACGACCCCGCCGAGATGGTCGTGGTCGCCTCCGCCACCCGGGAAGAGAAAGTCGTGGTGGAAGAGGTCCCGGCCGAAGAGGAAGCCGCACCCGAGGAGAGCGAATCCGGCAAGGAATCCGGCAAGTCCGGCAAGAAGGACTAGCCAGTCCCCACCGGGAAGTAGTAATTTTTTCGATACATCACAAACCGCGGTGCTTAAGGCGCCGCGGTTTTTTTGGATCTTGCCTGCCAAGCCCCAACCAGCCGGAGAAGAATCCTTGGTGGCACAGGCTTCCAGCCTGTGTGGGCGCAGGTTAAAGTTTGCGGCTACCTGTTGTTCCTCCACCCGCTTAACCCTGAGACCAAAATGCCCGCCGGACAGCACTGCACAAGTACGTCCCCCCACCGAAAAATATTCGATTTTTTCCCTTGGACATTTCTTGCAGATAAGTATATAAATGCTTATTGATATATGGGCACTAGACCGGCGCCTATCGGAGGGTGCTTTGCCGCAGTTACATCATAACCGGGAAATGCCTTTAGAGGATTTCCTCCCGGCGGTGGCCTTTGTGGCCAGGAGCCTGTCGGATGAAAACCGCCTGCGCATTCTGCTGTGCGTCAGTGAGGCCAAGAAATCCGTCTCCGGTATCGTGGAGGAGCTCAACCTGTCGCAGCCGCTGGTGTCCCATCATCTGAAGGAACTGCGGCGGTCGCTGCTGGTCAAGGTAGAGCGCCGGGGCCCCTTCGTGTACTACGAAATTGCCGACCCCCGCATCGTGGAAATTTTGGCGGCGTTGAAAGACCTGGCCACGGATTTGTTGGCTGCCAGGACAACCTTTTAATTCAGCGAGGTGATTGACCGCATGATGGCCGGAATCCAGGAATTCTTGGCGCGGATGGCTCCGGAGGCAGCCTTGGAGGAGATCGGCACGGCGCTGAAAAAGCTCCTGCCCACGGTCTCGGAGGAAAACCGCCTTAACTTCGTGGTTAACCTCATCGGCGGCGCCGGCGACGACAAGGTGGCCAGCATGGTGCACCTCTGACTGGCGGAATGCCTGGACGAAGGTGTCGATCCAACGCACATGTGTCAGAAGCTGGTGGACCGGGTGGCCCAATCCAAGCAACTCATGGCCGTGGCCGACCCCGACCTCCTGGTCCTGTTCGAGGACTGGCTGGACGAACTGGAGCAGGAGGTAATTGCCTTCTTTGCCCAAGACCGAATGGTGAATCCCGAAACCTTGGCGCATAATCTCGGGTTGTCGCTCAGAGGGGCGACTTTTCTCATTTCGAAGCTTCAGCGTGAAGGTAAGTTGTCCTAAACGCCTGCTTTTTTAATAATGCTCACTTTTCCTGTCGGCCCCCCCCTCCCCCCCGCCCTCTCCCCCCGCCGGGGGTAGTGGGAGTACGGGTGGTCCATCTCTATCCCCTCTCCCGAAT
>JAUSOZ010000258.1 GCA_030655955.1 Deltaproteobacteria bacterium
ATCCTGGGGCTGAAGTCGGTCCCAAGGGTTTGGCTGTTCGCCAATTAAAGCGGTACGTGAGCTGGGTTTAAAACGTCGTGAGACAGTTTGGTCCCTATCTGGTGTGGGCGTAGGAGAGTTGAGAGGAGCTGTCCCTAGTACGAGAGGACCGGGATGGACGAACCGCTAGTGTTCCGGTTGTGCCGCCAGGCGCAGCGCCGGGTAGCCATGTTCGGACCGGATAACCGCTGAAAGCATCTAAGCGGGAAGCCGACCTCAAGAATAGCTCTCCCAGACGAAAGTCTCTAAAGGCCCCTGGTAGACCACCAGGTTGATAGGCCAGAGGTAGAAGCGCAGCAATGTGTGAAGCCGACTGGTACTAATCGGCCGTGCGGCTTGACCATATTTCCCTTGCTTTTAGAAACTCCTAAGGACACTCTTTCTTCCAGATTCGCTTAAATGCAGCAATCAGCCGTTAGCTGTTAGCAGTCAGCTAAAAGCGAATGCGCTGATAATTGAACGGCATAGGTTAAACGGGTTTTTCCTGAAACCTGGAACCTGAAACCTGTCTCAAAGTTTCCGGTGGCCATAGCGCAGGGGCCACACCCGATCCCATCCCGAACTCGGTAGTTAAGCCCTGCAACGCCGATGATACTACGTGGGTGACTGCGTGGGAAAGTAGGACGCCGCCGGATTTATTTTCATAGCAGCAAGCCCGTCTCTTGATTGAGGCGGGCTTTTTTTATCAAGTGCTTTTCTGCATAATTTTAGGTATATTGAGTCAAAGGCTCCGCCAATGTCCCCGACCGTTCTAAAGATCGGATCGTATAGATTCTTTTTCAACAGCAGGGAAGAAATTAGACCCCACATTCATGTATCCTGCCCGGCAGGGGTGGCTAAATTCTGGTTGGAACCTATCGTGTCGCTGGCCTCCTATTACCGTTTATCTCCCAGAGAGCTGCGACAGATTGAAAATATCGTGAGGGAGCATGAAGATGATTTCAAGTCAGCCTGGGATAAGCATTTCGCCCAGTGAAGTCACCAATATTGAGCCGCTGGGTTTTTGGGTTTTAGTGGATGACAGGGAATATTTCGTCCCATTTGCCGACTACCCGGTTTTTCAAGGCGCCTCCATCCAGCAGATTTTTCAGTTGCAGCGTTTATCTCCCACCCAACTGCACTGGCCGGATTTAGATGCGGATATCGAAATTGATGCCCTGGAACAACCGGAGCATTATCCTCTCGTATTTAGATAAGCCACACCCGATCCCATCCCGGACTGGCTCGTTAAGCCCGGCAGGGCCGATGATCCTCAGGGGGTTCACCGGCTGGAAGCCGGTGCCACAGGGGGAAAGTAGGACGCCGCCGGATTTATTTTCATAGCAGCAAGCCCCCCTCTTGACGGAGGCGGGCTTTTTTATGCATTCCCCCATGAATAATCTGCTATATAGGAATCTGAGAGGCAGTTTATGAAACTTACCATTGAATCTGAAAAGGAAGAAGATGGTCGTTGGCTAGCGGAGGTGCTGGAGCTTCCCGGGGTCATGGTCTATGGCCAGACCAAGCAGGAAGCCCTGGCCAAGGCCCAGGCCCTGGCCCTGAGAGCATTAGCCGAGCGGCTGGAACATGGCGAGATGTTGGCAGAGCCGATCAATATTTTGTTTGCCGCGGCATGAGTTCCTGGCATGCAACCAAAGCGAAACGGGTGCGGGCGGCTTTAGAACGATTGGGGTGGAAGGAGAAAAGGCGTTCCGGCTCCCACCGCACCCTGTCTCGGTCCGGTTGGCCGGATGTAGTGTTTGCCTTTCACGATAACGAAGAAATTGGCCCCAGAATGTTAGCCCGCATCGCCAAGGTGACCGGCCTTGTCCCCGAGGACTTATGAAGGTCGCAGAGATCATCTTCCGATACACCTGGCCAGAAGTTGAGCCGCTCTATCTTCAGCTTTATCCCAAACAGAAGAGAAGCAGAAAAAAAGCCCGGGAGGCTTTCGAATATATTCAGTCTCTTAAGCCCGTAGGTTGCGAGATGCGGATTCACCTTGAATGCCGGGATGATGAGGAAGGTGCCTATCAGGACGTCTCGGGCAGAGACGGGAGTTTAAGGGAGAATGGGCAGGAAGAATGCTTTGGCCTGTTTCTGATGGACTGGGACGAGTGGCTGGGGATGGAAATTGAGACGGACATCCTGGAAAGATATTTAGAGTTGGACATATTGTGTCATTGTTTTTGGGAAATGACCTGGTGTGGCTATTCCATGGAAAAGGTTGAAAAATTCAGGAAAAGACTCGATCGGGTTTCGACCAGCAAAAAAGAAGATTTTATTCCCTTGGACCCTTCTTTGTGGGAGTAAGATACCCTACCCCTACGGGGATAAAGAAATGCTCGGCTCAAGGCTCGCTAAGGCAAATCATATCGCCCGCCAACTTTGGGGGATTTATTTTCCCAAGACGGATTGGCGGCATCATTTGCAGAAACAGGGGGTGTATGGCGTCTGTGTGGGCAGTTATCGCAAGGTGCGCCGCCCTTGCTCCTGCTGGATGTGCGGCAATCCCCGCAAGTATTTCGGGGTGCGCACCAGACAAGAGATCAAGGCGGCCTTGAAAATGAATGAGAGAGATTAGTAAGCTTTTAGTTGCACAGGCCTCAGGCCTGTGGGGCCCACAGGCTGGAAGCCTGTGCCACTATTAATTTCATGGCAGCAAGCCAGCCTCTTGACGGAGGCGGGCTTTTTTTATGCTGGTGAACCTTAAGGGGCTACCAGTTCCCGGGCCAGGGCGGCGGCCGCATCCAGGGCGGCGGTCTTGGAGGCGATCTCGCCAAGATCCCGGACGCCGGTGACCCGGAGGAGATGAGCCGGGGCAAAGCCGTACCTATCAAACCAGCGCTGGTAGCGGGGAAAGATGTCGTTGAAATTGTCCGGGTCGGGGTTGGCCTGGACGAGGACCATAACGGCCTTTTTGCCCGGCGGCATCCGGCAGGAAAAATCCGGGTTGAAGTAGGAATAGGTGCGGTCAAAGAAGCATTTCATCTGGCCGCTGATATCCCCAAAGTACACCGGGGAGGCCAGGACCAGGAGGTCGGCGTCCCTGACGGCCTGGAGCACCGGGGTCAGGTCGTCTTCCAGGATACAGATCTGGCTTTTGGTCTTGCACCCCCCGCAGCCCTGGCAGCCCTGGAAATTCATCTGGTTTAAGAGATATTCGGTGATTTCGGCCCCCTGTTCCCCGGCGGCCTTGAGGAAGGCCCGGGCCAGGGTGTTGCTGTTGCCTTGGGGCCGGGGGCTTCCCAGCACGGCGACAATCTTCATGGCATAGTCTCCTGAGGGTGAGAGTTTTGGCGCAGAGCAGACATTCATGAGCCCGTGACCTTTTTACCGTGAAAGTCCAGGCGTAGGGGCGGGTTTAAAACCCACTACAGGGCTATCATTCTTGAGGGTGGCCAATGCTTTGGCCATGAACGTTTAATCAATACACTATAGCACAGGGGCCGGCGATTTTCAGGGTGTTTCCCGGGGCGCCGTTCCCAGCGCAGCGCCGGGGCCAGGCGCACCGGGGCGGGCCATGGACCCCTCTGATTCCCAAAGATTTCTTGGGACCGGGCCCCGACATGGGGTATGGTAGAGGCGGGAGCGGGCCAACGGCGGCCCGGCGTCCGGGGCTTTAAGAATCGAGGTGAGCCCATGGGGCGGCGTGATACCAAAGAGTAATCAAAAGATTATTATTTGTCATTCTGAGCCCAGAGAAGAATCTCTCTTTTTGGGCCGCCGAGATTCTTCACTCCGCGGCGCTCCGTTCAGTCAGAATGGCATGAATATTCAATGTCTTTTGACTGCAACTTCGAATGAGAGGTAATGATGAGAGTGAGTTGCAACCTGAGCGCCTGGGTGATGGCCGGGCTGCTCCTGGCCGCCCTGGCCGGGCCGGCCGCAGGGGAGGGGGGGGCCGGGAGGCAGGAAGTCTCGGAACACGGCAACCCCTGGGTCAGGGTGACCGTCGGGGGCGTCACGGTAAAGGCCGAAGCGGTGCGGACCCCGGAGTCGCTCTACCTGGGCCTGAGTGGCCGGAGGGAGTTGCCGGATGGCCGGGGGATGCTCTTCTTTATGCCGGCGCAGGAGGTGCAGACCTTCTGCATGCGGGGGATGCATATTCCCCTGGACCTCATCTGGATCAACGACGGTCGGATAGCCGGCATCACCCGGAACGTGCCCCGGACCTTCCCGGGTAATCTTTGTTCGCCGGCGCCGGTGACCCATGTCCTGGAAGTGCCCGGCGGGTTTGCCGACCGGCACGGGATCAAGGCGGGGGACCCGGTGAGGTGGCAGTGAGGCGGCTTATTTGAGGAATCAGCGCCAGCCATGAGTGCCGGTGGTGTTGGTTGAGGACCCGGTCCCCGGCGCTCTCATCGCCTCTCAGGATCGGCTTGAATCTCTTCAAAACACCAACCAGGCAAAGCGCCTGGCGGCGGCGGCCACGCTTGCCAAGCCCGGCCAATTGGTCTATATTTCCTGGAGATTGGGGAGGCCGTGGATGCTGTCGGAGATGGACAAAAAGGTGATCCTGGCCCTGCAACGGGACCTGGCGATTTGCCCCCGCCCGTTTGTGGAGGTAGCGGAGTCTCTGGGGATTGGGGAAGAAGCCTTGCTGGCCGTCATCCGGAGCCTGATGGACCGGGGTTATATCCGGCGGTTCGGGGCTACTTTGCGCCACCAGCAGTCGGGCTACGAGGCCAACGCCCTGGTGGCCTGGGCGGTGCCTGAGGCCGACCTCAAGCGCATCGGGGCGCACCTGGCCGGGCAAAGGACTGTGACGCACTGCTATGCCCGCCGGCCGGCGCCCTCCTGGCCCTATACCCTCTACACCATGATCCATGGCCGCACCCCGGAAGAATGCGTTAAGATCGCGGCGCAGATGGCGGCGGAGACCGGAATCCAGGACTACGAGATGCTGTTCAGCGAGACCGAACTGAAAAAGACCACCATGCGGTATTTCAAGGAGGGGGAGACGCCGTCCTCGCCCTGAGGGGGCCGCAGCCGACAGGGCGCCCGCACGAGACGCCGGCGGCAAGGGTCTCCCCTCCCTGACAAACAATCCGGCCCTCCCCCCATCAAATCTTGCCTACTTTAGGAGACCAGCAATGTCACCATACGAAAAATCCGCAGCGCTGTTTAAAGCCGCCAGCGAACTCATCCCCGGTGGGGTGAACAGCCCGGTGCGGGCCTGGCAGGCCGTGGGCCTCACCCCCCGGATGATCGTGCGCGGGGCCGGGGCCCGGGTCTTTGATGTGGATGGCAACTCCTACCTGGATTACGTGGGCTCCTGGGGGCCATTGATCCTGGGCCACGCCGCGCCCCCGGTGGTGGCGGCGGTGGCGGCGGCGGCGGCGCTTGGCACCAGCTTCGGGGCGCCGACGCCGGGGGAAGTTGAGCTGGCCCGGGTCCTCTGTGCTGCGGTGCCGGGGCTTGACATGGTGCGCCTGGTCAACTCCGGCACGGAAGCGACCATGAGCGCCCTGCGGCTGGCCCGGGGGGCCACGGGCCGCCCCCGTCTCATCAAGTTCGACGGCTGTTACCACGGGCATGCCGACTCCTTCCTGGTGGCCGCGGGCAGCGGGGTCCTCACCCAGGCCATTCCCGGCAGTCCGGGAGTGCCGCCGGAGATCGCGGGGTTGACCCTATCGCTGCCTTACAACGACCTGGAGGCGGTGGGTCAGGCGGCGGGGCGGTATCCCGGCGAGATCGCGGCCATCATCGTGGAGCCGGTGGCGGGCAACATGGGGGTGGTACCGGCCCGGCCCGGGTTTTTGGAGGGCCTGCGGCAGATCTGCGACGCGGCCGGCATCCTGCTGATCTTTGACGAGGTGATCACCGGCTTTCGGGTGGCCCGGGGCGGGGCCCAGGAATTGTACGGCGTTAAGCCCGATCTCACCTGCCTGGGCAAGATCATCGGCGGCGGCTTGCCGGTGGGCGCGTACGGCGGCCGGCGGGACTTGATGACCCAGATGGCCCCCAGCGGCCCCATCTACCAGGCGGGAACCCTGTCGGGGAACCCGGTGGCGGTGGCCGCGGGCCTGGCGACCCTGGCGGCATTGACCGAACCCGGAACCTATGAGGACCTGGAAGAGAAGGGGGCCTGGCTGGCCCGGGAACTGGCGAGCGCCGCGGCCCGCAAGGGTGTGGACCTGACGGTCAACCGGGTGGGGTCCATGCTCACCCTATTTTTTACCGCCGGGCCGGTGAACAGCCTGGAAGAAGCCAAGAAATCCAACCTGACGCGGTTCCGGCAATTCTTCCAGGGGATGCTGGAGGCGGGGATCTCTTTGGCGCCGTCGCAATTCGAGGCCCTGTTCATCTCCCGGGCGCATACGCCGGAGGACCTGGAGCAAACTGTGATTGCTGCCGAGGGGGTCTGGGCCCGGTGGAATTAGGGGTGGGTCAGGAAAATCATCTGACCTCATCCTGGAGCCCCCGGGAGTTGAGTTAGTTGCAAATTCCCCCCTTTATTAAAGGGGGGCCAGGAAGAATTATAAATAACTCCTCGATAATCTCCCTTTGGAAAAGGGGGATTTTTTAAATGGGGCAGGATTTTTGTCACCTAAGCTAAGGGACACAACCTTACCTCTACCGGCTTCACCGGGAATAACTCCGGCATCTTCTTGTGCCTCAATTCTTTCATTTGACCTCCCCGCCCTACCGTAATTTAGCATGGGGAGAGTGTCTCACCTATATTGACGCAGAGGGAATCCCGCAGATACTGTGAAGTAATCTCCAAGTCACCTGAAACTTGAGTTTCTTATTCCAAAACGTAATCAAAGGGTTCGGTCCTGGCCGCATTGTTGCCGTCCGCGGTCGGCACGATAAAGCTGGCACCAGCAGTGCAGGCGCTTATATAGAGACTTTTTGCCCCGCCCATCAGTGCCGATGCGGGCCGCCTCCGACGAGCAATTTAGGGCCCATTCTCGGCGGCCCTCCGCGGCTCAGTTTGACCGGGCGGGAGAACCAATAACCCTGTATGCCCTGACCAATTTGCAGAACTTGACATACACAACTGGGTTGTGGCGACTGGGGTTGCCAGATTGCCCAGGTTTGCATGTGCTCCTGCCTGTTTTTTGCTGTTTTTTCAGGAGAGTTAAAACCAGGTTTGTACCACCAGATGCCCAATGCAGTCCCTACAGATTCAAAAAATGCAGGTTGTTTCTGATTGTGCCTTTGATTAATATTGGAACGACTACGAAGATAAAAAAATGGTTTTCCGGTAACACCGAAATAAAATCCGTATCCCCTTCATTTAATCCAGTTTTACAGTCCCCCGGTGAATGTGGCGTACTGACGAATCGTGACAATCAGCAATATCCCTTTACCGATAAGAACTCGCCTGCATTTCGAAGAGTTGGGCATACTTGCCGCCCAGGCGCACAAGTTCGTCATGGGTGCCGCCCTCGATTATTTTGCCGCCTTCCAGGACATAGATGTAATCCGCCAGCCTGACGGTAGAAAAGCGGTGGCTGATGAGCAGAACCATGCGGTCCATAAACATTTTCCGGAAGGCTTTAAACACCTCGTATTCCGCCCGGGCATCCATCCAGCTGGTGGGTTCATCCAAAATGATCAATTGGGCCTGGCGCAAAAAGGCCCGGGCCAGAGCCACTTTTTGCCATTCGCCCTGGCTGAGTTCTCCCTGGTCCTCAAACTCATGACCCAAAACGGTTTCGTAGCCCCGGGGCAGCTTTTGGATAAAATCATCGGCCCTGGTCTGCCGGGCGGCATTGAAAATCTTATCGTCGTGAGCCGGTAAACTGATGTCTCCCAGCCAGATATTTTCCCGGGCCGTCAGGCAGTAGCGGGCGTAATTTTGCAGAATGACGCTGACCTCTCGCCGTATGGCCACGGGATCAAACTGGCGCAGGTCAATGCCGTCAATGGCGATATTGCCACTCACCGGGTCATAGAGACGGCAGAGGAGCTTGATAAGCGTCGTTTTCCCCGAGCCGTTCTCACCCACCAGCGCCACCATCTGGCCGGGTAAAATCTGGAGGTTGATATCCTCGAGGACGGTTCTCTCCCCGGTGGGGTAGCGAAAATTGACCCGATCCAGGGTGATGCCTTTCATTATGGGCTGGGGGAAAGCTGCCGGCGTGTGAGGCTCCACCAGTTTAGGCTTGAGATCGAGGAACTCGTTAAAGTTGGCAAGAAAGAGGTTATCCTCATAGAGCGTGGTCAGGCTGCTCCAGATCTCCTGAAGAGACCCCTGGGCCCGCTGAAAGGCCCCGTAATACATGACCATATCCCCGATGGTAATCGTCCCCTCAACTGTCTGGTAGGCCACAAAAGCCAGCGCCCCAAAGATTGCCACCGTGGCGCTGGCCTGGGTGATCAAATCAGCCCAGGACCGTCGGGCGGAAATTTGCAGCTTTTCGACCCGGAGCCGCTTGCGTAATTCCCGGAACCAATCCATGAATAGGGAACCCAGGCCAAAGAGCCGGATCTCTTGAGCATGGCCGCCGTCGGTGAGCATCCAATGATAATAATAGGCCCGCCTTTCAGCCTGGGTGTGCTGGCGCTGCCAATCGTACATCTGTTTGGCGTATTTCAAGCGCATCCACACCCCCGGGACCGTAGCCACAAAAAGCATGGCGGCAAACCACCAGCGAAACGAGATCAGCAACCCTGCCAGGGCTAAAAGCGAGATGCCGCTTTGACCGAATTGCGTCAGGCTGTTCATGATGCTGGTCGGCCGGTAAGCGGCCTCGGCTTGGGCCCGGTGCAGGGTGTCATAGTATTTGGGGTCTTCGTAATACGAAAGGTCCACCGCGACCGACTTGCCGTGGATGACATCCGCCACATGGTCGGTGACCACCTGGGTCTGGGCTTCCTTGACAATCTCGGTGAGGGAGCGGCAACCCGCGGCAAATAAGGCTACGGCAGCCGCCAGCAGGATGAGCAAGAGTACTTTCTTGAGGGAGTCGGTTTTGTCGGGCGCTAGCAGGCCAGCGGTGACCGCATCGACGATCAGCTTCATCAGGTAAAGGGAGACCAGGGGGAGCAAGCCCTGGATCAGGATAAGCCCGAAGTTTGCCGCCGTCCATCCCGGGGCGCTTTGCCAGACCAGCCGCAAGGCCCGTTCCAGGTGCAGACTGTGCCTGATTTTCTCTTTAATGGTTTTCGCTGGTTGCATGATGGATCGATAGGGACAAGAAATCCGACAGTTTATTCAATCTGATGGGCGCCGGTGCCAGAAGGATTCGCCGGTTGGAGCCGCATAGAAGAAATCGTAACCCGGGTGTGCAAGGAACGCCAGAAGTCGAAGCAAGAAAAACAGCTCGGAAAGTGGAACGGACCTGATTCGCCCACCCCAACCGACTGGTTATGCTCTATTAATGATTACTTACCATTTTTAAGCTTTCTCCCGCCTAGCCACAAGGCGCCGTTGGTTTTGTCTTGAAAATATAAATTTATACTATAAGGTTTTGCAAAAGAAAAGCGTCCTGGTAACTGGGGCCGGGGGGCATCGGCATTTATCTCCTGGAATGGAAGGGCTTGCAGGGCTGTAGGCCCGTCTCCCGTAGATTACCCTTTCTCCGGTTTTTCCTGATACTCCTCTGGTCCTCCATGCGATATCGATTAGCGTTCAATGGACAATTTTTGTCTAGGGGACCTGAGTGTCCTTCCATGAGGGCGCCCACTCAGGTGCGCCCCTGCATGTGGTCGGAAAATTATTGAGCGCAACTCAGTATGAGAGGCGGTTGGCGCCCTGCTCCGGCCGGGTTTTGGTGTGCCAGAAGGCACCGCCGACTCTGGCGGCAGGGGCCCCCGGCGCCCACCCTTTTCCCGCAACCCATGGGGCGAAGCACCCCACAAAATGGGAATAATGACCCGGAGCGCCGGATTGTCCTCAGTCCTAACGGGGAGCGCAGAGCTTGTGAAAGATTTCATTATGTTAATGATTTTAGCTATTTTCATTGACTCTCGAGTTTATTCATGCCTATTATAGCTTTGGCAAGCACCTTGCACTATTCACTTCGATATAAAATTTTTCCCGGCAAGGAGGTGGGATTCGAGGATCAGGGAAACGGCATTGGCAATCATCAACTACATTACCCGCAAGCCTTATTTCATTTTTCATCTCAAGGAGGGATCTCATGGCATTAGACAAAGTACCAGGAAAAGCATGGGTAGTGGTATTTGCCGGCACCGCGGTCAACCTTTGTTTGGGCATCTTGTATGCCTGGAGTGTTTGGACCAAGCAACTGATTAGTGTCCCCAAAGCGGGACAACTCATCACCGAAGGCCCGGCAGCCGGTTGGACGTACCTGACCAATGCGGAAGCTGCAACACCATTTTCGTTGTGCGTCATTATCTTTGCCTTATTGATGATTCCCGGCGGCCGCATCCAGGATAAGATGGGCCCCAAAGTGGGCGCCATCACCGGCGGCCTCTTCCTGGCGCTGGGCTGTATCGTTGCCGGCCTGATGAAAAGCTACGGCGGCCTGATCTTCGGATTTGGCATCCTGGGCGGCATCGGCATGGGGATCGGTTATGCGGCTCCCACCCCGGCGGCTCTCTCCTGGTTCGGCCCGCATAAGCGGGGTCTGGTGGCCGGTCTGGTGGTCGGCGGCTACGGCGGCGCGGCTCTGTATATCTCACCCCTGGCGGCGTATCTGATCAACTCCGGCGGCGTAAGTTATAGCTGGATCTTCCTGGGCATCTTCTTCGCAGCGGTGGTCATCCTCGCCGGCTCCCAGCTGGCCAAGGCGCCTCCGGGCTATGTGGCCCCGGCGGCCCCGGTCAAAGCGGGGGTAGCCCCAGCCAAGGCGGCGGGCACCATCATCGACTGGTCCCCGTCGGAAATCGTCAAGACCTGGCAGTTCTACGCCCTGGTCATCATGTTCATCGGCACCACCCAATCGGGTCTGTTGATCATCGGCAACGCGGCGGGCATCCTGGCCAGTGCGGCCAAGGGGATCGCTTTCTTCGCGGCCAACGCCTGGATTCTGGCCTCTTACGGCGGTCTGATCAACGCCCTGGGCCGGGTGGGCACCGGTATGTACTCGGATAAAATCGGCCGGGACAATGCCTACACCATCAACTGTCTGGTGTCGGCCCTCTGTCTGTTCCTGCTGCCTGTGGTCATTGCCAGCGGCAACATCTTCCTGCTGTTCGTGGCCGTGGGTATCGCCTACTGGCAGTACGGCGGCGGTCTGGCCCTGATGCCCGCCTACACGGCGGACTTCTTCGGACCCAAGAACCTGGGCATGAACTACGGTCTGGTGTTCCTGGGTTGGGGTCTCGGCTTCTTCATGACTCGTTTGGGCGGGTCCATCAAAGACTGGACCGGTTCTCTGACCTGGGCCTTCATCCTGTCGGCCATCGTGCTGATCATCGCGGTGGTGGTCTCCCGGGTTACCAAGCGGCCCATGCACACCACGGAATAACTCTCACGGCCTCACCCCGCTTGACCCTATGGGTTCGGCGGTTAAGTGAGGCACGGAAAAACTAAGCTACTTGGAGAAGGCAGGGTGGCAAAACCCCCTGCCTTCTCTCTATTGTGAAGGAATTTTTATATTTGCGTAAGAAAGTGTCACCCGCAACCCAGGAAAATGTTTATTATATCAAGGGCGGCTTTAAACCATTTTCTGCGTAAAGGATCAAGGTAACCCTGATGCCCACTGAAAGTGCCTGGCCGGTGCCTTTTTTTCTCGATCCCAGTAACCTCACCATTGATTCGACGGTGGCCTTTTGCGTCGCGGTGTTGATAACCGCCATGCTCAATGCCGAGGCCCAGGCCTTTATGTCCAATTTTTTAGGGGACCGCCGTCCGGACGCCAAGGATCGCCTAAATTTCAATGTTTTTTTGCACGTAGGGGTTCTGGGGTCGATCTGCTTTTTGATCGGGGGCTTCGGCTGGCCCCGGATTTTTGATATCGATCGCACTAAATTCGAGCACCCCCGGCTCTACATGGTATTGAGCCGGATGGCGGGGCCGTTGGCGAATCTGCTCATGGCCAGCATCGTGGGCAGTGTCGTGATGATTTTTAATGCCTTCGAATATAATCCCCGGGTCTTTATGATGGTCGTGGGGGTAAACCTCACCACGGCCATCTATAATCTGATCCCGGTGCCGCCCATGGCCATGGGATATCTGGTCTCCGAATTGATGCCCGGAATGCAAGAGCGGACCAGGACGCTGCTATTTTTGGTCGGACCCTATCTGGTCATAGCCCTGGCGCTGGCAGAGCGCCTCACCCACCAGGCTATTCTCAGTCCTTATTTTGATCCCATCATCCGGGCGATTTACACCTATATCGTCGGCAGCTGATCGGTGCGGCTGCAGGCGCCAGCCCCGGGGTGACGGGGCCGCGGGGCGCTCCGCGGCCCCACTGGGATCAGGTCCTATCCGGCAAAGGTACGGACAGGCTGGCGGCATAATCGGCCTGGTGGGCCTGTCGAGCGGCGCAAAACCGCGTGACCTTCTGAATCAGTGCGCTGCTGCGCTCCCCTCGGCAGGACAATTCCGGATAAAAAAACGTTTTTCACCCGCGAGCCAAATGGGCTGCCGGGGCCGCGTGCAGCGGCAAAACCGATCCCGGCCTTGAAGATGACTCCGGATTACTCCAAGGGGCGAGAAGTTCAATAAACGAAACATTTCTTTATTGATTTGGCGAGGAATTACGCTTATGTTAAAATAAATAGACTATGAAGCAGGTTGGCGGGTATCCGGGTGACGGCGCCCGGATCAGAGGGCGGAGAATTACCCCGGTGCGCCGCTGCGAAAAGGAAGGAGTCAATTTGGAAGTCAAGATTCCCGGGGTGATTTGCCGGCCCCTGGTGGTGTATAACGATCAGCGCGGCTGGCTGGCGGAAATTTTCCGCCAGGATGAAATCGCGGCGGAGCATATCCCGGTGATGGCTTATATGTCGGTGACCGAACCGGGGGTGGGGCGGGGTCCTCACGCCCACCGGGATCAGACCGATCTCTTTTGTTTCGCCGGGCCGGGCGACTTCCGCGTAGTCCTGTGGGATAACCGGACCGACAGCCCGACGTTCGGGACCCGCCAGGATTTTCACCTGGGGGCCTCCTGCCCGGCGGTGCTGATCGTGCCCCCGGGGGTGGTGCACGCCTATCAGAATGTGGGTGAGATTCCCGGTTATGTGTGCAATTTCGCCAACCGTCTTTACCGCGGCCCGGGGCGCAGCGAGGCTGTGGACGAGATCCGGTTTGAGGACGACCCTGATTCCCCCTTCCGGCTGGAATGAGGTGGGGGGAGGAGCCGGGAGGGCGACGTGGCCGGTAAGCTCTTGATTACCGGGGCCGCGGGGCAGTTGGGCCAGGCCCTGGTCCAGGAGGCCACCCGGCAGGGCTGGGAGGTGGTGGCCACCGACGCCCATGACCTGGACATCACCGACCCCCAAGTGGTGCAGGGAGAACTGTCCCGGCAGCGCCCGGAGGTGGTGATCAACGCCGCCGCCGCCACCCGGGTGGATGACCTGGAATCGGACCCGGATGGGGCGCTCCGAGTCAACGCCATGGGGCCCCGGAACCTGGCGGTGGCCTGCCGGCGCCTGGGGGTGAAGTTGATTCACCTGTCCACGGACTATGTCTTCGACGGGACCAAGCCGGGGCCATACGTGGAATGGGACGCAACGTCGCCCCTGTCGGTCTATGGCCGGAGCAAGCTTTTGGGAGAAGAGTGGGTGCGGCAGCAGTGCCCCGACCACTTTATCGTGCGCACGGCCTGGCTCTATGGGATGCCCGGCCCCAATTTCGTCAACGCTATTCTGGCCCGGGGCCGCGATCTGGCCCCGGACGGGGAACTGAAAGTGGTGGCCGATCAGCGGGGGACCCCCACCAGCACCCTGGCTTTGGCGCCGCAACTCCTGGCCCTGGCCGCGACCTCGGCCTTCGGCACGTATCATGCCACCTGCCAGGGAGAGACTACCTGGTTTGAATTTGCCGGCCTGATCCTGGCTACGGCCGGGATCACGGTGCGGGTAAGCCCGTGCACCACGGCGGAATTTCCCCGTCCTGCCCCCCGGCCGGCCAACTCGGTACTGGAAAACCGGCTGCTGCGCGTGGCGGGGCTCGACCGTATGCCCGCCTGGCAGGCCGCCTACCAGCAGTTCTGGGAAGCATATGGGGACCGACTATGAGTTGGGTTTTGGTAACCGGCGGGGCGGGCTTCATCGGCGCCAATTTTCTCTATTGTTTGCGGCGGCAGCAGCCCGAGGCGCACATCATCAACCTGGACCTGCTGACCTACGCCGGCAACCCCGAGAACCTCACCGGTTTTAAAGGCGATGCGCGGTATATCCTGGTCAGGGGGGACATAGCCGACCGGGAACTGGTCCAGGACCTGTTTTCCCGGTATCCCATCACCAAGGTGGTGCACTTTGCGGCCGAATCCCACGTGGACCGGTCGATTCTGGACCCGGGAATCTTTGTGCGCACCAACGTGGTGGGGACCTTCACCCTGCTGGAAGCGGCCCGCCAGGCCTGGAAAGACCCGGCCGGGCCGGAGGCCCCGCGGTTTTTGCATGTCAGCACGGATGAAGTTTACGGTTCTTTGGGGCCGGCTGACCCCCCGGTCACCGAGGCGGCACCCTACGCCCCCCGGAGTCCGTATGCCGCGTCCAAGGCCAGCGCCGACTTTCTGGTGCGGGCCTATTTTCACACCTACCAGTTGCCGGTGCTGATCACCAATTGTTCCAACAATTACGGCCCCTACCAGTTCCCGGAAAAGCTGATCCCTTTCTGCCTCAGCCAGGCCCTGGAAGGGAAGCCCATTCCCATTTATGGCCAGGGGACCAACATCCGGGACTGGATCTTTGTGGAGGACCATTGCCAGGGGCTGCTCCAGGTGTTGGCCCAGGGCCGGGTGGGGGAGACCTATAATATCGGCGGCCGGCAGGAGGTTCCCAACCTGGAACTGGTGCGGCGGTTGCTGGGCTTGCTGGGGGAGATGCGGCCGGATTTGGGGGACCTCAACCGCCTGATCACGCTGGTTGCCGACCGTCCCGGCCACGACTGGCGTTATGCCCTGAACATCGACAAGATTGAGAGCCGGCTTGGTTGGCGTCCCCAGGTGGGTCTGGAGGAGGGGCTGAGGCGCACCATCGCCTGGTATCTCGGCCATGAGGACTGGCTGAACCGGGTGCGGTCCCAGGCGTACCGCGCTTTCCTGACGGAACAATATGGGACCGGGGTGGTGGGGGGCGGGGGGCCGGGTGAGCCCCTGGAAGTTCCAACCTCTTAGGGGACTGAAGGGTGCGCACGGCGCACCAGCCGATGAGAGCCACGGAAAAAGCCAAGATATTTGCGGGCTAAGATGACAGGTGAAAGGGTTGGTCTTTGAGTCGGGCGCTGAACCCGGGGAATAAGAAATGAGGATAAAGGTGCGCAGTGCGCACCCTACATGGCTTTAAAACAGGGGGACTTAAAAAGGGTTGCCGGAAAATCACCGCAATATATTGATCATATAAATTACGGCACCTAACATTAAAGGGTAATTACCTTCTTCCCTCATGGGAGGGAGAGAAATAAATAAACGGTCAACGATTTATTCACCTCCCCCGTTTCCTTCCCCTCACAAGGGGAAGGAAACGCCAAGCTTGATTGGTTCAAGGTTTGCAAGGACGCAACGACATGCCGATCTTCCAGAGAAATAAAGTTAAGTTTTTTCTGAGAATGCCCGAACAGGACAATGGGGGGGGAGCCAGTTAGCTCCGAAGCCTTGGAGCTGGATAGAGTTATGAAAACGCAACCGATCATTCTCGTAGTGGACGATGAACCGGCTATCCTGGGGTTGGTCAAGGATATTTTGGCCCCGGCCGGCTACCTGGTGAATACCGCCACCAACGGGAAGGAGGCCCTGGCAGCGATCCAGGCGCATCCCTATGATCTGGTCCTCACCGACATGATCATGCCCCAGATGGGGGGTATGGAATTAGTGCAATACCTGCGTCTCCACCATCCTGAGACCCTGGTGATTGTGTTCACCGGTTTTGCATCTTACCAGGACGCGGTAGATGCGGTGAAGCTCGGGGCGTTCGATTACCTCCCCAAGCCCTTGCAGCCCGAAATCCTGCGTCACGCCATCGAGCGGGCCCTGGATTACCAGCGCCTGTTGCGGTCTCAACGGGATTTGGAGACGGTGTTCCAGGGGGCGGAGTCCCTGGGGTGGCAGGCCCTGGAGTTAGTCTCTGCCACTCCCGAGGCTGCGGTCCTGGCAGAGTTGCGGGAGCAGGCCTGGCCGCAGAAAGACCTCAAAGAAGTGGGCCGTATTTTCCTGGAAGCCGCCCAGAAATTGCTGCAGGTGACCAACAGTTCCATCTTTCTCTATGATGCCGTCCGGGGCCAGTTTTCCGGGCTGGCGGCCCAGGGACCCGATGCTGAGGCCAAAACCGGGGCCATGATTACCGCCGAGGGGGTCATGGGTTACGTGGCCACCCACCGGCGTCCGCTGCTGGTCCCCGATTTGAGCCGGGACTCGCAACTATCCCTCATGCCCCGGCGGACCATCTACCAGACCAACAGCTTCATGGTTATCCCGCTGACGGGATATAAATTTTGGGGCGTGATCAACCTCGCTGACCGGGAAGACAAAAGCCCCTTTAATTCCCGGGATCTTTTTCTGGGCTGGCTGATGGGCCGGCTGCTGGTGGAGATCTTGGAGGACAGGGAAGCGCCCGAGGAGGTGTTCATCCCGTCTTTGACCACCTGGATCACCAAGGAAATCCCGGTGGGCATGGCGTTCCTGGACCAGGACCTCAGGGTGGTCCGGTCCAACCCGGCCCTGGAGCGGATGGTAAGCTTAGCCAAGGCGAACCTGGCGGGACAGAACCTCCTATCCTGCCTGAGATTAAGCGCCACTGACCGGGACAGTCTGGCACAGGGCTTCCAACAAGTTCTGGCCAGCCAGGAGCCCAGGGAATTCTTTTCCCTGAAGTCCTCTCCCCAGGATGTCGGGGTCCGTTACCTGTCGATCAAAATGTTCCCGGTGCCGGATGAACGCAACGCCCGCCGGGGATTGCTGCTGGTGGAGGATGTGACCGAGGCGGAACAGCTCAAACAGCGTCTGGAACTTTATGAACATCTAGCCATCATGGGCAAGCTTACCCTCTGCGTCGCCCACGAGTTGAACAACCCTCTGGACGGCATCCGGCGTTACCTGTCGCTGGCCATCATCAAGAAAGAAGACCCCGCGAGTGTGGAACGCTACCTCATCGAGGCCCAGAAGGGTCTCCAGAAGATGTCCCTGAGCATCAAGAGCCTGATGTTCTCGGCCAATCCTTTCAAAGGGCCGCCCCGAGCCAGCGATACGGTAGTCAACCTGCTCCAGGACGCCATCAAGATCATGATGTTTCAGGCTAGCGACCAGCGGGTGCAGGTAGATTTCGCGTCGCCTCCGGAGTTCGAAAAGATCATCACCGAGGCAGACCTGTATTATGTGTTCATCAATATCATCAAGAATGCCCTCCAGGCCATGCCCCAAGGGGGCTACCTGAAGGTGAACTGCTCTCTGCATGACGGCCAGATGGAGATTGCCTTTCAGGACAACGGCGCCGGTCTCACGGCCGAGGAGATGGACAACATTTTTCAGCCGTTTTATTCCACCAAAGAGGGGGCCCAGGGATTGGGGTTGGGTTTGCCCATTTGCCAAAAAATCCTGGCGCGCTACGATGGCCGTTTAGTGGTGGAAAGCCAGCGCGGGCAGGGGACCACCGTCCGGGTGCTGATGCCCTACGCCGAATCGGGAGTATTGCATGGCAAATAAAGACGTTCTGATCGTGGATGACGATATCCTGGTAGGCGAGTCTCTCAAGGAAATGCTCATTTTGGAGGGTTTCAGCGCCGATGCGGTGCTGGATGGCCAGTCTGCCCTGGCCAAGATCAAGGACGATCACTATCAGATGATCCTCTCGGATATTCAGATGCCCGGGCTCAATGGCATCGAGTTATTGAAGGAGTTGAAAGGCCGCTCTCCCGATACGACGGTTATTTTCATTACCGGGCACGGGCACATTGCCGGGGCCGTGGAGGCCATCAAGCTGGGAGCCTACGACTATATTACCAAACCCATTGACGATCTGCGTCTCAAACTCACCATCAGCCATGCCCTGGAGCAGAAGCGGCTGCAGGCGTCTTACGACTCCTTGAAAAAGCGGATCAAGCCCTGGAACCTGGATGAGACCCTGGTATTCGGGGACCGGAAGATGGACCAGCTCCTGGGCCTGGTGCACACCATCGCCGACACCATGGCCACGGTGCTGATCACCGGTGAATCCGGTACCGGCAAGTCCATGCTGGCCCACTATATTCACAAGCATTCGCACCGCCGGGAAGGGCCCTTTGTCAAGATCAGCTGCGGTTCGCTGTCCGAGACCCTGCTGGAGAGCGAGCTTTTCGGTCATGTGCGCGGCTCCTTTACCGGCGCCATCCGGGATAAGAAGGGAAAATTCGAGGAGGCCAACGGGGGCACCATCTTCCTGGACGACATCAACTCGGCCTCTGCCAATTTACAGATCAAATTTCTACGCGTCCTCCAGGAAAAGGTCATCGAACGCGTGGGGGGAAATGTCCCCATCCAGACGGATGTGAGGATCATCACGGCCACCAACACCTCCCTGCAAGAGGAGGTGGCCAGGCAGAATTTTCGGGAAGACCTGTACTACCGCATCAATGTGGTCTCTTTCACCATTCCGCCTTTACGAGACCGTTTGAGCGACATTGAGCCGCTGGCCAACCATTTCATCAGTCAGTTCAACCGGGTTCACCACCGGGAGATCAAGGGCATCTCCAGGAGCGCCCTGCAAATCTGCCTCCAATACCCGTGGCCGGGCAATGTCCGGGAGTTGGAGAATGTCATGGAACGGGCGGTCATCTTGAGCCCCGGGGAGTTCATCGTCCCCGAATCGCTGCCGGGCAATATCAGGGCCAGCCAGCCGGCAACCTCCGGCGACACCTTAAAGCACCTGACGCTGGAAGAGGCTATGGACCGGGCCGAGAAGCAGATCATCATGGAAACTCTGGAATCCTTTAGCTGGAACCGCCAACTCAGCGCTCGCACCCTGGGGGTCAGCCGCACCACCCTGTTTAACAAGATGCGGCGGTTGCACCTGGTCGATCCCCGGCGTTCAACCCCCGAGAGCCGCACCGAATCAACCTCTTTTTAGTCCCGCCAGAGTCGGCCGGATGGTCTTCCTTCCCAGCATTTTTGTGCTTATACTAGAGTAAGCTAGCAGCAAAAACCAGGGCTCATCAAATCGGGTCGATAACGATTGATTTACCGGCATAATACAACCAATTGTTATGATTCTTAAAGCTGACCGCTGAAAGCTGTGAGCTAAAGGCTTACCTACTATAGTTGGGGTCGGGGGGCCGCCGCAAGAGAGCGCCTGCCGATCGCGGTCACGTGAGCGAGGCACACTATGGATTACGACCCCGAGACTCTCAGGCAGTGGGACCGGGAGCATGTCTGGCACCCCTTCACCCAGATGCAGGGCTTCCGGGAAGAAACCCCCCTGATTATTAGCCGGGGGGAAGGGATTTACCTCTATGACCTCCAGGGCAACCGCTACCTGGATGGGGTTTCTTCCCTGTGGGCCAACCTCCACGGGCACCGGCGCCGGGAACTGGACCAGGCCCTGGCGGCGCAGCTGGCGCAATTGGCCCACAGCACCCTGTTGGGCATCGCTCATCCTCCGGCCATCCTCCTGGCCCGGCGCCTGGCGGAGTTGGCGCCCCCGGGCCTGAACAAGGTGTTCTTCTCGGACAACGGCTCCACCGCGGTGGAGGCGGCCCTGAAGATGGCGTTCCAATACTGGCGGAACCGGGGCCAACCCCTCAAACAGCGTTTCCTCAAGCTCAGCGGCGCCTATCACGGGGACACCCTGGGGGCGGTGTCGGTGGGCGGCATCCCCTTATTCCACGAAATTTACCAGCCGCTGCTGTTCGACACCCTGGAGGCCCCGGCCCCCTATTGTTACCGGTGCGAGCACCGGGAAGACTGCCGGGAGCAATGTCTCGTCCGCTTGGAAGAGCTGGTGGCGGCGCACCACCAGGAACTGGCGGCGGTGATCGTGGAGCCGGTGATGCAGGGCGCCGCGGGCATGATTGCCCAGCCTCCCGGCTATCTGGCGAAGGTAAGGGAGGTTACCCGGCGCCACGACGTGCTGCTCATCGCTGATGAGGTGGCCGTGGGCTTCGGCCGCACCGGCAAGATGTTCGCCTGCGAGCACGAAGGGGTGAGCCCCGATCTCTTATGTCTGGCCAAGGGCATCACGGGGGGCTACCTGCCCCTGGCCGCCACCCTGGCCACGGACGACGTCTATGAGGCCTTCCTGGGGGAATTCGAGGAGTTCAAGGCGTTTTTTCACGGGCACACCTATACCGGCAATCCCCTGGGCGCGGCAGTGGGCCTGGCCAGCCTGGATATCTTCGCCCAAGACCGGGTGATCGAAGGCCTTGCCGCCAAGATCGAGTTGCTGGCCGGGCGCCTGGCGACCATGGCGAAGCATCCCCACGTGGGCGATATCCGGCAGCGCGGCCTGATGGTGGGCATCGAACTGGTGGCCGACAAGGCTACCCGGGAGCCCTTCCCGCTAAAACGGCGCACCGGCCACCGGGTAATCCTGGCCGCCCGGGAGCTGGGGGCCATCCTGCGCCCCCTGGGGGATGTCATCGTGCTCATGCCGCCGCTGGTTATCACCTTGGATGAGCTGGGCGACCTGTGCGACATTACCATTGCGGCCATCGCCCGGTCTACCGGATAGATAAAGTGATTTGGCTCTTTTGGCTATTCGCCCCGGATTGCCCTATAATTGGTCCGTCACGGGATTTATCCTAAAATTGATTGTCTAATCAACCGGTAACGGCAGGTGCAGATGATGCCAGGAGGTCTCTATGCCGCGGTTAGCTCTGATGATGGTTATGTTGCTGATGGTGGGGGCCGGCGTGGTGAACGGACAAGAGAAATTTGAGTCGGATGTCATTAAGACCGGGGCGGGGGATCTTACGATCACCTTTATCGGCCACGGCACTTTGATGTTTACCTTCGGGGGCAAGGTCATCCATGTGGACCCGGTGGCCCAGTATGCCGATTACGGCAAGCTTCCCAAGGCGGACCTGATTCTCATCACCCACGAGCACCGGGACCACCTGGACCTCAAGGCGGTGGAGAGCCTGCGTCAGCCCGGCACCGAGATCGTGCTGAACCAGGCCGGCGCCGGCCAGGTGGCCGGGGGCCTGGTCATGGCCAATGGCGAGGTCAAGACCGTGGCAGGCCTGACCATCGAAGCGGTTCCGGCCTACAACCTGGTGCACAAGCGGGACAGCGGCGAACCCTTCCACCCCAAGGGCCAGGGCAACGGCTATATCATCACCTTCGGGGACAAGCGCCTCTATGTGGCCGGGGACACCGAGAACACCCCGGAGATGAAGGCCCTCAAGTCCATCGATATCGCTTTCTTGCCCATGAATCTTCCCTACACCATGACCCCGGAGATGGTGGCCGACGCGGCCCGAGCTTTTACACCCAAGGTCCTCTACCCCTATCACTTCGGCAAGACGGATGTCGCCAGACTGGCGGCCCTGCTGCAAGGCGCCCCGGAGATCGAGGTGCGGATTCGCAAGATGGAGTAACGGTAGGGTGGCTCTGCCACTTCGCCGGCTGTGAGACGCGGGAACTATGATCTATACCACCCAAAGGGGCGAATCCTTCGACCTGGAGAAAGATTTTTCCTCGCCGGAACGCCACATCCTTCAGAAGTTGTTTATCTGGAAGGATATGGCTGCCAGCCTCGAGGAATTTCGGCTGAAGAAACAGGAGGCCTTGCGGAGAGGCTGGGGTGATTCCGGCCCCATCCAGGCCAGCCGTAATCTCGAAAGCATCACCCGTGATTTTGAGGCGCAGGTTGGCCTCAGGGTAAGGGCGGTGAAACCGGGGCAGGGATGAGGGAGGGGAAATATGAAAAACATGCTTTTGAAAAATCATTAAATTCTCTCTTTCTACCAACCATATAGTATTAAAGTTATGTATAACGAATAAACAAAAGGCTACGATTGGATGATGGACCAAGATAAATTAAAAAAATGGATTGAAACAAACTGTCCAGTATTATGGTCTCTTCTTAATCAAAGAGCCCGAAGATACTTGCCCACAGGCCTGATTGAATATATTAGCGGTGGTACAATAATTTTAAACCCAATTGAAGATGTTCTAAAAGATTTGGAGAGCATGTGCGGCTCAAAATCTCTTGAGGATAATTATCGCCGTGATTTTTCGGGGGTAAATTCTGGAACACAAGTATGGGACCTTTTTGAGGAAATTGCCCTTTGTTCTTCTCTTGGAAAGATTTCTGATAGAATAATCTTGCGTCCTCCAACGGGGAAAGGGACATATTCTGATTGCCTATTTAGTCTTAAAGGTTTTGACATTTTTGCGGAAGTGAAAAGGTATCCTGATCCTTGGCCTCCTATTTATCGGCTCGGTAGCGCTCGGCATGAGAAAAAGCCTAATATCCGATCAATTTCCAAAAGTCCATTGGATGAAAAACCCCATGATACTGCACGACCTAGGTCTATGGATCTTAGGAGCAAGTTACGTGATGTTCACAGACAATTTCCTGAAAGAAGTATCAATATATTATTCATATTTCATCAGTCATTTGGAGACAGCAAGCGATATTTAGCCCAGTCATTTTTAGGTGATTCGAACTTTTTTGAGAATGGCGCGTACAAGTTAAAGGAAGATGGACTCTTTTATGATGAAGAATGGCGCAATATATCCGCATGCTGCCTTTCACGCCTAAATTCAGATTCCCAAGTAATTTTTCCATTTGTCTGGGAGAATCCTCGTGCTTTTATGAAATTGCCTAAACAAGTTTTGGAATCATTAAAATTATAAAAGAGTCCATTAGGGCGGGCATTGCCCGCCATATATGATGCGCCATGTTTACCCGGCGCCAAGCACAGGCGGGACGCCGGTGCCGCCAATTGAGCCTAATTTCTCAGGGCAAAGGCACAACTTTGGATCACCTGGTTGGCGTAGCCAAGCACTTTACCCCCCAGGGCCAGGTCCTGGACCTCCGGGAATATGGCCACGGCAATGTCAATGACACCTTCCTGGTGACGGTTAAGGGCGCGGCAGAACCGCACTTTATTTTGCAGCGCCTCAACCTACACGTGTTTCGCCGGCCGGAACTGGTCATGGGAAACCTCCGTATCGTGAGCGACCATGTGGGCCGGCGTCTGGCGCCGGCGCCCTTAAGCGGCGGCCGCCGTTTTGAACTTCCCCGGGTGCTCTATGCCCGGGACGGCCGGGATCACCTCACTGACCCCGGCGGGTCATTCTGGCGGGCGCTGAGCTTTATTGACGCCGCCGAGACCTTTGACACCATCAAAGATCCCGGGCACGCGCACGAAGTCGGCTATGCCCTGGGCACGTTCCATAACCTCCTGAGCGATCTTGCCCCGGAGCATTTGTCCGACACTCTGCCAGGGTTTCATCTAACGCCGGGCTACCTGGCGCACTATGACGAGGTCCTGGAGCGCCAGGGCGCCCGCCCATCCCCCGAAGTGAATTATGGTTTAGCCTTTGTGGACGCGCGCCGGGATTTCGCACCCATCCTGGAGGATGCCAGGGCCCGGGGCAAGCTCAGGCCGCGCCCGATGCACGGCGACCCCAAGGTCAACAACGTCATGCTGGACACCGCCACCGGGCAGGCCGTGTCCATGGTGGACCTGGACACGGTCAAGCCCGGCCTGGTGCACTATGATATCGGCGACTGCCTGCGCTCGGGCTGCAATCCCCTGGGTGAAGAAACCGGCGATTGGGAAATGGTGCGCTTCGAACCGGAGCTGTGCCGGGCCATGCTTACCGGCTACCTTTCCCTGGCCCGTGATTTTCTCACCGAGACCGACTATGCCTATCTATACGACGCCATCCGCCTGCTGGCGTTCGAGCTGGGACTGAGGTTTTTTACCGATTATCTGGCCGGCAACGTCTACTTCAAGGCCCGGCACCCGGAACACAATCTTGTAAGGGCGCTGGTCCAATTCAAGCTGACCGAGAGCATCGAGTCCCAGGCCACGAGCCTCGGCGCCATCATCCGGGACCTGAGATGAGCGGCCGCAACTTTTCCCTCCAGCCATTTCCCCCCATCTGCCCGCGCCTCAATTTCAAGATTACCGGCCACATCGCCCGGCGCTCCCATCAACTTGCCATCCGCTATGACCTCCGGGGCGATTTGGCGGAGCTGGTGATTCCGGCGCCGGCCGCTATGCCGGCTCGCCGGCACGGGCTTTGGGAAGAGACCTGTTGCGAGTTCTTTCTCGGGGTCAAGGATGCGCCGCGGTATTGGGAATTCAACCTGTCTCCCGCCGGACACTGGAACGTTTACCGTTTTGACGGGTATCGGCGAGGGATGGCCGAGGAAACCGCACTGACGTCGCTCCCCGTGAGCGTCCGGCGTGGCTCGGACTCCCTGGAGGTTGCCCTGGAATTGGATGTGGAGAAGATTGTGGCGACGGACCAGCCCCTTATGGTCGGCATTGCGGCAGTCATTAAGCTCGCAGGCGGCAGGATGACCTACTGGGCCTTGATCCATCCGGGGCCTGCGGCCGACTTTCACCGCCGGGACAGCTTTCTGGTGCAATTGTGAGACCGACCCGGGGGTAGTGGGCGGCACCCAGGTGCGCCCCCCGAGTTTCCCTGGAAAATCCCTGAGGCGCATATCTTAGTCTTGGTCGCAGATTATCCACGACCTATGAGGAGAAAGGTAAAAATGCACCCAATCGCCAAGCTGCTTACGGTGCTCTTGGTTGGGGCGACCATGCTGTCGAGCGCGGCTTCGCAGGCTCTCACCCCGACGCACGAGCAGGTCCGGAAATCATGGGAGAACAGGTTTCAAGCCAGGGATAAAAACCGGGATGGAAAGGTGAGCCTGGAGGAGTTCCTGGTCTTTCATGGGGCAGAACTTCCGCTGAGGCAGCAATTGCTGGAATATGAGTTCCGGAAATACGACCGGAATGGGGATGGTTTTATCACCCATGAAGAGCATTGGGCGCCCGTGGGTTTAGAAGATGAATTTCGGGGTGTGGATAGAAACCGGGATGGCCGGATCAGCCCAGACGAATTTCTGCAAGGAGAACGGCTGTTCCGCCGCCTGGATCGCAATAATGATGGCGTTATCACCTGGGACGAGTACTCGGACGCCTACCGGCCAAGGCGCAACCGCAAATAACCGGGGGTAATTACCTGGGGCGGGCAGGTTGATGTATTATACTTTTTGGCGGTCAATGCACACTTTTTGTAGGGGGGGACCCACGTGTCCCCCCGAGAGGGCGCACCCGCGGGTACGCCCCTACAGAGCCGCGTTGGTTGATTGCGCCTCGGTATGTGGCTGGCCCTGCACGGCCTCAAGCTGCGCGCAGGGCCTCCAGCAGCGGCAGGCGGGCCGCTTTGAGGGAGGGCAGGAAGCCCCCCAGCAGGCCCATGCCCACGCCGAAGAGCAGGCTTTTGACCACGATCCCCGGGGTCAGGGCGAACTTGAAGGTGATTTCGGCGAAGCTGGACCAGTTGATGGTGGAGAGGGTAAAGAAGTTCAACAGCGCGGCCGGCACCAGGCCCAGGAGCCATCCCAGGAATCCCAAAAACATGGACTCCAGGAGGAAGGCGGCCAGGATGTGATGGCGCTTGAACCCCAGGGCCCTTAGCGTCCCGATCTCGGAGATTCGGGCCCCCACCTGGGCGTACATAGTGACCATGGCCCCCAGGATGGCCCCCAGGCTGAAGATCCCGGTGAGCACCAGCCCCAGGATACGGATGAAGGTGGCCAGGCGCCGGGATTGGTTTTCATAAAATTCCACTTCCCGGAGCACCTGCACCGGCAGGCGGGGATCGGTTTCCAGGCGGGCCTTGAGGGCGTCGAAGGCGGCGGGGTCCCGGAGGCGCAGGATCACCGACGAGAAGGCGGTGCGCCGGAACGCGGCCAGCAGGGTCTCGACGTCCCCCCAGAGCTCGGAGGCAAAGCCGGTGTTGCCGGCGTCCATGACCCCCACCACCCGCCACTGGCGCATGGCAAAGCGCAGGGTCTCCCCCAGACCGGCCCCCTCAAAGCGGCGGGCGATCTGGGCCCCGGCCACGATCTCGGTGGACCCGGGCGCCAGAAATCGCCCGGCGCTGAGCTTCACCTCCCGGCGCAGCTCCGGCGACACCGGCTGCACCCCCCGGATGATAACGTTGGCCGGGAGATGGCTGCCCCGCTTGGGCAGGTTGATGAGCACGATGGCCTCGTCGGCCACCAGGCGGCGGCCCTCCTTACCCAGGGCGATTTCGGGCTGGGCGCCGATAATCCCGGCCTGGGTGCGGTCGATGGCGCTCTGGACCTCGGATTCGGACCCGGCCCGGAGCACCACCACATTGTCAAAGGAGCCGGTGGCCACCAGGGTGCGGCGCAAGCCCTCGGAGAGCATAAGCACCGCCGCAAACACGAACACCACCAGCGCCATGCCGGCTGCGGTCAAGAACGTGGTAAGCCGCCGGGCCAGGAGGTTCCGATAGCTATAGGAAATGGGAATGGGTTTTAGGTTCTGGGTCTTCCGTTTTTGGTCTTTGGTGGTACAGGCTTCCAGTTATAGCAAATGCCAAAAGGTTTTTCTGCTTCGATATCTCTATAAACTGCCCATGCATGTCATTCTGAGGGAGCGAAGCGACTGAAGAATCTCAAAAAAGCGAGATTCTTCGCTGCGATCAGAATGACAAATATGAATTGATTCAATCGATAATAATTTTTTAGGCGTATCCGCTTGACTCAAGTTACCACAACATATAGAATTCGCGGGTATGGAAGATTACCCCATGAATTTAATGGATTTTGAGAGACAATTTTCATCCG
>JAUSOZ010000262.1 GCA_030655955.1 Deltaproteobacteria bacterium
GGAGTATACCGGGATAACCGCCAAGATTGCCGGCTATATCACTAAAAGGCAGGTGGAGGTGGGCAACTGGGTGCAGCCGGGGCAACCTTTAATAATGGTGGTGCCCTTGCATCATCCTCAGCTCTGGATCCAGGCAAACTACAAGGAAACGCAGCTCACCAACGTGTATATCGGCCAGCCAGCAGAGGTGGGTGTGGACACCTACCCCGGAGTCAAGTTCAAGGGGAGGGTGGACTCCATCATGTCCGGCACCGGCTCCGCCTTTTCCCTCCTGCCGCCGGAAAATGCCACCGGCAACTGGGTGAAAGTGGTGCAGCGCATTCCCGTCAAGATCGTTTTGCTGCCGCCCTTACCCGAAAATCAGCCGTTGCGCCTGGGCATGTCCACCGAGGTCACCATCGATACCCGGAAGCGCACCGGCCCTCGACTTTTACCGACAAAACGAGTAGGTGCCCTGGGCGGGAATTTTGATCCCAAGAAAGTGCAACCTGCTGGTAATTAACAGGGGGGGAAATGTCCTTCAATGAAAGATTTGACCGGGTAATGGATCTGGCCATGTCCCTCAGGCGGGGCCGGAACCAAATGATCTCCCTGGCCGCCAAAGACCTAAGGTTCTGCCGCAAAGACACCACCCACGAGTTGGAACTGACCGCGGACAGGTTTGCGCTCTTCGCCAACAGCCAGAGAGCCCTTCAACATCGCAGGCCATTGGGGGGGCCGGACTCCAGGGTGGCAGTCATGCTGTCCTATAACGGCAGCGCCTGGTTGAATATCGTCATCGCCGCGGCTTACCTGGCCGGCAATAAAGTCCTGGTCAAATTTTCTTCCAAGGGCTCTCAGGTCATGGCCCTGACCGAGGAAATCTACCGGCCCATTTTTGGCCCGGACATCCAATTCTACCAGGCCAGTGGTAAAACCTTCATGAAGGAAGCCCTGAAAAATCCCCAGGTCTCGGCCGTGGTGTTCTTCGGCTTCGATGAGCATGTATTGCCGTACCAGGAAGCGTTCCGGAAGACCGGCAAGAAGATGATCTTCGAAGGGCCGGGGTCGGACCCGTTCATCGTGTTTCCCGATGCCGAACTGGAGCTGGCCCTGGCGGACCTGATGACCGCCAAGTTCGCTTATTCAGGACAAACCTGCACTGCGCCCAAGAGAATCTTTATCCATCGCGCTATCTACGACCGGTTTTTGGAGATGCTGGCGGATGAAGTTAGAACTCTCTTTGTAGGTGACCCGGAAGATCCCGACGTGGATATCTCGCCGGTGGTCAGCGACCTGGCGGTGGCCCGGATCAAAGAGGCGCTGGAAGAAGCGGTTGGCCGGGGCGCCAAGATCCTGGCGGGCGGGAACATCGAAGGCAACCTGGTTTATCCCACCGTGGTCAAGGACGCCACCGACGACATGCTGGGGATGCGGGAGGAAATCTTCGGCCCGGTGCTCTTTACCACCAGCTTTGACACGGTGGAGGAAGTCGTTGCCCGAGCCCGGAACCATAAATACGGCTTGAGAGCGGCGCTGTTCGGGGGACCGGAGGCCGCGCAGGCGGCCGCGGCCCTGAAGGGAGAGGATTATTGCCATCCCGTGTCTGATTACACCTTCGGCAAGTTCGGCACCGTGGCCCTCAATGAGACCCGGGCCCAGTCCTGGAGCGGGGCCCTGGTCACCAAGGCGGTGGGCGGCTACGGCTACTCCGGCTGGGTCTGGGAGACGGTGAACGGCCGCTTCCAAATCAAGCAGGGCCCTAAACTTATAACCTTGGAAACTTCAGTCCATTCGTAATATCAATAAATTTGCAGGGCTGCCTTAGGCCAGCTCAGCAGCATATTAATATGGGCGATCCGGCATGGGCTCCATGAGGCTGTTGCAGCCTTGAGAAGGAGGATCTATCCATTAAGCCCAAGGGTTGCACGCTGCCGCAAACCATCCTCTTTTTGTTGATGCTTATGGCCCCGATCCTGTTTCTGTCCGGGTCCTGGACCCCACCGGAAGCCATGCCGGTCTGGATGCGTCTGATCACTTACCTTTCTCCCTTGAAGTATTACCTGACCATTGCCTATGGCATTCTGCTCAAGGACGCCGGTCTGGTTCACCTGTGGCCGGAGTTTGCGGGCATGACGGCACTGGGGCTGTTGCTCTTTAGCTTCTGCGCCTTCCGGTTTCGGCAGCGTTTTGTCTAGGAGAGAGAATATCGTGCAAGCAAATATATTTTTAACCCATCCGGTATTCCCTGGGGTTACTTTTTCCATGGATCGAGAGGCCCGATGAACCAAGATCCGCCTTCCAACTCTCCTCAGGTCAACAAATGGCTAATAACCATTGCAGTGATGCTCGGCACCTTCATGGAGGTCGTCGACACCACGGTGGTGAACGTGGCCTTGCCCCAAATCGCCGGCAATCTGTCCGCGGGGGTGGATGAGTCCACCTGGGTACTCACTTCTTACCTGGTTTCCAATGCCATTGTGCTGCCCATCACCGGTTGGCTCTCGGCCCTGTTCGGCCGCAAGCGCTTCCTGATGCTCTGCCTGGCGGTGTTCACCGGCAGCTCCATGCTGTGCGCCGCAGCTCCGAATCTGGGCATGCTGGTCTTTTTCCGGGTCATCCAGGGGCTGGGAGGGGGCGCGCTGCAGCCCATCTCCCAGGCCATTCTCCTGGAAACCTTCCCGGTCAAGGAGCGGGGCATGGCCATGGCCATCTGGGGCATCGGCGTGATCATCGCCCCCATCGTCGGACCCGTGATGGGGGGCTGGCTCACGGACAATTTGAGCTGGCGTTGGGCCTTTTACATCAACTTCCCCGCCGGCTTGCTTGCCCTGGCCTTGACCGCGTTGTTTATCTTTGATCCACCACACGTCCGGGCGCAGCGGGCCGGCCGCATCGACTACTGGGGCCTGGGCCTTTTGGTCGTGGCCCTGGGGGCCCTCCAGGTGGTGCTGGACAAGGGCGAAAGGGAAGACTGGTTTTCCTCGGCCTTTATTGTGCGTCTTACCGTGATTTCGGTGGTGTCCCTGGCTTGGTTAATTTATTGGGAGCTTAAGACCAAGGATCCAGTGGTTGATCTGCGCCTTTGCAAAGAGAGGAATTACGCCAGCGGCATCACCCTGATGTTTTTCGTGGGGTTCGTGTTATATGGCAGTATTATGTTGCTGCCGTTGTTTCTGCAGACCTTGATGGCTTATGATGCCACTACGTCAGGCTGGGCCCTGGCCTACGGAGGCGTGTCCATGTTGATAACCCTGCCCCTTGTCGGGCGCTTAACCTCGGTGATTGATAATCGCATCCTGATCGGTGTGGGCCTGGTAATCAACGCCTTGTCCGTTTATCTCATGAGTCTGTACAATCTCCAGATAGATTTCGCCACCGCCTGGTGGCCGCGCTTTATCCAGGGAATCGGGGTGGCCTTCGTCTTTGTCCCCCTCACCACTTTAACCATGTCCCGGATCTCCCAGGAAAAGATGGGCAATGCCACCGGCATCTTCAACCTGATGCGCAACCTGGGGGGCTCCTTCGGGATCGCGGTGGCTTCGACCCTGTTGTCCCGACGGGCCCAGTTCCACCAGGGCCACCTGGTGGAGCATCTGACCCCCTTTTCCCTGCCTTTTAATGATTGGCTGCATCGGGCAGGTCAGATCTTTCCGGGGCTGGGACCAGATGGGAGTTTCTGGAGCGCCCCCCAGGCCATGGCCGCCCTCTACGGGGAGGTGCAGCGCCAGGCGCAAATGCTGGCCTACTGCGACGTTTACTGGTTTTTCACCCTGGTCTTCCTGGCCATGCTCCCCCTGGTGCTGCTCATGCGGCGGGCGGCCCGGCCTACAGGACCTGTTGGGCTATCCCATTAACCACGTTTCGGAAGGAAATATTATGTTTCCGCTTCTTTTTTCCGGGTTTGACCTTGCCGGCCTTACCCTAAAGAACCGTATCACCATGGCGCCCCTGTACCTGGGCTATGCCGGAGAGGGGGGAGTGGTGAGCCCCTTGCTTTTTGACCATTACCGCCTGATGGCCCAAAGTGGCGCGGCCTTGGTGGTGGTGGAAAACGCCTGTGTCGACTACCAGGCCGGCCGCGGCGCCGAGCGCATGCTGCGGGCCGACGCAGACGACTACCTGGAAGGTCTGGCTGGGCTGGCGGAGACCATTAAAAGGGAAGGGGCCCTGGCCGCGCTCCAACTCAACCATGCGGGGCGGTTCGCCGCCGTGTCGGAGCCGGTGGCCCCCTCGGTGGTGGAGACCTTTGGGCATCGACCCCGGGCCTTGAACCAGTCTGAAATCGAAGAAATCATCGAGAAATTCGCGGCTGCCGCCCTGCGGGTCAAGCAAGCCGGATTCGACCTGGTGGAACTGCATGGCGGCACCGGTTATCTCTTGGCCCAGTTCGTCTCGCCCCGGACCAATAAACGGGAAGACGATTACGGCGGTTCTTTGGAGAACCGGATGAAGCTCCCCCTGGAAGTGGTGGCCGCGGTCAAGGGAGCAGTGGGCGATTTCCCCGTGGGCTACCGCTTTTTGGCCGAGGAATGGGTGGCCGACGGCCTGAAACTGGAGGAGTCCATGGTTTTCGCCCGGGCCCTGGCTGCGGCCGGGGTGGCTTACCTGTCGGTGATGGGCGGTACTTATGAGTCCTTCTCCCTGCCGGAAGTGGTGGAACGCTCGAAACAGCCGGGCTACATGGTGGACCTGGCCGCGGCCATAAAAAAAGAAGTGGGAGTTCCGGTCATCACCGCCGGCCGCATCGACACCGGAGCCTTGGCGGAAAGTATCCTGGCGCAGGGGCGGGCGGACTTGATCGGCCTGGCCCGGGTGCTTTGGGCCGACCCCGAATGGCCGGAAAAAGTACGCCAGGGGAGAAAAAAGGAAATTATTCATTGCACCCCGGGGTGTGATGCCTGCATGCAGTTGGTGATGCGGGGGAAGCCGGCGCTGTGCGTCAGTTGGCCAAAAGCCAAGCTTCGGGAATGGAAGGCAAAATTAAGGCCTTAAAGGAGGACGATATGGCCGAAAAGATCAGCATAGATACCCTAAAGGACTGGCTGGACGATCCGCAGGTAGTCATCGTAGATGTGCGGGCGCCCAAAGACTGGGAGGCCGGCGCCGCGCAGATCAAAAACGCTCGGCACCGGGACCCCATGCAGGTGCAATCCTGGGCCGGGGAGCTGCCGAAAGAGAAAAAGATCGTTCTGTACTGCGCCTGACACGGCGAGGGCAGCAGCGCCTGGACGGCGCAGAAATTGGAAGAGCTGGGCTTCCCCCAGGTTTATATCCTGGCGGGCGGCTGGCTGGCCTGGGAAGCAAGCAGATACCCAACGGTCCCCAAGGGTTGAATATTATCATAGCAGCCTGACCATTGCTATCTGCCAGGATCTTTATGTATGTTGCCGCCTAAAAGAAATCAAGGCCGCGATGGCCAGGCCCAAATGGGACTGAAAGGAAAAATAAGCGGAATTTTGAAGGGATGCAGAAATATTTTCAGGGGAAGATCTATCCGTCGCCCCCGGCGGCCATTACCTGCTGCGTTAAGGACCGGCAGGTTCGAGGCAGAAAGGCTTGCGGCTGAATAATATGCGGGTCCCAGGCGTCTCGCACCCATTCGGCATAGGAGTCTTTGCAGTGCTCCCGGACAAAGCGAAAATCCACCACTTGTGACGGGTCTTTTAAGAAGTAGGGTTTTGGGGACAGAATCTGCTGGTTGAGAAAATTGCCGGAAAAAGAGCCGTTGGCTTTGCCCTTCTTCATCATGGTTGCCTCTAAAAATTAATTATAAGTTATTACAATAAGTTAAGTAGGATGGCAACTCCTTGGTTAACTAATTTTACGTAAAATTTACGATATAGGATATATTTAGCAAATCATATTAACAATTA
This sequence comes from Deltaproteobacteria bacterium, assembly GCA_030655955.1. Classification (GTDB taxonomy): domain Bacteria; phylum Desulfobacterota; class Desulfobaccia; order Desulfobaccales; family 0-14-0-80-60-11; genus 0-14-0-80-60-11. The sequence goes on from JAUSOZ010000262.1 coordinate 5,856, forward strand.
TTTTAGCAACCGTTGACTTGATAACTATGGTTTGTTAGCTTATATTATAAATCGATTGGTCATTTCCACTGAGGGCTAATACTTTGAGTTAGGAGGCAACTATGGAAGAGCAAAAGACTTATTTAAAGAGGATGGCGGAAAACCTGGAACAATTGGACACCAAGATCGCCGAGTTGAAAGCTGGGGCTGAGAAAGCGACGGGAGAGGCCAAGGCTGACTTGAAAAGGCGCGTGGAGGATTTGCGGGGCACATTGGATGTGGCCCAGCAGAGGATGCATGAATTCAAGGGCGCCGGCGCCGAAGAGTGGGAAGCTATCAAAGGCAGGGCGCAAAAAGCCTGGGATGATTTGAACGCTGATTTTGAGAAGATCAAGGCAAAATATAAAAAATAAAGCTAGTTATATCAAAGAAGATGGTCTGCCGGGAGCAATCCCTGATTACATCGGGACCGGCCGATCTCTTTGGGGGTGGGTGGGAATCCGCCCGCCCCAACTGGATAAACCCCGGCTCTGCCGGGGTTTGATAAATCACGCATTAAAAATGAGTGAAGAGGGATTTCGATATGAAACGTTTCGGACTGATTATGATGGCGGCATATCTTTTGGTTTTCGGTGGCTGCGGCAGCCAGGAGGAGCCGGGCAAGGGCAAACTACCGCAGGTAACTGGGGAACAGGTCAAGCAAAAGACTGGAGCAGCCCTGGAATCGGTGAAAATTTACACACTGCAGCAAAAAGAGGAATACCAGAAGAAAATCAGCGCAGAGCTTGATGAGCTCCAAAAGAAAATCGATGAACTGAAGAGCAAGGCGCAAGCTGCCGCATCCGAGGCGAGGGGCAAGCTCAACGAGGAGATCGCCGATTTGCAGAAAAAGGCCGGGGATCTCAAGAAAAAGCTAGGCGGATTGGGAACTGCAACCGGCAAAGCCTGGGAAGACCTCAAGTCTGAGGTGGATAAGGGTATCGATGAACTGAAAAAAGGCTATGAGAAGGTGCGCTCTAACTATTAGCCCTTTCCGTGGCAGGCTGATCCCCCGCTTCCGGCGGGCCGTGGGAAATCTAGTGGAAAACGCCCCCGACGGTTTGCGGCGTTTGACTGGTCGGTTTTTGATCTTATTGTGCTCTGGAGAAATAGAATTCTCTGGAGCAGCGTCCGTGGCCACTTTGATAACTCCCCGTGTTAAAATGGGAGTGGTTGCCGCGGCGAATGCCGGGTTCCGGGAAAAAACTTCAGCGGCCTGAAGCAAAGGAGTTCGTCATGAGCGGTTTGCTGACAAGGACCCTAATTCTCGGGTTAACCTTGAACCTGCTGGTGGGGGTTGCCGGGGCCTGGGCGGGGCCTCCCACCGAGATTGCCAAGCAGGTCATCGAAAGGGCCCTGGAAGCTCTCAACGATCCCTCCTCCCAGAGTGAGGTACGGCGCCAGAAGGTCAAGCGCATCGTGGACCCCTACTTCGATTACCAGGAAATGGCCAAGCGCTCCTTGGGACCTGCCTGGGGCAAACTGAGCGCCGGCCAGCGCCATGAGTTTGTGCAGCTGTTCGCCCAATTGCTGGAGGCCTCCTACTCTGATAAAATCGAAAAGTACGCCCAGCGGGTGAAAATTGACTATACCGGCGAGATACTGGACGGCGATTATGCCGAAGTGCGCACCGTAGTGGTGCGGGCCAATGACCGGATCCCCTTGAATTATCGCCTCATCAATGAAGCCGGGAGTTGGAAGGTCTACGACGTGGTGATCGAGGGCGTCAGTCTGGTAAGCAACTACCGGTCCCAGTTCAGCCGGATTATCCATGAGTCCTCCTACGCCGAACTGGTTCGGCGCCTCAAGACCAAGGTGTCCGAATTAACGCGGGCCGGATGAGGGCCATGCTTTTCCGGAAAGTCGGAGACGGACCCCGAATCCCATAATTTCTCTTATATAAGGAAAACCGGCGCCCATGGTCAGAACTCACGTCCAGACCCGGGAGTTCCTCGCCTCCCGACTCAATTTTTTGATTACCACTCCCGAGGTCTTGCGTCTGGTGAACGACATCACCACCTGCACCGTGGAGTGGCTGGACCATCCGGATCTGGAGGCCCTGGAGCATTCCGCCGGCCGGGAGCTCTTCCCCTGCTTCACCACTTATCTACAGCAGCACCTCATGGAAGTCAGGGGTGTCATTTATCCTAACTTGACGGAAAATGAGCATGTCATCTATCACGTGATCCGTCTGGAACTGGCGGATTTCCAGTTCTTTTTTCGGCTGCGCACCACCCAGACCGCCTTCCTGCTCTCCCCCTTCCACTGCCGGTTCCTCAGCATGCTCTTCGGGCGGCTGGTGATCATGCACCTGTCACTGGCGGCTCGGGAACAGGAGGGCATCTACCCCTTTACCCCGTACTCCCTGGAAGAACAAGTGGTGGCGGACTATCTCCAAAGCCTGCCCCTGGTCCCCTGCGCCACCATCAAGCTGGATGCCCAGGACAACCCCTATATCGGCTCCATGCTTTACACCGCCGCCGATTTGCGCCGCTGCGGCATGCTCGACAAGGGGCGGGAGGAGGCGACCATCCGGGCCTGGCGCCTCTTCAAGCGTCTCCTCTCCTATTCGGTGGAAGGAGAGCGCCTCTTCACCGGTTTTGCCATTTTGAGCAACTACCGGCCCCTGGATTACTATCGGCAGCGCTGGCCTGCCCTCCTCTGGTTCCATGAAGCCAACCATACCTCTCTGGACCTGGGAATACAGGCCCTCCGGCAGTTCTTCCTCAATGCCGACGGCCGCTCCACCTTCCTGGCCATTCACAGCGGCAAGATCGTGGGCCTGCTCAAACATGACCGTGGCATTCAGCGCCAGCTCACGTCCCCCGCCGCCTGGCGCTCGGTGCTGCCCCTGGCCACCGTCTCCCACCGGGGCCAGATTAGCTTCTGGGTGACCTTAAAGGGGCGCAAAAACCGGCGCATCCGCCTCTCCCTCCTGGAATACCGCCAGGATCACCTGCATATCCCCCTGTTCCAGGATATCTTCTGGCAGGAGCTGGAGCGCCAGTTGAAGGAGGTCTGCCCTGGTTGCCACCTCGACGTGCCTCTGCCCCGCCTCAAGTCTTTGCTGGAGGTGGTGCGCCGCAGCGGCCACGGGGCCATCTTTCTTCTGGGGGTAAGCCAGACCCAGTTCCATGACCCCCACACCCCCATCGAAAACCAGGTGCGCCTGGCTGAACCGGTACCCATCGCCGAACCGTGGGTCCAACATCTCGCCGGCCTAGCCAAGTCCGACGGCGCGGTGATCTTTAACGACCGGCTGGAGGCCTGCCAGTTCCGGGCCCGCCTGAAACCCGCCAATATTTGCCTGCTCCCGGACCAGGACGACCTGGGCAGCGGCATGCGCCACCAGGTGACCCGGGAATTCTCGGCTTACGCCCCAGGGGTCCTGGGCATCTGCGTCTCCCAGGATAGTTACATCTCCCTCTACCGCTGCGGCAAGCTGGTAAGCCGCCTGTACTAACTTTGGATTTTGCCCCAGAAAAAGATGGGGGATAGTATAACTTGTTGATATATGAATAATAAATAGCAAATAGGGGGCACAGATGCTCGCCAGTGGTGAAAGCCAGAAAGAGGTTTTGCAGCCGGATCTTAACCGGGCCATCCGATAGAATTATAGGGAGCCAAGATCACCCGCCTACGAGAAGAATTGGCTTGGAGATGAGCGGGAAGCGGTTTACCCCGGAACAAATTATCGGGAAACTACGGGAAGCAGAGGTGGCCTTGGCCCAGGGGAAGAAGGCGGCCTACCTTTGCTGTACTTTGAGCATTGCCGAGCAGACCTTCTCTCGCTGGGGCCACAAATATGCTGGATTAACAGTAGAGCAAGGAAAATCGCTTAAACATTTCTACGACTAACCTGCCCTCTATCCGGTACTTTGCGTACTCCCAAAATGCTTCGATACTCTATCTATATGTGCACTTTGTCGGCCGGCTGTCACTTTCGCGGTCTTTTTTCGGCTTACGTTGTTCACACGCCCGCGGGGTAACCGGAGGGGCCCAGGCGGGGGGCATAACGGTGGGTAAGCCCTGAGCGTTCAACCTGGGCCCTCTCAGGCGCTCCCAAGAAGGTTTTGGGGTGTTCATAGGCCTCCACCTGGTGAAGGTCCCGCCTCCTGCCCGCTGACTCAACTGGTTAACTCTCTCCCTGGGTCAACATAACCAGGCTCCCGGGATAGTGGAGCGAATCATGCCGGAACCTCTCCCCAGGGGTCGCGGCTCTTTTTTTTGCCCTCCCCACCCCCAAACCCTCCGAAAAAACCCACAAAAAAGCCAAATACCGTCAATCCGTCCGAATTTACCAGATTACGTCATTTTCCCAAGCCCCTGATAATGTACCCATGCTGAAGGGGTTGCTGATGCGGGGACTTAACCAGGCGATGAGATTTACCGGTCTGGGGGGCGGACTTGTACGACAAGATCCAGGCCCCCCTTTGGTCCGGGCCCCCTCCTTCCCCCTCGTCGATCAGATTTTCTTTGCCAGAGGCTTTAATGGCGGGCTGGGCCAGATGGACGGCGTTACCCAACCCTACCGGCAGCACGTCTGGGTTTACTCGTGCATCAATGCCATTGCCCAGAACATCGCCGGGGTGCCCCTAAATTTCTACGCTGGCACTAAGAAGAACAAGCGTTTGGTGGAGACCGGCCCCCTCGTCAAGGTCTTTGAAACCCCGAACCCCCTGATGAGCGGAGCCCAACTCATCGAAGCCACCATGATTTTCCTGGGGATCACCGGGGAAGCCTTTTATATTCTGGACCGCTCAAACCCCCGGGAAGTCCCCAAAGAAATCTGGACCTTCCATCCCTCCCGATTCGAACACGTTCCCGACCTGCACTCCGGCCTAACCCGTGGTTGGCTCTACCGCAAGGGGTCCAAACAAATTCCCCTGGAACCTCATGAAGTCGTATTTTTCCGCTATTTCAACCCCTACAACGATTATCGCGGCTTCTCCCCTATCGAGGCCGCCCAGCTCAGCATCGACCAGGATTGGTATGCCGCCCAGTATAACCGGAATTTTTTTGTTAATTCGGCCCAGACCAGCGCCGTCCTGGAAAGCAAAGAGAACCTGATGCAGGAGGAGTTCGACCGCCTCCTGGCGCAATGGAATGATCGTCACCAGGGCGTCGACAAGGCTCACCAGGTCGCCCTCCTGGAAGGCGGCATCACTTACAAGCAGACCGGCATTTCCCAGCGTGACATGGACTTCCTGGAAGGGCGCAAATACAGCCGTGACGAAATCTTTGCGGTCTATAAGGTGCCCAAGGGCGAAGCGGGCATTGAAGACGACACCGGGTCGTATGCCAAGGACAAGGTGCGCCGGAAGCTGTTTTGGGAAACCACCCTGGATCCCAAGATGGTCCTGCTGGAATACGTCTTGTGGTCTCAGCTTTGCCGCCAGATCAGCGGGCCGGAGGTGTGGCCGGAGTTTGACCGCAAATCCATCCCGGCCCTGCAAGAAGACCGGGGGCTGCTCCTGGAACAGGCCAAGACCCTTTGGGGCATGGGATACCCCGCCGACGTGGTCAATGCATACCTGGACCTGGGGTTGCCTGAGATCGAGGGCGGCGACATAGGGTATTTGCCGTTCAACCTGGTGCCGGCCAGTTCAGTGGTGGCGCCGCCTGAGCCCACTGCGGCCGCACCCGCACCCCCGGAGAAGACATCCTTACCACCGGCCCGAGGCGGAGTATTCCAACTTCCCTCCCCGGCCCAACGCGACGCCCAGAGCTACTGGCTGAATTTCAACCAGCTGCGCACGGCCATGGAGGAAAAGTTCCACAGCAATATCAAGCGGTACTTCTTCGAGCAGCGCAAGGTCCAACTCCAGCTCCTGGCCCACAAACTGGGCGGCAAGGCTATTCAGAGGGAAATGGCCGACGACCTCCTGTTCAACCTGGAAGAGGCCAACCTGAAATTACAGAAGGCGGCCTGGGCATTCTGGCTGAACGCCGGCCAGGAA
>JAUSOZ010000265.1 GCA_030655955.1 Deltaproteobacteria bacterium
ACTACCTGGCCATGGCCACCCTGGGGTTCAACTACGTGGTGGATAGCATTTTCGTCCAGTGGGACGCGGTCACCGGCGGGCCCAGCGGCCTTTCCGGGGTGCCGCCCCTGTCCATCGGGGGCCTGACCTTTGACACCGACCTCAAGTTCCACTACCTGGTCTGGACCTTTGCCCTGGTGGCCCTGACCCTGTGCCTCAACCTGGTCCGGACCGGGGTAGGGCGGGGGTTGGCCGCCCTGGGCGCCGACGAGGTGGCCGCCGCCGCCCTGGGGGTGGATGTGCGCCGGCAAAAAAACGGCGTCTTTGTGCTCTCCGCGGTCATGGCCTCGGTGGCCGGCAGCCTTTACGCCCACTACTTCGGCTACGTCAACCCCGACGCCTTCAGCGTCTTCAAGTCCCTGGATCTGGTGATCATGGTGGTGGTGGGGGGCCTCGGCTCCGTCTGGGGCACCCTGTTCGGGGCCTCGTTCATCACCGTCTTGCCCCATTTCCTTGGCTTCCTGGAAAGCTACATGGACATCATCCACGGGGTGATCCTGGTGGTGATCCTCCTCTTTCTGCCCCAGGGGTTCGTGACCGGGCTGGTGGATATCATCCGCATCCGCTGGGCCCGCCGCCGCCTGGCCATGGACCGGCAATCGTGAAGCCCAGGCTGGTGCGATGAATTCTTTGGACTACGTCAAGGCTGCCGGCTTATGGCTGGGATTTCTTCTGGTGGCCATCGCCTGCGGCATGATTCGAGAAAGATTTCTGGTGCCGGGGTTAGGGCCGCTGGGTGGCAGCGCCCTGGGCACCCTCCTGGTAGGGGCGATTATTTTTGGGCTCATTTATGCGTTTATCGGAAAATTACAGGCCCCGACCCGGGTTTGCCTGTTCAAACTGGGCTTATTCTGGACCATGGCGACGATCATGTTTGAATTTCTTTTCGGCCATTATGTGATGGGACATTCCTGGGACTCCCTCTGGGCCGATTATAATATCTTTCAGGGCCGGCTCTGGCCCCTGGTGTTAATGGTTACCTTATTTGGCCCTCTGTTGGCGCGGAAGATACGGGATTAGTTGCATGGACGGGAACCTGCTGGAAATTTCCAACCTCAGCAAAAATTTCGGCGGCCTGCCGGCCCTGTCCCAGGTGTCTTTCGGAGTCGAAACGGGCCAGGTCACCGCGCTCATCGGCCCCAACGGCGCCGGCAAAACCACCCTCATCAACTGCCTCACCGGGGTCATCCGGCCCGACGCCGGGGCCATCCGGTTCCAGGGCGTCGATATCGCCGGGTTGCCGGCCCACCGGGTGGCCCGGCTGGGAATCTCCCGGACCTTCCAAAACCTCCGCATCTTTCCGCGTCTGACGGTCCTGGACAATGTCCTCTGCGGCCTGACGGTTTTAGCCGGCGCCTCCCTTTTGGCGGCGCTCATCCGCCCTCCGGGTTTGCGGCACCGGGAGCGGCGGCTTAAACTCACGGCCCTGGAGGCCCTGGACGCCTTCGGCCTGGCGGACAAGGCCGGTTGGCCCGTGGGCGTGCTGGCCTACGGCGACAAGAAACGGGTGGAAATGGCCCGGGCTTTCGTGTCCCAGCCGGTCCTGACCCTGCTGGACGAACCGGTGGCGGGACTCAATGCCGAAGAGACCGCCATGGTGGCCACCTTCATTCGCCAGATGCGGCTGGCGGGGAAGACCATGATCCTGGTGGAACACGACATGGAAATGGTGATGGGGATCTCGGACCACGTCGTGGTCCTGGACGGCGGCAGCCGCATCGCCCAGGGGACTCCGGACGCGGTGCGCCACAACCCTCTGGTCATTGAGGCCTATCTGGGCCGCATGAGCGCCACGGCCTGAGGTGAAAAGTTCAAGGTTCAAGGTTAATGTAGGGTGCGTCCTACGCACCACCAATCCTTGATACAAGCTGAGAACCAGAGGGCCTCAAGTTCATGGTGACCGCTGCCATCCAACGGGAGCTTGAAAGCCTGGCGGACCCAGGCCACGCCGCCATTCTCCAGCGCTTCTTCAAGACCGGGCCGGGAGAATATGGCGAGGGCGACCGGTTCCGGGGCCTGCGCGTCCCGGTTTTGAGAAAATTGGCCAAAAAATATCGTCATCTCCCGCTGGCCGCGGCTGTAGGTCTGCTGCAATCCGCTTTCCACGAAGACCGCTTGTTGGCCCTGCTGATCCTGATTCAGCGCTATTATCCCGGCGACGCCGCCCTCCGGGGCGAAATTCACCACCTTTACCTGGAACACCGCCGGTTGGTCAACAATTGGGATCTGGTGGACGCCTCGGCCCCCCACCTGCTGGGCCATTACCTGCGGCACCGCCCTAAAGACCCTTTGACCCAGTTGTCCGCCTCCCGGGTTTTGTGGGACCGGCGCCTGGCCATCATCGCCACCTTCGACTTCATCCGGCAGGGGGAATTTGACGCCACCCTCAGAGTTGCCCGCCTGCTGTTGGGCGACCCGGAAGACTTGATCCACAAGGCGGTGGGCTGGATGCTGCGGGAGGTGGGGAAGCGGGAGATTGCGGTAGCGGAAGCCTTCTTGGCCGCCCATTACCGCCGGATGCCTCGCACCATGCTGCGCTACGCCATCGAGAAGTTCCCCGAGGCCAGGAGACAGGCTTATTTGAAAGGCACGGTCGCCTGACCGGCGCCCCTCATGCCCAGCCGTCAACCCATGGGTAAGGGCAGTAAACCTGCCCTTATGGGCAAGACCCTGTATCGGCTGCGGCGCCCGTCCCTGGCCGGGGAGTTTGACTATCTGTCAGCGTTCAGCGAGCAGCAGTCAGCTTTCAGCCAAAACAAAAAGTTAGGTGAATCTGAGGCACAATGGTCGACTTTGTGCTCTATCATAACCTTTCGAATTCGTTCATTAAGCTGACCGCGGATAGCTTGCGTCTATCTCAGGCCGCTGACGGTGAAGCCCTGGGGCCCGATGTTCAGCTGCACCCCCTGCTGCACGGCATACAAATTGATGATGACGCCGCTCTGGTTCTGCATCTTGAGGCCGGCCACGCCTCCGGCCAGGGTGATGCCGGCGCCGACGGCGGCATAATTACCGGAAAACTGAGACAGACTGATCATGTTGTAGACATTGCCCACGGCATTGATGGACGAGACCCCCACACTGCCGACGCTGAGGCCGTCAATCTTGAAAAGGTGGCTTTGCCCTTTGAACTTGAGGACGCCGCTGCCCCAACTGGCGCCGACACCAGCGGCAACGGACGTCATGTCAACGGATACGGACCCCACGGCGTAGTACGGTCCCTGGGCTACGCCCGGGGTGACTGCCAGCAGGAGAAAGGCCGCCATGGCCAGACTGAGAAGAACCCGGTTGGTGCGCATAATCTGTCATCCTTTCTTTTTAAGGTAAATCGGCTTGTCTTGGTAGAACTTAAATTAATGGCTCAACGGGTAAAGTCAAGCTCGATCTGAACGGGGCCTTGATTCCCGGGATCGCGGCCTAATAGCGGGTTGGGGTCAAAAATATGCCGGCGAAACGTAGGGGCGCACCCATGTGTGCGCCCTCCGGGGGGACAAGCGGGTTCCCTCCTGGAAAAAATGTCCATTGAGCGCCAATCGGCCCAACCAGGTTCTCTGCCAGGTGCGCATTGCTGCCGTTGCCCCGGCGCCGCCGGCGCCGCAAGAATGGCCCTGGCCAGAGTCCGGCCTCTCATCTATAATGGAAACCCGTAGGCTGGCGCGGCGCATTATTTTATGGACCTTTGCTCATGAGCCGATAGCGCCCCCGGAAGCCGGAAAAAGTGGCGGATTTTTTATTGCCAGTCGCGGCACGTATTCTCTATAAACCACCCTTTGAACTTTGAGCTTTTCAAGGAAGAGTATGAAACATACACCGCGATTCTACCTGGGTTTGGCCTGCCTGGCGCTGTCCTTGATCTTGCCGCTCTTCGGCCTTCTGGTGGTCCGGTTGCCCCTGTCCCTGGCGGCCAAAGCCACAATCATCGCCCTGTTGACGGTCGGGGGGCCTGAGTTGCTCGGCATTCTGGCGGTGGTCTGCCTGGGCAAAGAAAACCTGCTGCGGCTCAAACAAAAGCTCATGGCGCTGCTGAGACGTCTGCGCCCCCCCAGTCCGGTAAGCCGGACCCGCTACCGGGTGGGCCTGGTCATGTTTCTGCTGCCAATAATCCTCACCTATGTCATGGGCTATGCCCCCCAGTGTCTCCCGGATCACTCCCCGCTGCGGCTCTACGTCAACCTGGTTGCGGACTTCATCTTCCTGTCCGGCCTTTTCGTGCTCGGGGGTGATTTTTGGGATAAATTGCGGGCTCTGTTCGTTTATGATGCCAGGGTGGAGTTCGGGCCGCCGCCTAACCATGTGTAATGCCGAGCTGCAATGATCAGGTAATTTTTGGTAGCCGCAGGCTTCAGCCTGCGCTGGCACTGGTTGGAAACCTGTGCCAGCATTTGAAGGTAAATTGATAAAAATCGGCGCCTGCCCGCATTGCCGATTATCTCGATATAAGCCTGACGCAGGTTCAGACGGCAATGGACGTGAAATGATAATCTTGACGTCAGGTGTGCATGAGAGGAATTGATGACGAATCAGTTAAGCGTTGGCACCAGGATTTACCGCCCGGCCCGGCTGGTTGGAGCCGGGGACGGTTATCAGGTGGATATCGGCACCGTGAGTATGAAAGACTTCGGCGACGGCACCATCATGCTCCGGGCCGCCCCCCGGGAGGATTATCTCCCCGACTGGCTGGCGGTGGACTGGGAGACGGAAGGCGGTCGGGTCTGCGTCTGCGACGAGCCCATCCCGGACGACTGGACCTATTTCGAGGTTCTTTTCCATGACGTCAACTTCGTGGCCGTCTCGCCCGTGGCCGGAGACCCGGAGGAACTGCGGCGCAAGCACCTTTTGGCCGCAGGCCGGGCTTAAGGGCGCGAGGCAGCCGGCAAGAGTTAAGCCTTTAGGGAAGGCTCGCCGATCTTCCCGTAGGGGCGGACCTATGTGTCCGCCCTCATGCGGGGGCGGGATTTTGCCTGACCCGGGTATGATCTTGTCCTGGCATAAAGGCGAGTTTCAGACCCTTACAAAAAACTTCCCCGGACTCTTCACTTAGGTGCATTATCGCGGTATAGTTGAACCCGCTGATTCCGTCATAGGATCAATTTCTTTTCATCGGAGTTCTATAGGGGCGGCGTTCAAAATCGGCCCCACCGGAGCGCCGAGAATTCAATACGGGAGGTTCCATGACTAAGTTTCTCTTTGTCCTGACCCGGGGCCCGGAAGACCCCACCCGGGCGGTGCGCTGCTTCCAGTTTGCCAAGATCGCCGCGGATAAGGGCCATGAGGTCACCGTGTTTCTGGTGGACGACGCCGCCTATTTCGCCAACCTGTCTCTGACCGAACGGGTTAAAGCCCCTACCGGGGACGAACTCATCACCTACTGGAAGTTTTTGGTGGAGAAGAAGGCCCGCATCCTGGTGTGCAAACCCTGCGCCGAGACCCGGCTCATCATGGAGGAGGAACTGCCCCCGGGAACCGCCATCGGCACCGGCGTCACCCTCATCGACCTGGCCGCCGAGTCCAAGGTTTTCACCTTTTAGGAGGCCGCATAGAGCGTTGGCCATAAATTCCTTCCGTTTGGAGGTTCTTAAATCCCCTTAAAGTTCCCCTGTGCCAAAGTGGGACTTTAACAGCAATTCCTTGTAGTCCCCCCCCTTTTTTAAAGGGGGGCAGGGGGGATTAGAGGACTTCCCCAGCGGAAAAAATTTTTGGTAATAAGTATAACGCCCGCCGCCGCACCCTGAACTCCGGTTCCCAGGGCGGCGGGGGCAAAAATATCCGAACCGAGGCCGGCGGCCTGAACCAGGGCCCCCGGCGCCGGGATCAAGGGTGGACTATGCTGGGCAAACCAGGCCGTTACCTGCTGATCATGACCTTCTGGTGGATAGCGCCTTTTCTGCTTGTGGCGCTTTTCAGGTTTTCCCCGGCCCGCTGGCCCCTTTCTTACGTCCCCTTCCTGGTGGCGGTGGCCGTCACCTTGCTCCTCAGCGCCCTCTGCGGCCGGCTGGAAAACCGCCACGGCTACTGGCGCCGCTCCGGCTTCGCCAAGAGATATTTTCTGCTCAACGGCTGGTATGCCTTGAATGTGGGCCTTATCCTAACGGTGACCCTCAGCCTGGATTATTTTCACCTGGTGGGCTATTTCAACCGCGACCCCGAGTCCAGTTTCGGCATGTTATACCTGCCCTCGGTCCTGCTCTATCTTGTATTGGGGCTTATCCTGGGGGTGGCCCGCCAGGTAAGAAAAGCCCGGAAGGGGAGGGCGGGTTAACGGCGAAAATTTCGTAATTCGTCAGGGCGAATGGGGCAAACCGTTGCGGCGAAATGCCTGGGGGCCTCGGCGATGGATTTGTCCGGCCCGACGACTTGCCTCCGGGCCTGGCCATGGGTGCGGCACCCCTGCTCCGCATGGATAGCCTAAATCAGGTTCCGAACACCTCTTCGCCGTTTATCCAGCGCTCCACCGCATTTGCCTGGGTGAAAAAATCGTCCAGGGCCCGGGTCAGGTTAAGCCTCCGGGATTGTAAACCCGCCGCCTTACAGCCTTCCTGCATCCCGGCGCTCACCGACACCGCGATCTCGTGGCGGTGGGCGTAGTATTGACTTCCCGCCAGGCTGCCGGTGCGCAGTTCGGCCACGCAGCCCTCCCGGTCCAGTCCGTGCATGGCCCGGCACACCAGGGGCCTGGCCGGATAAACCAAGCAGGTCCGGTTGCGCAACAGCGGACAGGGAATCTCCCGGCGCCGGGCGGCGCTCTCGGCTGGCCCCATCGCCTTGATGATCTCCATGATCCGGCCCACGTGGGCCAGCAGCAGGTCTTTCTCGGCCTGGGAAAATTGCCGGGCAATATGGTGCCCGATGAGCAGGGCTTCCGGCGGGGTCAGTTCCACCTGGTTATAGCAGCAGGAGTCACACCCGGCCTGGCAGGCGACGGGGTGGGGGAGTTCGGCTTCAGCCTCAAACCGCCGGGTCAGGTGATCGGCCAGGAAAAAGGCGCTGAGCGGGATTTCCAGGGCCCGCTCCGGCACGCGACCCTGGCCGACAATCGAGACGACGTTGTCCCGGGCCGCAGCGGCGATGCCTGGATTGCCCCGGGCCGTGGGCCGGCTGCCCCGGGCCGCACCCTTAGGCCTCCGGGCCTTGGGGGATTTTTTCTTTTTACGCGCCTGACTCATATGGCTGGGTCCTTCAAAACTATCAGTTGGTAACGCCGTGAACTTTACCCATAGGTAAGCAGTCAGCAGTCAGCAAAAACCAGGACTTATCAAATCGGGTCGATAACGCTTGATTTACTGGAATAATAAAACCAATTGTCTTGATTCATAAAGCTGATAGCTGAACGCCTACACCCATAGTATGCCATTCTTACCTCGATGCGCAAGGCCACCGGGTGGTAAACTCCCGCCCTGGCCATAACCAAATGTGTTTAGCCAGCCGAGCCATGATCTGGCCCGTCCGCAAGCCTGGTGACCCTATGGGGCCGGTTCCCGGGGTGGCCGGGGAAATCACACCCTTCTGCCCACGTTAGCCGCAACCACCATAACCTTAAACGTATCTTAACCTGAGACCCCAGGGGCGCTGCGGGCGGGGCTCGTTAGGCGTCAGCGCTCAGCCGTCAGCTAGCAGCAAAAACCAGGACTTATCACATCGGGTCGATGACGATTGATTGTCTGAAAAATTACAACCCATTGGTTTGATTTATAAAGCTGACCGCAGAGCCCTGATAGCTGATTTTTCCCTTAATGTTTTCAAAAACAACTACCGATTACCTGATCAGATTTCATTTCATGGGTAAATTGTCCAGGGAAAAAGCCGGGAGGTGGGAGAAGGGCGGAAGCAGGGCGGGAATTACCCGCCGGCAATGGCGGCAATCGGATTAATTTAGGTAGATTAACTAATTGAATTAAATCGAAAAACCAACCTTATTCGCACAGTGTTCGAGATGGCCGGATTATCGGAAAAAATACCCCACTTGCCTTGAGAAATTTGGACAATTTTGGTGACATTACCCACCAGGGCAAAAATTAACCCGGAAAACTTCGGATAGTCGCCATTGAGAAAAATGACACAATTAAGCATGCATAAATTAATAAGTGATTTAAGTAAGTTATAAAAAATAATAGAAATATCTCTTGACAGGGCAGTTTTCTTGGGATATAGAACAACGACAATCACTTAAGCCGACTTGGATGTGCAGTAGATAGTGCACTTCACCATTGGATTGATGGGGATGGGAACCTGAGGCTGGCCGGCCGTTGATGCCGGGAGGAACGTTTCCTCCGGGCGCTGCGGATCGAGGCTGCAGGCGCAAATAAACTATCGAAGCAATCTGAGGGCCACGGCCCTTATCAGTTACCTGGCAGTTCTGTTTTTCATTAGTCCCCAACCATCCTGACGAAACCTGAAGAGTCCACAAGCGAGGGAAAACCATGCGAAAAATGGCGATATTGTTGATCTGTCTCTTGGGGGTGGGGGTGCTGGCCTTGCCCCAACCTACCATGTGCGTCACCATGTCCATCGTTTCGGTGACGGCATATCACCACTGCCCGGGCAGCAAGGGGATTACCTCCTCGGGGCGCCGGGTCAAGGTGGGGATGATTGCCCTCAGCCGGGATTTGGAACGAAACCTGAATATGGAGTTTGGCGACCGGGTATTACTGCATGGTATGGGGATCTTTGAGTTTCAAGACCGCATGGCGCCCCGATGGAACAAAAAGGCCGACATCTACCTGAGCAACCAATGCAAGGCCAGGAACTTCGGGGTGAAGCGCTACGTGGTGCTGGTGAAACTGGTCTAAAACGCCGCCTTACTTGACCCGCTCAATATAGGCGCCGGTGCGGGTATCCACCTTGACCCGGTCGCCCTCATTGATGAACAGGGGCACCTGGATAGACATGCCGCTTTCCAGGGTGGCGGGCTTGGTGCCGCCGGCGGCGGTATCGCCTTTCAGGCCGGGGTCGGTTTGAGCCACCGCCAACTCCACGAACAGGGGTACCTCGACGGCCACCGGCTGCTGGTTGAAAAAGAGGACCTTGACCGCCATATTCTCCGTCAAGTACTGGCTCGCCTCCCCCACCTGGTCCTCGGTGAGCATCATCTGCTCGTAGGTCTCGTTGTCCATCACATGGAAGTCCCCGCCCTCCCCGTAGAGATACTGCATATCCCGCTCCATGAGGTCCGGCCGCTTCACTTTTTCGCCGGAACGGAACGTTTGATCCAGCACCCGTCCGCTGAGCAGGCTCTTCATCTTGGTGCGCACAAAGGCCCCGCCTTTGCCCGGCTTGACGTGTTGAAAGTCTACGATGATATAGGGCACGCCGTCCAATTCGATCTTTAAACCCTTCTTAAATTCCGCAGTAGAATACATAAGTTACATTACCTTTTCTCAGTTAATTAAGGAAAAGCAGGGGGCCACGTGGCGCGACCCCGAAATTCGGCGACCTGGTCCCGGCCCGGTAAGGCGCCGGAAGCAATCTCCCCAAACGAGTTTTAGATGACGGTTATGGCAGAAGGCTCATTCACGGCGCCGGTTGGCCTGCTTTTTAGAAGACCCTTCCGGGGGTTCGGAGACCAACTTCGCCGTGCCGGCTTTCCGTTCGGCAATAGCCTGGACCCTGGCCGGAGGCGGCGTCAAGCCTGCGCCGGTGGCAGTCAGTTGAGGCGCGGTTCCCGGTTTGTCCGGCGGGAACTGGAAGATAAGCTCGTTCTTCTTGACGAAATTGAGTTCCTGCCGAATCCGGTCCTGGATATATTCCGGGTCATGCTGCAGGCGGTCGATGGTGCGGGCCAGTCGGTCATTTTCCGCCGCCAGCCGGACGTTGTCCTGTTCCAGCCGCAGCCCCTCCTGCCGGAAGCGCAAGACATTATAAAAGCCCCGGTGGCTGAACATGATCACCACAACCATGGATACTCCCACGATCAGGGCAATCCCCGCCAGGAGCTTGTAGCTTCCCCCCGCCTTCGGGGTCTCAACCGACGATTCCGCTGAAGTCATGTCTCCCCCCACAAGACTTCTGAGCATGATTTTGCCTGAAAATCTCTACAGATGCAACAAAATTGCTCATCGCAGAGGCCCAAATTAGCAAAAAAAGTAAGCTGAGGCTATAAAAATCCGCCCGGGGGCCGAAAAGTTTCTCCGGAGGTTTTATACTATTCGGCTTCTGCTTCGAAAAGCTTAAAGTTCGAAGTCGGTTTCTGTTCCGACAAGTATTTAAAAATGGTGGCACAGGTTTCCAACCTGTGCCGCCTAATACGGCGGGGGGACGCCCGCCCCACCAAATCTTTTCATCTATTACGGGTGGGTCAAAGGCTCATGAATGACTGACCGGAAAAGTGCCTTCAATCGGTGGCACAGGCTTTCCAGCCTGGGCTCAGGAAACAGGTTAGTCGTGCCCCGCCTATAATGGTTGAGCCGCCAGCCAATACCAGCCGGGGGCGCTATTGACAAGGTCGTGGAAACATAATACGGTTGAGGCAAAATATCCTGGAGATGACTATGTCCGGCTTTACCGGCCCTGCCGCCACCGGCATCGGTTCGGTGCCCTTCACCGACCCCCAAGAAACCGTGGCCCTGGTTTTGGAGACCCTGCCCCAGATACCTTACTGGCCCCAGATGGTCCGGTTGGGGTACCTTGAGGAGATGGCGGCCCAGGCGGCCCGCGGGCTTCCGGGCTTGAAGGTGGACGAAGCCAATCGCACCGTTGCCATGGACCCGGACCTGTCCCGGGAAGAGGCCCTGGCTCAGTTTTATGAGATCGTTCTTTCCGGCGACTTAACCCCCTTTGCCTTCGAGGCCCAAGACGCCCGGGGGTTCTTTGCGCTCCTTGAGGCGGTGGCCTCCCAGGGAAGCCCCGGCCCGGCCCTCAAAGGCCAGTTGTCCGGGCCGGTGACCTTTGCCGGGGTCGTTAAGGACGCCGGAGGCAAGCCGATCCTCTACGACCGGGAGCTGACCCAGGCCGTGTGTGCCGGCCTGGCCCGCAAGGTGGCCTGGCAGGCCGAGAAGTTCAGGGAGTTGGGCAAGGAGCCCATCATCTTTCTCGATGAACCGTTCCTGACGGGATTCGGCTCTGCTTACCTGCCCATCTCCAAAGAAGAGGTGACCCAAATTTTGACCCAAACCCTGGAAGAGGCCCGGGGCGCGGCCGCCGGCCCGGTCACCCTGGGGATTCACTGCTGCGGCAACACCGATTGGTCCCTGCTGCTCAATGTCCCCATCGACATCCTCAGCTTCGATTCCTTCGGTTACTTCGACAGCCTCCGCCTCTATGATAAGGCGCTGGCGGACTACCTGGGCCGGGGCGGCTGGCTGGCCTGGGGTTTGGTACCCACCAGTGAAGACTTCCAGCCTGAGACCGCTGACACCTTGTGGCAGCGTTTTCAGGCCCAGGTAACCCAGTTGGCTGGGGACGTGCACTGGGGACTCAAGGAAATCCTGGCCCAGTCCCTCCTCACCCCAGCCTGCGGGACGGGCTATATGAGTCAGGACGACAGCCGCCGGGTGTTAACCACCCTGAAGGAACTGGGCATCCGGGGCCAGGAGTGGCTGGCTGCCCTTTAAAGGACAATGCCGGCCGGCACTAAGTACAGGATTTCATAAAGAGCGCTAACGGCATATACCGCCCCCCTCACCCCAACCCTCTCCCCCCGAAGCGGGGGGAGAGGGGGTAGGTTAGGTCATCGGGTTGTTTATGATGGCAGAACCTCAAATCGGTCCCATCTTTTCCCCTCTCCCCCAATGGGGGAGAGGGTTAGGGTGAGGGGGAAGTGATCTTCACGGAACAAGAAATACGTTACCGTATTTATGCACCACTGCAAAAAGCGTCAACAACCGGAAGCGGCTCCCGACCGCCAGGGAATCTTACGGGGAAGGAAAGGCATAGATGAAGGTCAAAGAGATCATGGTGAAAGAGGTGGCCACCCTGGACGTCAACGACGAACTCAGCCTGGCCAACGATATCATGCGGTTAGGCAGGATACGCCACCTTCCGGTGGTGGACGGCACCCGGCTGGTGGGGATTGTCTCGGAGCGCGACCTGTTCCGCAGTTCCCTGGCCCAGGCCCTGGGTTACGCTACCAAGGACACCCGGGATTTGATGAAAACCCTGCACATCAAGGATGTTATGGTGACCGGGGTGATTACCATTCCTCCGGATACCGAGGTGTGCGAAGCCACCAAGATGATGATTGAGGAAAAAATCGGCTGCCTGCCGGTGGTGGAAGATAACCTGCTGGTGGGCCTGATTACGGAAACCGACGTCCTGATGCAGTATGTGAAGGAATGCGAAACCCGCTAGCTCGCGTCCCGCCCGGATCGCGGGGATCAGGCAAAAAAGAAGCGGGCCCTTGGGCCCGCTTCTTTTTATTTAACCCCGTGGCGTTGCCGCCCGGTTAAATATACGTTAACCAATTCTGGTAGCGCTCATTCTTGCCCTTCACCACTCCGAAATAAACCTCCTGCAGCTGCTGGGTGATGGGGCCGGGGTGTCCCGGACCGATTTTCCGGCCGTCCACATCCCGGACCGGGGTGACTTCCGCCGCCGTCCCGGTGAGAAAGACCTCGTCCGCCAGATAGAGCTCGTCCCGGGAGAAACGATCGTCCTTCACGGTCATGCCCAGGTCCTGGGCCAGCGTGATGATGCAGTCCCGGGTGATGCCCGGCAGGATGGACGTCATCGGCGGTGTCTTGAGGATGCCGTTCTTGACGAGGAAAATGTTTTCCCCGGAAGCCTCACAGACAAACCCGGCGGTATCCAACAGCAACGCCTCGTCGTAGCCCGAATGCACCGCCTCGAGTTTGGCCATGATGGAGTTGACGTAGTTACCCACGGTCTTGGTCTTGGTCATGGCGATGTTGACGTGATGGCGGGTAAAAGATGAGGTTTTGACCCGGATACCCTGGCGCAGGCCCTCTTCCCCCAGGTAGGCTCCCCAGATCCAACTGATGACGGCTATTTGTACGGGGGCGCCTTTGGGGTGGAGCCCCATGACCCCTTCCCCCAAAAACACCAGGGGGCGGATATAAGCCTCCTTCTGGCCGTTGAGCCGCAGGATTTCGCAGCAGGCCGCCTCGACATCGTCCTTTTTGAAGGGAATGTCGATCATCATGACGTGGGCGGAATCGAACAGGCGCCGAATATGCTCCGTCAGGCGGAAAATGGCTGTGCGCCCATCGTGACAATGGTAAGCCCGAATGCCTTCAAAAACTCCCAACCCGTAGTGCAGGGTGTGGCTCAGGACGTGGACCTGGGCCTGCTCCCAGGGGATGAATTTGCCGTCAAACCAGATGAATTTCGCCTTTTCCACCATTTAGCCTACCTCCGAAATACGTGCTGAAAATTATTATCGTTTCGAGCCGAACTTGTCAAACGGTATTTGCTCCGGTTTTCATTGCCTTGTCAGGCCATTTTCCGGTATCATGGGCAAAACGGCGCGCCGACTGCGCCGGTATTCTGGGGTGTGGGTGCCTTTATGGAAGGAATGACCGAAATGACCGAACCGGTAAAAGTGGGTGTCATCGGCGTGGGATATTTGGGCCGGTTTCACGCCGAAAAGTATGCTGCTCTGGCCGAAACCGAGTTGGTGGGGGTGGCCGATATCAACCGGGACCAGGCCCGGAAGGTGGCTCATGCCTTGCACACCCGGGATTTTGTCGACTACCGGGAACTCCTGCCCCTGGTGGATGCGGTGAGCGTGGCGGTCCCCACCTCCCAGCATTTTGCCGTGGTCCGGGACTGCCTGGAAGCCGGCTGCCAGGTGCTGGTGGAAAAGCCTATTACCACCACCGTGGCCGAGGCCGACGAACTGGTGCACCGGTCCCGGGAGCGCGGCCTCATCCTCATGGTGGGGCACCTGGAGCGCTTCAACTCCGCCATGGAAGAGCTGAAAAGCCGGGTGACCCAGCCCCGGTTCATCGAGAGCCATCGCCTGTCGTTCTTCAAAGAGCGGGGCACCGACGTGGACGTGGTCCTGGCCAGGACCACGTCCACGTCG
>JAUSOZ010000267.1 GCA_030655955.1 Deltaproteobacteria bacterium
CTCAATGCGGTCTTTAGCCGAACACCCGGAAGGGGCGCGGCTGTTGCCGGCGTCGCGCCCCGGGGGCGATTTTGCCGCCCCCCCGGCGCCGCCCGCGTCTCCGGCCCCCGACCAGGTGGAACTCCTGCTGGTGGACTGGACCTTCGGCACCGAGGAACTGGCGAGTTACTCGCCCCTCATGCGGGAAGCGGAAACCGCGCCGGTGCTTCTGATCCATCCCGACGACGCCGGGAACTTGGGCCTGGGCGACGGCAGCCGGGCCAACGTGCGCCTCCCCAAGGGGTCTTTGGCCGTCACCGTGAAACTGTCGGCCGCCCTGGCGCCGGGGGTGGTGGTGCTCCCCCGGCACCGTCAACTGGACTGGCGCAAGCTTGCCGAGGCGCCGGTGTATCTGTCCGCCAACCTCTTCAATCCGGTGCAAGGGTGATCCCATGAGCCTCTGGGTAGCCGGAATCATCATCTTGATCGTCAAGCTGCTGCTGGTGCTGGTGGCTCTGCTGCTGTTCGCCGCCTACCTGATCTACGTGGAGCGCCGGCTCCTGGGGTTCTTCCAGCTCCGCCTGGGCCCCAACCGGGCCGGCCCCTGGGGGCTGTTGCAGCCCATCGCCGACGCCGTCAAGCTGCTGACCAAAGAAGATCTCAGCCCCACCGGGGCGGACCGGGTCATCTTCCTCTACGCCCCGGTGGTGGTGGCCGCCGCCGCCATCCTCATTTTTGCCGTGGTCCCCTTTGCCCCGGGATGGACCTTTAGAGGCCAACCCATCCCCGGGGTGATCACCGATCTCAACGTGGGCCTGCTCTACGTTTATGCCCTGTCCTCCCTGGCGGTCTACAGCGTGGCCCTGGGCGGCTGGTCTTCCAACTCCAAGTACAGCCTGTTGGGGGCGATCCGGGGCGCGGCCCAGATGATCAGCTACGAGTTGTCCCTGGGGCTATCCCTGGTCCCCATCGTCATGATGGCCAAATCCTTCAGCCTGGTGGATATTGTCAACGCCCAAGCCCGTTGCCCCTTTATCCTGTTGCAGCCGGTAGCCTGCATCATTTTTTTCATCAGTTCGGTGGCCGAAATGAAGCGCATCCCCTTTGATATCCCGGAGGCGGAGCATGAGCTGATTGCCGGCTACCACACGGAATACAGCGGCATGCGCTTCGGCCTGTTTTTCCTGGGCGAGTACGTTACCATGGTGACCCTGGGGGCCCTGGTGGCGGTGTTCTTCCTGGGGGGCTGGCGGGGGCCTTGGCTGCCGCCGCTGCTGTGGTTCTTGATCAAGGTGGCCGCGGTGTCATTCGTCATCATCTGGATCCGGGGCACCCTGGGCCGGTTGCGCTACGACCAGCTCATGCACCTGGGCTGGAAACTCCTGGTCCCGGTGGCCCTGATCAACATCATCGTCACCGGCGGGGTCATGCTGGCTTGGGGGTATAAAGTATGATGCGAAGGTGCGCATTGAGTGGTGTGCCCGGAAGGAGGGGGGACACACGGGTCCCCCCCTACCAAACCGCTTGGAGGCAAAATGGCTAATCATACCGAGTCCCACAAACCCCCGGGCGCCGGGAAAAGCAGCTACGACCTGATTGATCCGGGCACCCTGTGGGCGGCATTGAATCTTCCCCAGGGCATAACTTTTCTGGACCTGGGCTGCGGCCAGGGCAATTACTCCCTGGCCGCAGCAGAACGCATCGGCCCGGCTGGCGTAGTTTATGCCGTGGACCTCTGGGAAGAGGGCCTTGCCGCGCTCCGCGAGCGGGCGGCCCGGGAGGGCCGAGCCAACCTCAAGCCCCTGGCGGCGCCGGCGGGCCAGATCCCCATGGAGAGCCGCAGCGTGGATATGGGTCTTATGGCCACCGTGCTCCATGACCTGGTGGAGGCCGGAACCGCAGCCGCCGCCCTGGCGGAAGTGACCCGGGTTATCAAGGCCGGGGGTCAGCTCGCCATCGTCGAATTCGACAAGATCGACGGCCCGCCGGGGCCGCCCCGGCACATCCGGCTGGACCCGGCGGAAGTGGAAGCCCTGGTGGCCCCCTACGGGTTTGCCCGGCAGCAGACCGTGAAACTCGGGCCTTATAATTACTTGATTACGTTTATGAAATTGTAGAGGCGGGCTTTACCGTGAAAAACCAAATCCCCCTAAATCCCCCTTTGTTAAAGGGGGACTTTAACACCCCCCTTGGGAAAAGGGGGGCCGGGGGGATTTTTCGTTTTCGGGATGAGCCGCCATTGGCTTATACCCTTTTAACTTGCGCTCGCACAGGCTGGGAAGCCTGTGCCACCAAAGGATTTAAGTAAGCCCCAGAGCCGGGAATCGACACCATGCACCAGCGACGCAACTGGTTACAGATAAGCGGCCGGGCCGTGGCCGGGCTAACGGATGCCTTTGCCATCGTGTTCCGGCATCTTTTCCGCCGCCCGGTCACCGAGGAGTACCCGGAATTCAAGCGGGTGCTGCCGGCGCGCACCCGGGCCCGGATCATTCTCACCCGGGACCCGGACGGGGAGGAGCGCTGTGTCTCCTGCTATCTCTGCGCCGCCGCCTGCCCGGTATCGTGCATCTCCATGGCGGGGGAGGAACGGGCCGATGGCCGCCGCTGGGCCAGCTGGTTCCGCATCAACTTCGCCCGCTGCATTTACTGCGGCCTGTGCGAAGAGGCCTGCCCCACCCTGGCGATCCAGCTGACCCCTAACTTCGAATTCTGCGAGCGGGACCTCCTGACCATGGTGGCGGAAAAGCAAGATTTGCTGGTGGACCACGGCGGCAAAAATAACGACTACAATTTTTACCGCCGCGCCGGAGTGGACATGGTGGGCGGTAAGGGCACCCACATCGGGGAAGCCAAGACTTTGAATATAAAGAGTAATCTCCCTTGAAGGCCTTGGGGGCTCAGCTCCGAAGGTGAACAGGAACTTGCCATGAGCATTTACGCCATCATATTTTATCTGCTGGGGGCCGTCATCGTCGCCGCCACCGCTCTGGCCATCACGCGCCGCAACCTGATGCACGCCATTGTTTACCTGGTGCTGTCGTTTATCGGCACGGCCCTGCTGTTCTTTCTTCTGGGGGCGCCTTTCCTGGCGGTGCTGGAGGTGGTCATTTACGCCGGGGCCATCATGGTGCTGTTCCTGTTCATCGTCATGATGCTGGAAATCAAGCCGGAGGAGAGAACCCTGGGGCCGTGGCTGCGCCAATGGGCCCCGGCCCTGGCCCTGAGCGGCATCTGCCTCATGATCATGGTGGGGTTTCTGTTCCTGAATGCAGGCGGCCCCGGGCCTTTACTTCTGGTCACGGCGTCGCCCCTGGCCTTCGGCCGGTTTCTCTTCCAGAAATACTGGTTAGGGGTGGAAATTGCGTCTTTTCTCCTGTTCGTGGCCCTGGTGGGGGCGCTCTACCTGGGCCGGGACAACAGCACCACGGGGGGCTGAAGCATGGCTACCATCGTACCATACAGTCACATGCTCATCCTGGCGGCGATCCTCTTTTTGCTGGGGGCCGGGTGCGCCGTGGCCCGGCGCAATCTCATCATGATCCTCATCGGGGTGGAGGTCATGCTGAGCGCCTCAGGCCTGGCGTTTATCGGGGCCGCCATGCACTGGCAGCAACTGGACGGGCAGGCCTTTGTCATCTTCATCATGGCGGTGGCGGCCTCGGAAGTGGCCGTGGGTCTGGCCTTGATCGTCTATTCCCAGCGCCGCACCGGTTCGCTCAATGCCGACGACTACGATCTTATGAAGGGCTGACGTGGAAACCGTACTCCTGCTCTTACTGCTATTGCCTCTGAGTGGCAGCGCCATCAATGCCGCCGTGGGCCGCCTGCTGCCCCGGCGGATCTGTGAGGTGATCGCCTGCGCCGCGGTCCTGGGGGCCCTGATCATGGCCGGTATCGCCCTGGCCCTGGCCGGGAAACAGACCTATGACCTCACCTTCTTCCCCTGGATTACCGTTGGCGATTTTTCCGCCGCCATGAACGTCCATTATGATCCTCTGGCCGCCATCATGGTTCTGATGGTCACCTTTGTCTCCAGCCTCATCCATGTCTATTCCGTGGCCTTTATGCGCCATGACTCTGATTATGTCAGGTATTTCAGCTATCTGAACCTTTTTGTCTTTGCCATGCTGGTGATCACCGTGGCCGACAACCTGATCTTTGTCTACCTGGGCTGGGAAGGGGTGGGGTTTTGCTCCTACGCCCTCATCGGCTTCTGGTACAAGGACGCGGCCAATGCCGATGCCGGCCGCAAGGCTTTCGTGGTGACCCGCATCGGCGACATCGCCTTCGGGGTGGCCCTGGGGTTATTTTTCGTCCTCTTTCACAGTTTTTCCCTCACCTACATAGATAGTCACGCCGCGACTTTGACGAGCGCCCAGGCTACCATCCTGTCCCTGTTACTCCTCTGGGCCGCGGCGGGCAAATCGGCCCAACTGCCCCTGACGGTCTGGCTGCCGGACGCCATGGCCGGTCCCACCCCGGTGTCGGCCCTGATTCACGCCGCCACCATGGTTACGGCCGGGGTTTATCTGCTCATGCGGCTGTTTCCGGTGTTGCAGCTGGCTCCCATCGCCTTGGGGCTCATTGCCGCCATCGGGGCCATCACCACCCTGTATGCCGCCCTGGCGGCGCTGGCCCAAACCGATATCAAGCGTATCCTGGCGTATTCCACCATCAGCCAGGTAGGTTATATGATTCTGGCCGTGGGCGCGGCCGACATTGTGGGCGGCATGTTTCACCTTTTGTCCCACGCCTTCTTTAAGTCGCTGCTGTTTCTGTCGGCGGGTTGTGTCATCCAGGCCCTGGATGAAGAGCACAGCATCTTTAAGATGGGGAACCTGCACCGGCTAAGGCCCATGCTCTCCTATATTTTCCTGGCCGGGGCGCTGGGCCTGAGCGCTTTTCCCCTCCTGGGGGGCTATTTCAGCAAAGACCGTATCTTGCTGGCCACCTTTATCTATCCGGATTTTTCTTATAAGATCCTATGGTTCATTGCCTTGGCCGCCGCTTTCCTGACGCCGCTCTATACCTTCCGGGGTTATTTCCTCATATTCACGGCCCGCCCGGGCGGGCGCACCGCCGCCGAAGTGCGGCCTCTCCCCAAACTCATGGTCTGGATTTTATGGCCCCTGGCCATCCTGACGTTATTCGACGGCCTGCTTAACCTCCCGGGCGGGATCGGCAAGAACTTCCTGGGGCATTACCTCGAGGCGGTTCCCGGGGCCCGCCCCGAATTGGGCGCGTCCGTGGGCTTGGAGTGGATCATGGGGGTCATGAGCGCCGCCATCGTCCTGGTGTCCTTACTGCTGGCCTATGTCCTCTATGTTCGCCGTCCGGCCCCGGAGCCTTTGCGGCAGGGCTTCCATGATTTCTTGTTCTCCGGCCTCTATCTGGACCGGTTGTATCAGGTGATCTTCGTCGGTCCGTACCAAAGAATGACCGAATTCATGAAGGGGCGCGTGGAAGAACAAGGTATCGATCGGGGAATCGTGACTGCGGCCGTCGCCTTATTCAACCGCTTTTGGGACACGGCCAATTTTCTCTGGCTCAAAGTTGACGACCGCACCATAGACGGGAGTTACTCCAAAGCGGCAACGGGGTTCCTTACCCTTTCCCGCGGCTTCGGATACTGGACGAGCGGCCGGCTTTCCACCTATGTCAAGATGTTGCTGCTCGGGTTAACTGCATTCCTCGTCGTCCTGGTATGGGGGTGGTATGACTAACGGAGACAAGCCATGCTGCATTTTCCTCTGCTTTCGATAATCATTTTTTTGCCGCTTTTGGGCGGATTTTTGGCCCTGGCGACCGGCAGTCGCTGGCCCCTCCTCTGTCGCTGGATCAGTCTGACCACCACCTTGCTGGAATTCAGCCTGGTGAGCTCCTTATTATTCCTGGGTTTACAACCGCAGGCCGGGCCCACCGGGGTTTGGCTGCTGGCGGAGGATTACTCCTGGATCCCCAGCCTGGGGGTCAGCTACAGTCTGGGGCTGGACGGGATAAGCCAGCTGCTCCTGATGCTCACCGCCTTTATCAACATCCTCTGCATCCTGGTCTCCTGGCGCGCCATTACGACCAAGATCGGCGCCTTCCATTTCTTTCTCCTATTTTTGGAATCCAGCGTCATGGGCCTGTTCATGGCCACCGACCTCCTGCTCTTTTATCTCTTTTGGGAAATCCAGATCATTCCCATGTTTTTCCTGGTGGGCCTCTGGGGCCATGAGCGGCGGGTTTATGCCGCGGTCAAGTTTGTTTTGTTTACCTTATGCGGCAGTCTGCCGATGCTCATCGCCCTGGTGGCCCTCTATGTGATCCATGGGCAGCAGACGGGAATCTATACCTTTTCTGTGGCGCAGTTAATGCACACGAACTTCAGCTACACCACGGAAATTTTACTCTACGCCGCTTTTATGCTGGGGTTTGCCATCAAAATTCCCATCGTGCCGTTGCATACCTGGTTACCCGACGCTCACACCCAGGCCCCCACAGCCGGCAGCCTGGACCTGGCCGGCTTGCTCTTGAAAACCGGTTTTTATGGATTTTTCCGCTTCGCTTTCCCGCTCTTTCCCCTGGCCGCCGAGGCCTCCGTCCCGCTGCTCATTGCCTTGGGATTGGCGGGCATGTTCTTTACCTCCTGGGTCGCCCTGGCCCAAACCGATATCAAACGCCTGGTGGCTTATTCCAGCATCGGCCACATGAGCCTTATGGTTGTCGGCGTCGCCACCTGGAATCTCTTGTCCTTGAACGGGTCGCTGCTGCAAATGGTCAACCACGGTCTCTCCACTTCGGCCCTCTTCATCATGGTGGGCATGATCGGCGAGCGCATCGATTCCCGGGATTTTGCGGATTTGGGCGGCCTCTGGGCCAAAATGCCGATTTTCAGCGTCTTCTTTCTCTTCTTTGCCCTGGCCTCCATGGGGCTGCCGGGGCTCAACAATTTCGTGGGGGAAATCTTGCTCCTGGTGGGCATCTTTGAGGCCCGGCCGCTTATCGGCATAGTAAGTTTCGGCGGCCTGATTTTTACGGTGATTTATATCCTGCGGATGGTTAAAGACACCCTGTTCGGTGAACCGAAAACCACGCACACCTGGGTAGATGTCAGCGGCCGGGAAGTGGTCATTCTGGTGATCATGGCCCTACCCATCCTGTATCTCGGTTTGCACCCCGGCCCGGCTTTGCGTCTGTTGGAGCAGCCGGTGCAGCACCTCCTGGCACAATTCAGCGTCCTGGCCCTGGTCAGGTAATGGCTCATATTCAACCAGTTTTTGGTAGCACAGGCTTTCCAGCCTGTGCGAGGATTTACGCACCGCCTGGAAAGGCTGTGCCACCAGTCAAAAAACTTGTGGGTAAGGATCAGGCCCTTATACCGGGTTGCTGTCAAAAATATAAAGACGCAACGTAGGGGCGCACCTGTGTGTGCGCCCTCATGGGGGGACACATAGGTCCCCCCCTACAAGAATTGCCCATCGATCGCTAATCGGTATTAAAAGGATGGAAGTCGCGCCTGATCCAGCGCTCAGAGTGATAAAGCATGATAGCAGCACCTTAACAAAATCTCTTCAAAGGACGGGACCTCATGAAAATCCTGGTAGTGTATTACTCCATGTACGGCCACGTGTTGAAGCTGGCCCGGGCCGCAGCCGAAGGGGCCCAGACGGTGGCAGGGGCGGAAGTGGTCCTGCGCCGGGTCCAGGAACTGGAGGCGAACCTCCCCAAGCTCCAGGCCAGCAAGCACGCCCAGGAAGTGCTGGCCCGGCAGCAGGACATCCCCATTGCGACTATGGATGATCTGCGGGCGGCCGACGGCGTCATCTTCGGCACCCCCACCCGTTTCGGCAACATGTGCGCCCAGATGAAGCAGTACTTCGACAGCGCCGTGGATCTCTGGGCCCAGGGGGCCCTGGAAGGCAAGCCGGCCGGGGTCATGGTCTCGACCGCCACCACCCACGGCGGCCAGGAGACCACCTGCCTCACCATGATGGCGCCGCTGCTGCACCTGGGCATGATCATCGTCGGAGTGCCCTATTCCACCCCGGGCATGCTCCATACCGAGGGCCGGGGCGGCACCCCCTACGGCGCCACCACGGTGGCCGGAGGCAAGAACGACCTCGAACCGGCCCCGGAAGACCTGGAAATCGCCAGGGCCCTGGGGCGGCGGGTGGCCAAAATAGCCCAAAAGCTCCGGGGGTAAGAGGACCCTAAGCCTATGTCCACTGACTGGACCGGACTGCTCCCCCTCCTGATCCTGGCCGGCGGGGGCACCCTTATCTTCCTGGTCGGCGCCTTTTGGCGGCGGCGGCCGGCAGGGGTGCTCTTCGCCCTGGCCCTGGTCACTGCGGGAGCGGCGGCGGCCGCCACCCTGCTGCTGCCGTCCCTGGGTCCGGGCCTGGAGGACCTGCTGGACCTGGGCGGCTACTTCCGATTCTTCACGTCTCTCCTGATGTTTATTACCATCATCACCCTGCTTTTCGTACGCCAGTACAGCGTCACCCACGGTTTTGCCGGGGATGAATTGTACGCCTTCCTGATCTTTGCCGCCCTGGGGATGGTGCTGGTGGTGGCCGGGGCCAATTGGGTAATCTTCTTCCTCGGCCTGGAGCTGATGTCCCTGGCCCTCTATATCCTCATCGCCATCCGGAAAGGCGAACCTTACGGCAACGAGGCGGGGCTGAAATATTTCATCATGGGCGCGGTGGCCTCGGCGTTTTTGACCTTCGGCATCGGCCTCCTCTATGCCATGACCGGCACCTTCGAGATTGCCGGCTCCCTGGCCGCAGCCACAACCTATCCCGGCCGCCTGCCGGTGATCCTCCTGTCCCTGGCCCTCATCTTCACGGGCATCGGGTTCAAAATCTCCATCGTGCCCTTTCATCTCTGGACCCCGGATGTCTACCAGGGGTCCCCGGCCCCCATTACCGCGTTTCTGTCCACCGGTTCCAAGGTGGCCCTGTTCGCGGCCTTGGTGCGATTTTCCCTGGCCATGTCCCCCCTGGTCTGGGACTATGTCTGGCCGGTTTTGTGGGTCCTGGCGCTCCTCACCATGGCGGTGGGCAACCTCACCGCCCTCTACCAGACGAAGGTAAAACGGCTCCTGGCTTACTCCTCCATCGCCCAGATGGGCTACCTGCTCATGACGCTCCTGGCCGTCAAGGACGGGGGAGTGCCGGCGCTGATGTTCTATCTAGCGGTCTATGCGATCATGGACCTGGGGGCCTTCGGGATCATCGGGACGTTTTCCGGGGGCGCCACGGACCGGGAGGAGATCGCGGACTACCAGGGCCTGGGCTATAGCCACCCCTGGCGCGCCGGGCTCCTGTCCGTGTGCCTGCTGGCCTTGGCGGGGCTGCCCCCCACCGCCGGGTTCATGGGAAAACTGGCGCTCTTCCGGGCGGTGCTCCAGGCCAACTTCGTCATCCTGGCGGTCTTAGGCATTGCCACCGCCATCATTTCCATTTATTACTATATTAATGTGGTGATCCACCTTTACATGCAGGGCCAAGGCGACGGCGCCGCGGTTCCCGGCACCGACCTGGCCATCGGTCTGGCCGGGACAGTGATCCTGGCGGTGATCCTGTGGCTGGGCATCCTGCCCGAGCCGTTGTTGCGGGTGATCACCTCTATCGCTGCGGCCTTGCCGACACCGGGCTGAGGTTTTCCGTGAAAACCCAAATCCCCCTAAATCCCCCTTTGCCAAAGGGGGACTTTAAAACCCCCCTTTGAAAAAGGGGGGTAGGGGGGATTTTCATCCTCGGGGGTGAACCATTTGTGGTTCATGTTTGTTTAACCCTGGAAGAGGAGCTATGCGACCACCCTTCCCGACCATCCAGCAGGATATCCAGGTGAGCTTCCGCTACCCGGTGCACTTCACCCGGGACCTGTTCGCCGTCTCCAACCCGTTGGTGAGAAACATCGTGGCCGAAGACGGCGCCGGCCCGCCAGCTAAACTCCTGGTGGCGCTTGACCGGGGGGTGCATCGTTGCCACCCCCGGCTCCTATCCAGGATCGAGGCTTACTGCCGGCATCACCATACGGTGGTCACCCTGGCCGGAGCGCCCCTGCTGTTTGAGGGGGGCGAGCAGCTTAAAAACGACCCCCGGCATGTCAAAAGTGTGCAGCAGGCCGTCCACACCTATGGCCTCTGCCGCCACTCCTATGTGGCCGCCATCGGCGGCGGCGCCCTCATCGACATGGCCGGGTTTGCCGCAGCCACGGCCCACCGGGGCCTCCGGCTGATCCGGGTGCCCACCACCGTCATGGCTCAGGCCGATGCCGCCATCGGCGTCAAGAACGGCATCAACGCCTTCGGCAAAAAGAACTTTATCGGCACCTTCGCCCCCCCGGTGGCAGTGCTGAACGACGCCGACTTTCTCCCCACCCTGTCGCGGCGGGATTGGATCGGCGGTGTGGCTGAAGCGGTCAAAGTCGCCCTGATCAAGGACTCAGATTTCTTTACTTTTCTGGAGCAGCATGCCGACGCCCTGGCACACCGGGACCTGGACCTGATGAATCAGGTGATCTACCGCTCGGCGGTGCTCCATCTGAACCACATCGCCCAGGGCGGCGACCCCTTTGAGTCCGGCTCCTCCCGGCCCCTGGACTTCGGCCACTGGGCCGCCCATAAACTGGAGCATTTGAGCGCTTATGAGCTGGGGCACGGCCAGGCAGTGGCCTTGGGGCTGGCGCTGGACTCAACCTATGCCCACCTGATGGGGCTTCTGCCCCACAGCCGATGGCAGCGGATCCTCACCACCCTGAGGACCCTAGGCTTTGCCCTCTATGATCCTCGGATGGAGGCGGACCACAGCCTCCTGGACGGCCTGAGGGAGTTTCAGGAGCACCTGGGCGGCCGGCTTACCATTATGCTCCTCTGGGATATCGGCCAGGGACTGGAGGTGCACGACCTCAATGGGGACCTGGTACGGGAAAGCCTGGCGCTCCTGAAAAAAGAGGCCGCGGTGGCTTCGGGGTATACACCCCACCGGCGAGACGCCCGGGCCACTAATCTGCCCTTTTAATACCAGATTGCGGTCAAAGGGTGGCACAGGCTTTCCAGCCTGTGCAGGCGCAGGCTAAAGCCTGCGGCTACAGAAAATAGCCCTTTGAGCGCAACTCGTATAAGGGGCTGGGAGGAGCGTCTGAGGGGAGGGCGGGACGCAGCCCTTACGAAAAATCCCCCCGCCCTCCCCTCAAATTATTTATTCCCGTTAGGAGCGCACCCGGTGCAAATCGGTCCGGATGGGTGTTTTCACCTCACCTACTGCAGCAAGATTCATCCCGGGTGCGGCTGGGAGGAATTATTCGCCAACCTTAAGCGCTATGGACCGGCCCTGAAGGCCCGGTTGGCGCCGCAAGCCCCCTTCGGCCTGGGCCTGCGCCTGTCCGCGGCGGAGGCCGGCGAACTCCTGGCCGGGGATCGGTTGGACGAGTTTCAAGACTTCCTGGCCGCCTACAACCTCTACGTCTTTACCCTCAACGGTTTTCCCTACGGCGACTTGACCGGCCCTAGCGTCAAAGCCGGGATTTTTGCCCCCGACTGGCGGGAGGAATCCCGGGTCCGCTACACCCTGGACCTGATTGAGATTCTCCGGCGGTTGCTGCCCGCCGGGGTCGAGGGGTCCATCTCCACCACCCCGTTATCTTATAAGGCCTGGATCACCCCCGGCGATGCCGCAGCCTGGGAGCGGATGACCCGGAACCTGGTGCGGGTTACGGAGTCCCTGGCGCACCTCAAGGCCGCAACCGGGCAACTGATCCACCTGGACCTGGAGCCGGAGCCCGACGGTCTCCTGTCGGCGAGCCGGGAGGTGGCGGACTTTTTCCGCCATTGGCTCCTGCAGCTGGGGGCCCCCGTCCTGGCGGAACAGTCAGGGATGAGCGCTGGGGAGGCGCATCAATGTCTGCTGGAGCATATCCGGGTCTGCCTGGACACCTGCCACCTGGCGGTGGAGTATGAAGACCCGGCCGCGGCCTTAAATACCCTGGCGGAGGCCGGCGTCCGGGTGGGCAAGGTCCAAATCACCGCCGGCCTTAAGGTGGAACTGCCGGCCGCGGCGGGGCTTAGAGAGGCCGTGGTCCGGGACTTGGAGACCTTCACCCGTTCCCCTTATCTCCACCAGGTCATCGGCCAGGCCAATGATGGCCGCCGGGTCCAATTCCCCGACCTGGCCCCGGCCCTGCCGCATCTCACCGCCGGTTTGGGACCCAACTGCCGCATCCACTACCACATGCCCCTGTTTGTGGACCGGTACCGGCACCTGGCGTCTACTTGCGACGACACCCGGGCCGTTCTCGCCTTGCTTAAGGCCCGGGGCTTTTGCCTCCACCTGGAAATCGAGACCTACACCTGGGAGTGGCTGCCCCCGGACCTCAAAACCGACCTGCTGGAGTCCCTTCACCGGGAGTATCTCTGGGTGCTGGAGGAAATGGGATTCGCGGAGTGACCGATGTGGTGTGTGGATGGGTTTAATACGCCGGCGCAGTCAAAAAACTATGACCATGCATGTCATTCTGAACGGAGCGCCGCGGAGTGAAGAATCTCTGTGGCTGTAAGAGAGAGATTCTTCACTGCGCTCAGAATGACAAAAAAAATAGTCTGTTGATGCTCATTGGTTAAAACCCGCCCCGGTCGCTCCCCGCCATACCTTCACCTCTCCCGGCTATGGGATTGTAGGGTGCGCACTGCGCACCACTTTTTCCCCTACCACGGAAAATCCCGCAACACCTGGAACAAATCCGCCTCGCCGGCACTGAAGAAATGGTCGGCGCCCCCGATGACCCGGACCGAAGGCGGCGTCTCCCCGACGGCAGGCTGTCTTTCCGCCATCAGCGCCTGCAAGCTCGGGAGCGGGCAGAGTTCGTCCCGGTCCCCCACGGCAATGAGCCTGAGTCCCGGCACCCGGGGGAGAAAACTCAGGTCCATGAAGTCGATAGGGGGCGCGATCAAGATGGCGCCGGCGGCGGCCAACCCCTGGATGAGGGCCCGGCCCGCCACCGCCGCCCCGAAGGAGTAGCCGATCACGTATAGAGGACCGGGAGCACGAGACTTCAGGAACGCCAGGGCCGCGGCCACGTCTTCGGCTTCATCCACACCCCCGCCGTAAGCCCCGGTGCTTCGCCCCACCCCCCGGAAGTTGAAGCGCAAAGCCGACATACCCAGGGCCGCCAGGGCTCGTACCGCGGTCAACACCACGTTGTTGGCCATAGTGCCCCCGAACAGGGGGTGGGGGTGGGTGATGACCGCCCCGCCGGGCGCCGCGCCCACCGATAACCGCCCTTCTAAACTAATTCCCGGCCCTGGAATGGAGACTTCTTCTTCCATAAAACTCCCCTGATACGAACCCGATAAGTTGTAAGGGGCGGACCTGCGTGTCCGCCCTCTGCCTGGCTATGAAACCAGATTTTTCATCATACCACAAGACCCCGGGAGAGTCAGTCCGGGGAAGGCGTCGGTTGATTTTAATGGATTTGCCCGCCGGAGATAATATATGATGCAGGGAAATTGCCTCCTTTTATCTGAGAGCCGCACTATGACAGAGAAGAAAATCGGTTTTGTGGGAACCGACGGCCGGACCCTGCTGGCCGCCCTGGAGACCAGCCGCTCCAAAAGCGAGCTTTATCCCGGGGCCTATCGCGGGGTCGTCGTCAAAGGCACCGGCGCCATGGAGCCGTTTGCCCAAAAAATGGGCTGGCCCATCGACTTTATCCCGGTGCCCGACAACTCGGCCCCATCCTATGCCGCGGCCCTGATTAAGGCCTTTGAGGCCGGCGCCCTGGACGTGGCCCTGGTGATGCCGGAAGGCTTGCTGTTCGAGGGCCTGGTGGACCGGCTCACCGAGGCCGGGTTCGGGGACCGCATCATCGGCGTGGCCGCGGCAGGAGTTGCGTATGAGGCCGACAAGATCGCCGGCAAGCGCTCCTGTGAGCAGGCGGGCATCCCGGTGGCCCCGGCCTGGACCGAGGTGGAGGCCCGGGATTACCCGGCGGTGTTAAAAACCTGCCTGGCCTACCTCCACGAATTCGGCGGCGCGGTCTTAAAATTTCCCTACAGCGCCGGCGGCAAGGGCGCCCGGATCATGCTCAACACCTGGGACGTCAAAGATGTCTACGACGGCTTGATGAAGGACTACAAGGACGCCTACAGCCGCGGCTGCGGCAAAAAATCCCCCTGGCCCCTGCTCATCGAGGCCCGCATGTCCGGAGTGGAAATCAGTTTCACCATCCTGGTGGATAAAGCGGGCCATTATCAAATTCTCCCCACCGCCATGGACTACCCGGAACGGTTTGAGCGGCCCCCGGGCCTGGACAACCCCATCACCGGCGGCATGGGCTCCATTTCGCCCCACCCCCTGGAATCCCCCGCCTTAATGGAGCTGGCCGACGCCACCCTGGCGCGGCCCCTCATCCGGAGCCTGAAAGACAAGGGCGTTCTGCGCCCCTGCGTCCTCTATCCCGGCTGCTTCGTCTCTTTTGACGGCAACTTTCAGCCCACAGCCATCCGGGTGTGCGAAATCAACCTCCGTCCGGGGGAGCCGGAATTCCAGCCCGTGGTGAAACGGCTGCGCAACCTGGGAGCTTTGGTTTCCGCCATGGCGGACGGCACCTTGGATGCGGTCGCTCCGGAAGTACGGTCCGAGCAGATCTCCCTGTGCATCGCCCTGGTGACCGGCCCCGGCGGCCCCAAGCAGCAGAAAGGCTATCCCTGGTCCCTGACCAAGGGCGAAGTGGTGCAGATGGACTTCGATTATTTCGACAAAAAGAAGCTCACGCTCATCCCGTCGGCCATGGATTTTGCCGAGGGCGTGTTCAAGTCCGACGGCTCCCGGGTGGCGTATCTTTTGGCCAACGCCACCGTCAAGGCCGGGCAAACCAGGGGCATGGCCGCCGAGCCCCTGCGCCAGAAGTTGCTCAACGCCTTCGACAACGGCAAGATCCGGGTGATCCCCCGGGAGGATGACCAGGCCAACCGCCTGGCCCTGCGCCGGGATATCGGGGTGCACTATCACCAGGCCGAAGCGCTGAAAAGCAGTGGTTAGGGGGCAGTAGGGGCTCACGTTTCGGTGCTGAAAATGATATAATAATCTTAATAATTGAACCAGGGTCAAACCTATGGACAGAAAATCACGTTTCCCGATCAGGAAATTTGAGCGCCTTGAGGCCATGAAGGACGAGGAATATCAGTACTGGCAGGGAAGACCCGCCTGGGAACGCATTGCCGCCGTATCCGAGATAACCACCGAAGCTTACCGGCTGAGAGACCCCGCCATCAATGTATCAAGACTTCAAAGAACTCTTGTCGCGGTTCAACGGCCATAAGGTTAAATACCTTGTGGTTGGCGGCTATGCCGTTTCCTTCCATGCCCAACCGCGGGCAACCAAAGACCTGGACATTCTCATCAAGGCGGACGTTGCCAATGCCGAGGCGGTTTATGCAGCCCTGGCGGCGTTTGGCGCCCCGCTGCAAGACCTGACGCCGGAAGATTTTATCAAGCCGGGCAAGTTTTACCGTATGGGGCACCCGCCTCTGATGATCGATATTTTGCCGGAAATCAGCGGCGTCGATTTTAACCAGGCCTGGAAAAAGCGGGTTGAAGTTGAGATCGACGCAGGCTTGAAAATTCCCTTTATCGATGCGGATAGTTTGATTGCGGCGAAACTCGCTTCAGGCAGGCCGGAAGATTTGGCCGACGTGGCGGCGCTACGCCGGGCGGCACGCAGTTTGACGGAACCCAAACTGTAGTCGTTGTGGTTCTGCAATAAGGGCATGTATGCGCCCGGCCGCTGATCCCGGGTCTTGATTCAACGGCCATCTGGGAAGAAGTTTAACCAGATAAATTTGATGAGCGGCTTAGATTAGACAAAATGAAGCAAATTGTCTAGTTAAAAGATCAGATTATAGATAAAGCGCGGGTTTTTGCGACCCCATGAAATCTGAAGACTAGACAAAATGATGGAACGTGCGGGACGGAGGGCAGTAACAGGCTTTTCCTGACCCCTGACCCCTGGCCCCTGCCTTTCTACTGCACCTGCTCCTCCCCCGCCTCCACCTGAAATTTCAGGCCGGCAGACCGGTTGGTGCTGTCGATGTAACGGTTCCAGATGTCCCTAAGGTCCTGGATGGCCCGCTTCACGTCGGGCTCCATCCCCGCGGCCCGGAGCTGCCCCAGACCGTAATAGAGTTCGTTGAGCAGGCGGATCTGGGTGATGCTCACCACCTGCTCGAAGGCGTCCTCCCCCAGGGCAGCCAGGTCCAGCTTCTCCAGCTCGGCGAGCTCGCCCAAGATTTCCATGGCGATGCCGGTGAGCAGGTCCTGGTAGTACTGGGGGCCGCTCAGGTCGATCTTGCGGCCCCGGCTCATGGTGATGGCAGGGGGCGGGCCCATTCAGCCGACCGAATCCTTCTCGGCCAGGTAACGGTAGATGGCCCCGTCGTATTCGTGGGTCAGCTTGAAGACCTTGCGGGCCAGGGCAAAGCGGGTGCCGAGGTTGGTGGCGCCTTTATTCAGCTTCATTTCGGCCATGAGGCGGGGATAGTCCAGCGGGTCCACCACCACGGTCACGGCCTGGTAGTTCTTGGCCGCAGCCCTGAGCATCGTGGGGCCGCCGATGTCGATGTTCTCGATGGCGTCTTCCAGGGTGCAGCCGGGTTTGGCCACGGTTTTTTCGAACTGGTAGAGGTTGACCACCACCAGGTCGATGGGGACGATGCCATGCGCCGCCATCTGCTCCTGGTGGCTCATGAGATCGCGGCGGCCCAGGATGCCGCCGTGGACCTTGGGATGCAGGGTCTTGACCCGGCCATCCAACATCTCGGGAAAACCGGTGAAGTCCGAGACCTCCACCACGGGGACGCCATTGTCCCGCAGGAGCTTGGCGGTGCCGCCGGTGGAAAGGATTTCTATCTGGTAGCCCGCCAGGAAGGTGGCGAATTCCACCAGGCCGCTCTTATCGGTGACGCTCATCAAGGCCCGGGATATGGGTTCCATGGGGTTCCTCCGTCTTAGGGATATTTCTACATTTTTTCTTCAGGGGGCGGTTTTGTAGGGGCAGGTTTTAAACCTGCCCCTACAAAGGTTATTGCGGCTCTGATGCAGCCAGAGTTGCGATGGCTCGCCGAAACCGACCTTGAACCCAAACCTACTATAGACGCCGAATTTCCGCAAGACCGGAAAGACCCGCCTATTTTTCTTTCCAGAAAGACGCAATCTGCGGTAAGATGAATCATGCGCTACGTGATTATCGGGGCCAGCGCCGCGGGGTGTAAGGCCGCGGAGACGCTCCGGCGCTACGCCCCCGACAGCCCCATCACCGTCATCAGCGACGAAGCCCAGCCCTTGTACAGCCGCCCCCTGCTGACGTATCTGGTGAGCGGTGAGGTCGCGCCGGAGAAGGTCTGGCTCAAGGGCGAGGACTATTTCCGGCAGTGGAACTTCGAGCCCCTCCTGGGGGAGCCGGTCGTGCGGGTGGACCCTCCCGCCCACGCCGTCCATCTCCTGGGCGGGCGCCTCCTGCCCTACGACCGTCTGCTCAT
Organism: Deltaproteobacteria bacterium; assembly: GCA_030655955.1. Taxonomy (GTDB): domain Bacteria; phylum Desulfobacterota; class Desulfobaccia; order Desulfobaccales; family 0-14-0-80-60-11; genus 0-14-0-80-60-11. Next base: position 17,507 of record JAUSOZ010000267.1, read on the forward strand.
CGCCTCGGGGGCCCGGCCCCGCCTTTTGGGCCTTAAGGGGGAGGAGCTCTCCGGCGTTTACACCCTGCGCACCCTGGCCGACTGGCAGCGCCTGGATGCCGGTCTGCCCCAAGCCGGCCGGCTCGTGGTGGTGGGGGCCGGCGCCGTGGGGTTGAAGACCGCCGACGCCCTGGCCCGGCGGGGCTTAACCGTTACCCTGGTGGCCCGGGGGGCCCAGCCCCTGTTCCGGGTCCTGGACCCCACCGCCGCGACCCTGCTGCATGCGGCCTTAACCCGGATGGGGATCGAGATCATTTACCATGCCTGGCCCGAGGCCATCTGGGGCGAGGCGGGCCGGGTGCGCGCCCTCACCCTCAACGATGGCCGGGAAATCCCCTGCCAGGCGGTGCTCTTCTCCATCGGGGTGGCCCCTAACGTGGAGTTTTTGGCCGGGACCGACCTGGCCACCGCGGATGGCATAACCGTGGACCATCAGTTAGCCACCGCCGACCCCGACATCTTTGCCGCCGGCGACTGCGCCCACCCTTTCCACCTCCTGACGGGCAAACGCGCCGGTTACCACATCTGGCCGGCGGCGGTGGCCCAGGGGCGGGTCGCCGGGGCCAACCTGGCCGGGGCGGCCCTCTCCTACGACGGGCTCCTGCCCCAGAACAGCCTGTCCCTGCGGGGTTTCCATATCATCACCGGGGGCCTGGGTCCCCAGGACGCAGCGGGCTGTGAGACGGTGAGCGAGCTGTCCGAGCGCCGGGGCCACTACCGCAGCCTCATCTACCGGGAAGGCAAACTCGTGGGCCTCACCCTGGTGGGCGCGGTGGAAGACGCGGGGATTTATTTTCAGTTGATGGCCCAGCAACTGCCCGTCGCCGGCCCCGTCCAGCCGGGGCGCATGTGGGGGTGATACCCAGGTAGGGCGGCCGTCCCCGGCCGCCACCATGAAACGTTTTCTGGTTCCCAAGCTCCCGCTTGGGAACCCCCTTGGACGCAAAGCTCCGCTTTGCGAATGATTCCAATGAGTAATATTATCCGGCTTTCACATATGGAGGGGGCCCAAGCAGAGCTTGGGCCACAAATGCGTTCCCAAGCAGGAGCTTGGGAACGAGAGTTAAAAACTCTCCCAAACCCTTGCAGGGGGTTGGGAGGGAAGTTTGAGGGGAGGGCGGGGGACTCTCTGTCCCCCGGCCCTCCCCTCAAAAAACCATAAGAGGACCTCTATGAAAACCGTCATTGTCCGCCCGGAGCGGTGCGTCGGCTGTCTCCAGTGCCGCCTGGCCTGTGCGGTGGAGCACTCCGCCTCTAAGAATCTCTATGCCGCTATCAGCGAGGCCACCCGGCCCCAGGCCCGGCTGCGCATCTATCCGGGAGGGCGGCATCTCGCCTTTCCCAACAAGTGCCGCCACTGCGACCCGGCCCCTTGTCAGGAGGTCTGCATCGCCGGGGCCATCCGGCGGGACGCCTCCCGGGGTACGGTGGACATCGACCCGCAGCGCTGCATCAGTTGCGCCATGTGCGCCATGGCCTGCCCCTTCGGGGTCCTGACCTACGCCCCCCTGGCGGCGGCCCCGGACAAGGCCGCGGTGGCCCTGAAGTGCGACCAGTGCCCGGACCGGGAAAAAGTCGGGAAGGTGCCGGCCTGTGTTATGGCCTGCAAGGTGGGGGCCCTGACCTATGGCGACTGGCCCGCGGCCCAGGAAGACCGCGGCCGGACCATTGCCCGGGCCTTCTTCGCGGCGCTGCCGGCGGCGGAGGACGTTGCCGGCGCCACCCCGCCCATGATCCGCCTCTGGCGCCAGTTGGGGTGAAGATAGAGATTTTTTGAAGGGAGGGCCGGGGGAAGCCCGAAAAATCCCCCCCTCTCCTCCAACTAATCGCTCAGCCCCTGCCTCGAAAAGTTCTTTAACTCGGTAGCACAGGCTTTCCAGCCTGTGCCAAGCAAGCAGGTTAGTCTCGCACAGCCTGGAAAGGCTGTGCCACCAGCCAATAACACCTTTCCATACGTTATGGGTGGGGCCAAAGGCCCAGGCGCGACTGTTCTGAAAGTCTTGCGTAGGGTGCGTCCTACGCACCATGAGCTTATGGCCGCGGCGGGCACGGAGGCCAGCCCTACCGACTTTTCATAGTTTCGGATGAACCAAGGGATCATGGGTTCCTGCATGAGGGTTGGAGGAGAAGGGTTGGAGACAGCCCAAAGAGGGCGAACACGCAGGTCCGCCCCTACAAAAAAAATTGCCGTTTGATGGCCCAGCGGTATAAGAGGCCGACGACCCTTTACAATCCCTCCCCCCAAAATACTACGCCCACCGTCGTTCCTTCTTGTCTCACTCCTCATAGGCGCCGTAGCCGGACTCGGGGGTCTTGCCCCGGAAGACCCGGTACTGGTAGGCGTTATAAATCAGCATCACCGGCAGCAAGACCCCGATGAGGATGAGCATAATGGTGAGGGTCAGGGTGGGGGCGGCGGCCGCGCTCAGGGTGAGGTTTGGTGGGACCGCGTACGGATAGACGCTGGCGGCGGTGGCGAACATCATAAGGGCAAATAAGATCAGGCTCCAGACGAAGGGCGCGGTCTCCCGGCGTTTCTTCAGGCTGCGGAGGAGCAGGATGAAGACCACAACCCCCAGGCAGGCGGGTAAGGTGGTGAGCCATGCCCCCGGCCAGACAAACCAGGTACGGGCCAGGAAGGGCGACCCCACGTAGGCCCAGCCGCCCGCGGCCACGGCCGCGACGAGGAGCCAACCGGCGGCGGTCCGGGCATAGCGGTAGCAGTCGCTCTGCAGATCACCCTCGGTCTTGACAACGAGATAGGTGGCCCCCAGGAGCACGTAGCCAAAGAGGAGGCCCAGGGCTACCAGGGCCGCAAAGGGATTGAGCCAATCCCAGACCCCGCCCACAAATCGGTCTCCCACCAGGTTGAGGCCGCTGAGGAAACCGCCCACCGCAAAGCCTTGGGCCAGGGCGGCTGCGAGGCTCCCCAGGCCGAAGGCAAGATTCCAGGGGCGCGGGTCCTGGGCTTCCTCCCGAAAGTCGAAGGACACCCCCCGGAAGGCCAGGGCGATGATCATCACGAACACGGGGATATAGAGGGCGGAAAAAACCACCCCATAGGCCACGGGAAAGGCCCCGAAGAACACCCCGCCCAGGACCACCAGCCAGGTGAGGTTGGCATGCCAGACCGGGCCGATGCTGCCCATGAGGATGGACCGGCGGCGCTCATCCCGGGTCAAGAGAGAGACGATGCCGACCCCCAGGTCAAACCCGTCCAAGACCACGGCCAGAAAGAGCATGAAGCCGACCAGGGCGAACCAGAGGTCCGGGAGGCTCAATTCCATGGCCAGGCCCCCCGGTGCATCCCCCCCCGGCCCGGTTGGGGCACCGGCCGGGTGAGATCCGGTCCCCGCTTGAGGATGCGCCAGGCGAAGACCATGAGAGCGGTGAACAAAATACTGTAGATGGCGCCATAGACGAAAAGGGAGGTGCCCACGGCCACGGCGGGCAGGGGCGACGCCCCCTGGGAGGTGCGCAGCAACCCGTAAATCACCCAGGGCTGGCGGCCCACCTCCCGGGTCACCCAACCCGCCTCAATGGCCACTATCCCGGCGGGAATGGCGGCCACCCAGGCGGTAAGCAGCCATCGTTGCCGCCCGATGTTCTCGGGCTCCAACCAGCCCCGGCGCCAGCCCCACAGGGTCCAGAGCATGAGGCCGAGCAGGCCGAAC
>JAUSOZ010000270.1 GCA_030655955.1 Deltaproteobacteria bacterium
TCTACCGGCACGGTGGCATCCAGCCGGGCCGCAACCCGGGCCGCCTGCCGCCGGGCCACGTGCTCCGGCAGTTTGGCGGCCGCGGACAGGGTCCGGAAGGCGGAACTTGCCGCCGGGGTGTGCCACTGGACCCCGGTCAGGGGGCGGGCGCCCCTGATGGTGAGGCGCAGCTCGCCGCCGCCTCGGGGATACCAGCCCCAGCGCTCCAGGGTCATCTCCACCTCCGCCCCCATGGCGGCCAGGGCCGGCAGAAAGACGTGGCTGAGGTAGTGGGCCGGGGGACTCCAGGGGACGTGGGTGCCCCCCTTGAGGATGACGGTGGCGGGAGCCCCGGCCTGGATGAGAGGCGGCAGCACGGCCTGGGCCACCAGGGTGACGGCCCCGGCGCTGCGGGTCTGCTCCGCCACGTCGAAGAGGTAATGACCCCCCTGGGGGGTGCGGGGTCGGAAGGTGAGGGCTTGACTGCCCAGGTGGAGCCCGGTGACCTCCGCCTGCGAGACCCGGGCTACGGCCTGAACCGCGGTGAGGTGTTGGGGCCTGAGCCCCGGCTTGGAGCGCCGGGCCCGGATACGTTCGATCCGGACCGGCACCCCCGTTAAAGCGGCCAGGGCGAGGGCCGTGCGCAGAATCTGCCCGCCCCCCTCGCCGTAAGAACCGTCCACAGAGAGCATCAATTCACCCTGGCGGCGACCTGAATTTTCCCCCAAGTTGCGGAACTTTTAGGGGAACTCGGTCCAACTCAATCCAGGATAAAGATGACCTCCATCTCTACCCGGTAGGTGTTGATCTTGTTATCCTTGACCGAAACCCGCTGCTCCACGATGCGCAGGCCGGTAATGCCCCTAAGGGTGCTGGCGGCCCGGGAAAACCCCACCTGTACCGCATCATCAAAGCTCTTGGGGGATTCGGCAATAATTTCCGTTACTCTGGCGACATTCGTACCTGACATGGCTCATTCCTCCTAAAGGATATTCCGGCTTCTTTCTGCCGGTGGGGCTAGCCGATATTGCCGGTTTCCCCATTGTTTAATGGTAAGGTTGATTGTCACCATTACAAGGCCCCGGGGCAAAAGATCCGAGAAAGTTATCGGCGAGGCGATGGCCCGGGTCGAGACAGGGAGTTGGAGGATTCAAGGACGAAATCTCATACTGAGTTGCGCTCAAAAGGCTATTTTCTGCAGCCGCAGACTTTAGCCTGTGCAACCCTTTGACAGCAATTTTATATAAAAATAGCTCGGTGGGGCGGGCCTCCGTGCCCGCTAGCGAGAGGCGGCCAGGGACGGCCGCCCCACCAACACCAGCCATTTTTCATCTTTTGTTGTGTCCGCAAGGAAATGACCGTTGGTATGAAACCGCGGGGTCGCCTGGCCGATTCATGACGGGATCAGGGTTACCTGGCCATAAATGAGCCCGAAGCTTTGGGACCGGCTCCGATTCGGGGTTTTTTGTAGGGGCAAGAGCGTCAGAAGAATCCCTGCGGCCCGTATATCCCCTATAATTCTACTTCTTCCAGGGAGCGGATGCGCCATTTGCCCAGTTCTTTGGCGAACCGCACCTGAAAACTCTGGGAACTGCTGGACAGCTCCTGGGTTTGCCGGTTCTTGGTGTCCATGTACCAGGTAACCTCGGCGATGGCGTTATCGGGGTCGATGGACTGAATTTTGTCGACGGTAAACACCAGATTGGTGAAATCAAAGCGTTCCCAGGCTTTCAAGGTGCTGGCGCGCTTGTCGTCCAGTTCCGGGTAGGTGCGGGAGTAAACGCTCATAAACAGGACGATATCTTTGCGCAACTGGGCATCCCGCAAGAGGGAAAGCTCTTTTTGCAACTGTTCTTTCAGGTCCGCCTCGGCCGCTGGGGCCGGGGCCGGGGCGGGGGTGGCGGGTTGGCTGGGAGCCGTGGTTACCGCGGGAGAGGCGGGAGCCGGCGCTTCGACTTTGGGAGCCGGAGCCGGGGGTGTTGATGTGCCCCGGGTGAACAGCAAGATCAGCAAGATGATGACCAGTATCCCCGCGCCCACCAACACGCCGAGGAGCCAGGACGGCATGCCGCTGGCGGGGATTTTGGCCGGCAGGGCTTCCGGGGCGGGGGCCGCGGCTCCCGAGCCGGTTCCCAAAGCCGCGGCTGCGGCCTCCCCTTTCAAGGGCGCATCACATTCATGGCAGAATTCCTGGCGGGGTGAGACGCGCACGTCGCACTGGGGGCAAAAGGTGTCTCCCTGTTCCGGATGCAGCAAGAAACTGCCGCACGTGCTGCAATAGCGTTGGCCGCCTTCAGACGGGGTCTGGCAGTGGGGGCATTGAGGCATGGTGGACCTCCGGGGCGCCGAAATCAAGTCGAGGCAAATTTAGTAAAATTAGCCCATGAAATCGCAAAACCCTGAATATGTCAACAAAAAAGTTATATAAACCTCCAGGAGAGCGCCCGATTTACGAGAGCGGGGTGGGGGCCCGGGCGCCGCGGCGCAGGCAATGTGCCCCCGCCGGGGATGGTCCCGGCATCATAGGTGCATTTGGCAGTTGAGGACCGGGCCGGTTTATCTTATAATCAGCTGTGTAACTATTGTGTCCTCAAGGAAAAATTTGGTGGCCGCGGCTCTGGGAAAGTTAAAGCAATGGTTGGCTCGCAAGCGCACGTCGCGGCCGTCTTCCGTATCCCTGGGGCCCCCGCCCGCCCTCCTGGAACGCTATCTCCAATACAAGCGCCTCCTGGCGGCCAACAGCGTTATCCTGACCACCGTGGCCGATATCCAAGTCAAGATGGATGAAGGGTTCCTGTTTGACATGAACTATGTCCGGGAGGCCTGTGACCGGCTGGGCCAGGAAGTCGAGGCCATGGTGGGGGCCTTGAATGGCATGGCCGGTGGCCGCTATGCCGCCCTGGATACCGCCCGCCTTCAGGTGGACCACCTGGTGGCGGAGGAATTAATCGGGGCCAAGTTGCAGCCGGCGCCCCTGGCGCTGCCCTTGGCCGAGGTACGGGAAGGCTTCTTTTACGGCGGCAAGGCCGAGAAATTGGGCGACCTCACCCGGCTGGGGCTCGCGGTGCCCGCGGGCTTTGGGGTGAGCGCCTATGCCCAGAAGCTCTTTTTTGAAAGCGGGGGTCTGGAGGAATTCATCCGGGAGGCCATCTCCCAATCGCAGATCCGCAACCTGGAAAGCCTGCGGGAGGGGGGGGAGGCCATTCAGGCAAAAATCATGGCACAGCCCCTGCCGCCGGAGCTCTCCCAGGCCATCGCCGAGCATCTGGCGCAGTTGAGCTCTGACCGGGTGGCGGTGCGCAGTTCGGCGCTCCAGGAAGATAGCTTCTTCAGCTTCGCCGGCCAATTCGAGACCGTGCTCAACGTGCCCCGGGACCAGGTGGAGGCGCGCTACAAGGAGGTCATCGCCTCCCAATTCACCCCCCGGGCCCTTTACTACTGCCATGCCAGCGGTTTTTCCTACCAGGAGCTGGCCATGGGGGTCCTGGTCATGGAAATGGTGCCGGTCAAATGCGCCGGGGTGCTCTATACCGACGATCCCCGGGGCGGGGAGGGCGCCATTATCAATGCCGTCTCCGGGCTGGGCTCATTGGCAGTGGGCGGGGTGGTGGAGCCCGACGTTTACCGGGTCGAGGGCGGGAGGATTGCGGCCCAACACGTGGGCGAGAAAAGCCACATGCACGTTGCCGCCCCGGAAGGAGGGATCCTGGATGTCGCCACCCCGGCAGACCTCCAAGGACTCTGTCTGGCGGAGGATCAGGCCCTGGCCCTGGCCGAACTGGGAAACCGGGTGAAGCAGCACTTCGGCGTGCCCCAGGATATTGAGTGGGCCCTGGACACCCAGGGCAGGTTTTCCCTGTTGCAGGCCCGGCCCCTGCGGGTGAGCGCTAAGCTCAAGGCCGATTACCTGCCGCCCCAAATCAAGGGGGCCGAAATGCTCCTGTCGAATGGCATCATCGCCTCCCGGGGGGCCGCTGCTGGCCCGGTCTACCTGCTCCGGGACCAAGACCTGGATGCCATCCCCCAGGACACGGTGCTGGTGACCCCCCGAGCCTTGCCGGAGTATGGCGTGGTGGTGGGCCGGGTGGCGGCGGTGGTCTGCGAGGCCGGCAGCGCTACCAGCCACCTGGCCACGGTGCTGCGGGAGGCCAGGATCCCGGCGCTGTTCGGGGCCAAAGGGGCCACTGCCGTGCTCCAGCCGGGGGATTTGGTCACGGTGGACGCCTTCTACGGCAACATCTATGCCGGCCGGTTGGAAGAATTGCTCAAGGTCCCCCGGGGCGGCGATGACGGCGTCCGCCAGACCCGGGCTTACAAGGTGCTGGAGCGGGTCCTGAAGCACATCACCCCCCTCAATCTCCTGGACCCCCGGGGCGCCAACTTCCGCCCCGATGGCTGCCGCACCTATCATGACATCACCCGCTTCGCCCATGAAAAAGCCATGCAGGAGCTCTTCCAGATGTCCACCGGGCGGCTGGACGAGGAGGGGGCCCGGCGTCTGGTGAGCACCATCCCCCTGGAGCTCAACATCATTGACCTGGGCGGGGGCCTGAGTCCCGAGGCCGCCAATCTGGTCAAGGTCCGTCCCGAACATCTCACCTCCCGGCCCATGCTGGCATACTGGCGGGGGGTGTGCGCGGTGGGCTGGCAGGGCCCCAAGCCCGTGGACCTGGCCGGCTTCATGTCCGTGGTCATGAGCACCGCCACCAACACCAACATCCAGGAACGGCTCCACGAAAAGAATTTTGTCATCATTACCCACGATTATATGAACCTGTCCAACCGGTTGGGCTTTCACTTCGCCACCATCGAGGCCTTTCTGGGGGCCCCGGGGGAGAGCTATGTGAGCTTCACCTTCTATGGTGGCGGCGCCGAGTTGCCGCGGCGCATGCGCCGGGTCCGTTTCCTGACCAGGGTTCTGGAAGATCTGGGCTTCCGGGTGGAACTCAAGGAAGATTCCATCACCGCCCGCATCGACGGCTATGATGCCGACATCCTGGATGAGAAGCTGGAGGTCCTGGGCCGCCTGATGATGGTTTCCAAGCAACTGGACATGGTTATGCTGTCGGAGGACGCGGTGGAGCAGTATTACCGGGAATTTTCCCAAGGCCATATCCCGCAACGCTCTTAGGAGGCCCGACTATGCCCATGGCGAAGATCGGTTTCAGGCGGCTGCTGACGGTCCTGGGCATCCTGATCATCGGGTTGTTGGCCTTGGCCTTCATTCTGGGAATTCTCTCCCTGAAGCGCACCCAGGAGATCGTCTCCGACGACTTCCAGCAGCAGCAGCTTATCCTGGCCAAAACCACCGCCCGGCAGATCGAGGACGGCCTGGCGTTTCTGCGGCGGGAGTTGCGCATCCTGGCCTATTCCCCCTCCATCCAGTACCTGGAGGACGTGGCCTGGTCCAATCGCATGCGGATCAGCTTCGATGAACTTTCCAAGATGGGAGTGACGGCCATCGAACGCATCGATTTTACCGGGTCAAAGGCTGACCAGGCCTATATCCTGGACGCTGGCGGCCCCCGGGTCATCCGCCAGGACTTCAGCACCGCTCCCGAGGTGACCTGGGCCCGGGACCCAGCCAACCGGGGGCTCATCTATCAGGGCCCCATCGAAGTCGTGACCCACGGCGAGTACCAGGTGCCCATCATGGACCTGGCCACACCGGTGTATGAGGAGAGCGTGGACGAATCCCATCCCAAGGCCACGGGCAAGCTGGATGGGGTGCTGATTTTCAAGATCGATGTCAGCACCTTCGCCGCCAATTATTGCGCCGACATCCGCTCCGGGCGCACCGGGTACTGTTGGGTGATGGACAACAAGGGGGTCTTCCTCTATCACCCCGAAAAGGTATTCATCGGCCAGGACGCCTTCACGGCCCGGGGACGCCGCAATCCCGCCATCAGCTTCGCCCAGATCAACGAGATCCAGAAAACCAAGATGTTGGCCGGTGAGGAGGGAAAGTCCCGGTACATTTCCGGCTGGCATCGGGGCGTTATCCGCCAGATGGAAAAATTTGTGGCCTTTTCCCACGCCAACGTCGAACGGACCGGGGACCGCATCTGGCCGGTGGCGGTGGTGGCGCCCACCGACGAAGTCTACGGCACCATCCATTCCCTGTACGTGCGGCAATTCCTGATCCAGGGGATTCTCATCTTTGCCCTGATCTGCGCCGCCGCGGCCGTTATCTACTACGAATCCCGCTGGTCGGTGGAGCTGCAGTCCGAGGTGGACCGCACCACCGCCGACCTGCGCCTCAGCCAGAAGCAGTACCGGTCGGTGGTGGAAAATGCCCGGGACCTGATCTTCCTGGTGGACGAGGATGGTGCTTTTCTCAGCGCCAACACCGCCATGGCCCGGGTCTTTGGCATCCCGGCGGCGGGTATCGCCAGAAAGAAGATTGCCGATCTCTTATCCCGGGAGGACGCCGACGCCATGCTCAGCTGGGTGCAGGACGCAGTACAGAGCCGGAAGAGTTCGGAGATCAAGGCCCCCATGCGCATCAAGGACCGGGTCTTCTGGTTTTCCACCCATTTTGTGCCCATCTTCGGGGAGGACGGCCGCTCAGTGGAGCAGGTGCTGGTCATGGCCCGGGACATCACCGACCGCCAGCAGATGGAAAATCAGATGGCCCAGACGGAGAAGCTGGCCTCCCTGGGCACCCTGGCGGCGGGGGTGGCCCACGAGATCAACAACCCCGTGGGCGTCATGCTGGGCTTTACCGAGCTGCTGCTGGACAAGCTGCCGCCGGACAGCAAAGAGCATGAGATGCTCAAGACCATCGAACGCCAGGGGCTCAACGCCAAGCGCATCGTCGAAAACCTCATGACCTTTGCCCGCCAGCCGGCCAAGCACGAGGAGTTTACCGATATCAATGAAGATATTGCTAATGTGCTGGCGTTGGTCCAGAATAACCTGCTGACCAAAAAAGTGGACGTAGAACTGCGGCTGGCCAAAGGTCTCCCCCGGGTCCGGGGTGACGCCGGGGAACTGCAGCAGGTCTTTCTCAACCTGATCAACAACGCCGCCGCGGCCATGCCCAACGGCGGCAAACTCACCGTGATTACCAAGACCAACCCTTATAATCACATGGTGGAAACCATTTTCGCCGACACCGGCACCGGCATTCCCAAGAAGTATGCCGACCGGATCTTCGTGCCCTTCTTTACCACCAAGAAAGTGGGGGAGGGCACCGGTCTGGGTCTGGCCGTCAGTTATGCTATAGTCAACAAATACAGCGGCTCCATTCGCTTTGAGAGCCGGGCGGCTGAAGACGGCGGCGAGGGCGCCAGGGGTACCACCTTTTTCGTTGATTTACAACCCGAATACGCCGCGGCGCCGGCGAAGGCTTAGCGCCGCCAAATGAGGAGGTTATAAGATGGGACGGATTCTGGCCGTCGATGACGAACTGGATATGCTGGCCCTGCTCAAGATGATCATCGAGGGCTATTCCGACCACCAGGTGACGGTTACCAATAATCCCCTGGAAGCAACGGAAATGCTGGAAAAGGAAACCTTCGACCTGATTTTAACCGACCTCAAGATGCCGGGCATGGATGGCCTGGAGGTGCTGGCCAAGGCCAAACAGCAGGATGAAGAAGCCCTGGTGATGGTGATCACGGCCTATGGCTCCCTGGAGTCGGCGGAGGAGGCCATGGCCAAAGGGGCCTTTGACTACATCACCAAGCCCTTCCGCAAGGAGCAGATTCTCCTGGCCATTGACAAGGCCATGCGTTGGCGGGACATGGTGCGGCAAAACAAGGCCCTCAAGCTACGCCTGGATGGCAACTAGGCCCGGTCCGGATAGCCAAGGCTTCGTTGGGGTGGTTCCCGGGAAGGCTGCAACCTGGACGGCAAAAGCCAGGCCCCTGTAGATCAAGAACTTTCCGCTCATTACTTCGGTGCCTTGCGGATCCGGGATCACGTGGCCCCCGTCAGGGGAAAGGACTTCTTATATGGAATGGGTGATAATCGCGGTGGTGGTTGTTATAGTCATGACTTTTTTGCGCGGCGGTTGCTGAGGCAAATAACCGGTGCGGCTTGGTAAGCCGCCATTAATAGAAAATTAATCTTACAAAATAAGCAAAAAAACAAGTGCTTATATCAATCGGCCTAACCCCTTTTTTATTGGTTCCAACCTTATTTCCAACCTTTACGCTAAAACCGCCTTTTCCATTCACCCACCATCCCCGAACAACTCACTCTCCATGCTACCGGAGACCCTTCCTGAAATTCAATCCAGTGGCGGTTTGGTTGACGCATCTGGGGCCATGAGAATCGGGACACGATGGAAATTTATCTCAACTCCATCAACCAATTCGAGTTTGAAGCTATGGTTGTCTATGAACCGGCCTGTGAAAAGTCACCGAAAGGGATAAAGACGTTCCGGGCGGGCCCGGTAGGCAGGGTGTGGCCGGAGAGGTGGGGTCAGTTATGGATTTAAGTTTCCACATCAGCCAATGCGCAGGTCAGTGGCTTTGATTGCATGGAAGATTCCCCGTCAGTGTGGATTATGAGTTGCCCTTTGATGATCGCTTGTCTCTCCCAAGTTTCGTATCAGTTGCTGAGCCAGTGGTGCACTTTATGGTGAACGGCCATCCATGAACCACTAAAAGGAAATAGGGGTATTCAGTTCACTCCAGCAGCTATTATATCTTGTGTTCCGGGGAGTTATTTATCTTTGCACGTTTAACCATCGTTTTATAAGGTGTTGGCTCAATGGCAACAGCTTGTTGAACCAAGCGGTAAAATAGCTTGCCGCGGGAACGGTTGGTACGCCTGTTATTACTCAGAGCATTTAATTAATTTCCATCCAGTAGGGTATAAACCTTCGCCTTTAGGCGGAAAAGTCTTTAGCATTTGTCCTTTGAAGGACGACGGCTTTAGCGGTACACTCTCCTTCACTAATGGCAGGGGAGGGTGGTAAATGGACAAAGAGGGTTATCGGAGAGGTTCTCATACTGTCACGGACCTGAAGTATCACTTCGTCTGGAAGACCAAGTACAGCTATGGGGTGATGAAGGCTGAGGTGGCTCTGAGGCTGCGGGATATAATCCGGGAGATTTGCGCCGAGAAAGGTTTGGCCGTGGTAAAAGGCAACATACGTCCGAATCATGTCCATATCCTGATCAGCGCGCCCCCATACCTATCTCCGGCGAAGATTGCGCAATATCTCAAAGGCAAAAGTTCGTATCGGCTCCAGCGAGAGTTCCCAGCTCTGCAGAAGCGGTATTGGGGTCGCCACCTCTGGGGCAGGGGATATTTTTGTGCCACCGTGGGCGCCATCACCGAAGAGCAAATCAAGCAATATATCGCCAACCAGACAGAGGAATTAGAATCATTCAAAGTATGGGATGAAGCCGAGCAGACTTCGGAAGAGAAGCAAAAACTTGAGTCGGATTCATCCGAAAACTTATAGCTGACTTCAGTCTAAATGGGCGTTTACGCCCAAAACAATCTTTCGCCTTTAGGCGATAGTCATTGAATAAATTGCCAAATCATGATGCCAAAATTAACAACTATCAATATTCCCATAGAAAATTCTCTCCTCCACTTTTTACTATTTTTCTTGTCATTACCCTTTTCATAATTTAATTCGCTTTCTACATCATTTAGAATTAACGATTATAAACAAAGCTTTTTTCTGCACGACTTTTTCCTATTCTTGCCACCGTTATTTTTTTCATTAATTAATTCACTTGCTAATTTATTCAGAGCCAATGTTCTTAAATCAAAAAAATATTCAATTGAAGATTGAACCTGCTCTCCGATTAAAAGTATTTTTCCATAGTCCTCAATGTTATCAACTTCCTCATTGATTAAATTGTCAATTAAAATAAGTGAGGATAACAAAGGAGCCATTATAGAATTTAATAACCCCAATATCCGATGGGAAAACATTGCCTTATCCATGGCATCTTCACCCCTTCTTCCCTGAAGGACCTTTGAATTATATTAAAAGGCGTTTAGGATAATATTAAGGCGATTATCTAGAAAATATGGTAATTTGTCAGATAGCCTTGAGAGTGGTCTGGATGATTTCCAACGGTTCGCCGCAGCACGGCACCAAGATATCCACGGAGAGGCGGGGCGGGGACTCCGGGTTTGCCAAGCAGGGACTCCGGAGACGCCACGTACTGTAACTTAAGAGACAAAGGAGAAGGTAGGACAGGCTTTCAGCCGCGAAGAACAAGATATCCGGCGATCCCCGGCTGGCAAGCACCAGCCGGCCCAGCCAGATCAGATAGGCCAGTCCTAAAACCAGGGCCACCAGGGGAAAAATCCGGGCCTCGCGCCGGCGCGCCGGTTCCCCTGGGTTGCCAGCCGGCTCAACCACCACGAGACGCGGCGAAGCCGGTCCCAAAAGCAAACGGGGATTCTCACGCATAGTAAGAATCCCCGCTTACCCGTGCCGGAC
>JAUSOZ010000277.1 GCA_030655955.1 Deltaproteobacteria bacterium
ACTACCACCTGACTACCCACGCTGCCTACAAGGCCCTTATGTTACTGTGCTCCGGCGTCTTTATCCATCATTACGGCACCAACGATTTCTTTTCCATGGCAACCCAGGGGGGGCGCAAGCTGCTCATCCCCATGGCCTGCATCACCGTCGGCGCCCTGGCCCTGGCCGGGATCTTCCCCTTCGCCGGTTTCTTCAGCAAGGAGCTGATCATGACGGCCCTGGCCCAACTGGACAACAAACTCTGGTTAGTTCTGGGCCTCTTCGGGGCCTTCCTGACCGCGTACTACTCTTTCCGGGTGATCTTCGTCATGCTCTTCCCCAAGGACCCTGAGGCCTACAGCAAGGTCCCCGGGCATATTCCCCATGTCGAAGACGAGGCCCACGGGCACGATGATGACGCCCACGGCCACGACGAACACCACGGGGTGCCCTGGGTCATGGTCTTCCCCCTGCTCGTTCTGGCGAGCTTCACCCTGATTCTCGGTTTCTGTCAGGGCTATCTCCAGAAGCTGCTCCTGGGAGAAGTACACCACCACGTCATGAATTATTTCCTCCTGGTGGGCGCCGTCAGCTGCGCCGTCGGGGGTATCGTCATGGCCTGGTTCGATTGGGGACGCAAGGACGCCAAATGCGTCGGCTTCATCAGTAAGTTTCCGGCCCTGCAAACCTTTTTCATTCATAAATGGTATATGGACGACTTCTGGCGCTGGTTCTTGAACCGCTGGATCTATGGATTCTTCTCCAAGTGGTTCACGTACAATGACCGGCGGGTGGTGGATGGCGGCGTGGACGCCGTGGCCTTCTCCACGGTGGGCAGCGGTCGGCTCCTGTCCTTCATTCAAACCGCACTTTTACAGTATAACCTGCTGTTTATGGTACTGGTCCTGGCTGGCGTCGGGATCTATCTCATGATGGGTCGCTGATATGACCGAA
The DNA here is from genome assembly GCA_030655955.1 of Deltaproteobacteria bacterium. Classification (GTDB taxonomy): domain Bacteria; phylum Desulfobacterota; class Desulfobaccia; order Desulfobaccales; family 0-14-0-80-60-11; genus 0-14-0-80-60-11. Next base: position 934 of record JAUSOZ010000277.1, read on the forward strand.
CATGCTGCAAGTTTCCCGTATCTGAGCTGTATGCTCCTGTCCCCGTTCGTGGGTCTGCTCGTCCTGCTGTGCTTGAAGAATGAGCAGAAGTTCCTCATCCGGGCGGTGTCCGTGGTGGCCTCAGGTGTCTCCCTGGCCTTGGCCATCTTCGTCTTTGTGACCTACGACAAGGGTCTGGGCGGCCTGCAGTTCGTAGAGAAATACGAGTGGGTCAAGACCTTCGGCATCACCTACTTTGTGGGCGTCGAAGGCCTGAATGCCCCCATGCTGCTGCTCACCGGGATCGTCATCTTCACCGGCTGCCTCACCATGTGGGAACTGGAGAACCGCACCAAAGAGTACTTCATCTGGATGATGGCTCTGGTGACCGGGGTCTTCGGCGTGTTCATGTCTTATGACATGTTCTTCTTCTTCCTGTTCTACGAAATCGCCGTCGTGCCCATGTACATCCTCATCCTGGTCTGGGGCTCCACCCGCAAAGAATACGCCGCCATGAAGCTGACCCTTTTCCTCATGGCCGGCAGCGGTCTCATTATCCCCGGCATCCTGCTCCTTTATTCCAGTTCCGGGCTCAACACCTTCAACATGCTCCTGCTCCACCAAGCCCACTTCTCCCCCTGGGTTCAGAAGGTCGCCTTCATCCTGCTGTTCTTCGGGTTTGGCGTGCTGGCGGCGGTTTGGCCGCTCCACACTTGGTCACCCGTCGGCCACGTAGCGGCGCCCACCGCGGTGTCCATGCTCCACGCCGGCGTGTTGATGAAGCTGGGCTCGTTCGCCATCCTCCGGGTGGCCATGTTCCTGCTCCCCGAGGGCTTCCAATACTGGGCTAACCTCATGATGATTCTGGCCACCGCCGGCATCGTCTACGGCGTTTTTGTGGGCCTGGCCCAGACCGACTTGAAGTACGTCATCGGGTATTCTTCGGTCTCCCACATGGGCATCGTCTGCCTGGGGCTGGCCACCGGCACCATAGACGGCCTCAACGGCGCGGTGTTCCAGATGTTTGCCCACGGCATCATGACGGCCCTTTTCTTCTCCTCGGTGGGCTACATTTACGACCGCACCCACACCCGGGATATTCATGAGCTTGGGGGCTTCTCCAAGATCATGCCCATAGCCTCGGCCTTCTTCATCACTGCGGCCCTCTGCGGCGCCGGGGTGCCGGGGATGGCCAGCTTCTGGGCCGAACTGCTGGTCTTCGTCGCCGCCGTCAAGGTCTTCCCCATCGCCGGCATCCTGGCCATCGCCGCCCTGGTGTTGGGCGCCCTGTTCGCCTTGCGGGTGGTGCAGAATTCCTTCTTTAATACACCCAACCCGAAGTTCGTGCACTTTGAGGACGTCAGCCCCTTCCTGGCGATACCCCGGATGATCCTCATCGCCGCGATGCTCTTTTTCGGGTTCTTCCCGCAAATTATGGTCAGCATGATTAAATCTTCGATTGTGCCGTTTCTCCAGGGAATGTAACCATGGACATGATGCTTTTCGGACCGGAACTCTTTTATCTGGGCATGGCCCTGGTCTTCTTCTGCTTCACCTTGAGGCGCCAGGTACAGGTTAAGCTGGACTACCAGATTGCCCTGGCCTTGTCGGCCATCGGCGTCCTGGTCACCGGCTATTGCCTGTTCCAGCACGGGGATTTGTTTTTCAAGGCCTACCGGGTGGACCTGTTCAGCCAGATCTTCAAGTTCGCCCTGGCTCTGGGACTCTTCCTGGTCTTGATGATCTCCCACAACCTGGCCCAAATCGAGGAACGCTACCAGGCGGAATTCTATTTCTTCCTCACCACTACCACCATCGGCATGATGATGCTGGTGAGCTCGGTGGAACTCCTCACCATCTATGTGGCCCTGGAGCTGTCTTCCTACTCCCTGTATATCCTGGTGCCCCTGAGGCGGGGTGACGGCATCGACGTGGAAGCGGGCATCAAGTATCTGTTCATCGGCGCCGTGTCCTCGGGCTTCATGCTTTTCGGCCTGAGCTACATCTTTGGCGCCACCGGCTCCACCTACCTGGTCGACATCCTCCCCAAGATGTCCCTGTTGGTCAACAGCCCCATCGGCATCATCGGGGTCCTCCTGGCCATGGCGGGCTTCTTTTTCAAACTGTCCGTGTTCCCCTTCCACTTCTGGGCCCCGGACGTCTACCAGGGCGGTGCCAATCAGGTCGTCACCTTCATCGCCACCGCCTCTAAGGCCGCCGCAGTGGCCCTGCTCCTGCGCCTGGCGGTCCTGGCCCAGGGCTCCGGTTATAACTTCACCATCGCCCTGGTCATCCTTTCCGCGGTCTCCATGACCCTGGGCAACCTGGTGGCCATCGTCCAGAAAGACTTCAAACGCATGCTGGCCTACTCCTCCATCGCCCATGCCGGGGTCTTCCTCATGGGCGTCCTGACCATAACCGAGGCGGGCTATATCGGCGCCATCTACTATGCCCTGGCCTACCTGGTGATGAACTTCACCGTGTTCATGGTGCTCTCCGAAGTGGCCACCGACGGCCGGGACCTGAAGATCGCCGAGTTGGCCGGGCTCTACCGCCGCAGCCCCCTCTTAATGATGAGCCTGATCCTGGGGATCTTCGCCCTGGCGGGCGTGCCGCCGTCCATCGGCTTCACCGGCAAACTGCTCATCTTCACTTCGGCCATGAACTCGGGCTACTTCTGGCTGGTCCTGATCGGCGCGGTTAACGGCACCATCTGCCTCTATTACTATCTGAAGGTGATCTATGCCGCCTACTTCATCGATGACCCGGGGCTCCCGGTCATCACGCTCAGCCTGCCCATCAAGCTGCTGAACTACGCCCTGGCGGCCATCATCATCGGCTTCGGCTTCTGCCCGGACCGCATCATCGAACTGGCCAAGGCCGCAGCCAAAACCTTGCTCTGATACCACCACCACCCCATCAACCACCGCCGCCTTCCCGCCAAGGAGGGCGGTTTTTTTGTGTCAAGTGACAAGGTTTGTTTAGATTAAATCCGCCATGGAGGAGTAGCCGTAGGGCGGGAAAGCGAAGCGCATCCCGCCTTTTATACCAAGTTGAGACCTCTGCGAAAGTCTCATGTAGGATAGCCGCCCTCGGCTGTCCATACTCTATTTAGGCGCAGGCGAGAGCGCCTACGCTACATTTTGATGAGGAAGGATAGCGATAGAGACTTTCGCAGAGGTCTCAACTTGCATTCAAATGGTGGCACAGGTTTTCAACCTGTGCATGCGCAGGCTGAAGCCTGCTGCTACCAAAAATTACCTTATGATTGCGACTTGGTATTATAACCGTGAATGGGCGGCAGATGATAAAATGCGCAGTCTGGAGATGGAATAATGATCATGGCGGGATGCGCTTCGCTTTCCCGCCCTACGGGCTACGGGCTACGAGCCCTAATCAAGAAAGCATAAAAAGGGTAGGGGCGGCTTGCGGCCCGCCCCTACCCTTAGAGCATGGATAAGGCTTATAAAGGCGTTTCTTTAATTCTTAAACGAGCTCCGCCGCCCGGATACCCATCAGGTCGATGTGATAGGTTCTCAGCCAGCGGTAGATGGTCTTGCTGCAGACCTGGAGGCGGCGCGACAGGGCGCAGACGTTCCCTCCCTCTGAGTCCAGGAGTTCCTTCAGTTGCGCCGCCGATGGCCGGAACGCCGGCACCCCCTCCCCCGTGACCCGGCTTGACTGCGGCTGCAAGGTTGCATACGGGGTAAAGGCCAGATCTTCTTCCCGGATGAGGCCGCCTTCACCGAACAACACCGCCCGGGTGACCACGTTTTTGAGTTCCCGCACATTTCCGGGCCAGGGTTGTTTCTGCAAGCGACGCTGGGCCGCTACGCTGAACTGGAGGGACTGGTCCCGGCCATAGCGCCGAGCCGTCTCTTGGGCGAAATGGCCGGCCAACAACAGGATGTCCGCCGGCCGCTCCCGCAGGGGCGGGAGATGAATGGCCAGCACTGCCAGCCGGTCATAGAGGTCCTGGCGGAAGCGCCCCTGGGCAATGAGCCGGACCAGATCCTGGTTGCTGGCGGCTACCAGACGCACATCCACCTTCACCGCGGCGTCGCCGCCCACCGGTTCGATCTCCCCCTGCTCCACCGCCCGGAGCAGCTTGGGCTGGATAGATAGGGGCAGCTCCCCCACCTCATCCAGGAAGAGGCTTCCTCCATGGGCCAAGCGGAATTTGCCCGGACGGGCGTGGTCGGCGCCGGTAAAGGCCCCCCGGACGTGTCCGAACAGCTCGCTCGAGGCCAGAGACTCCGTCAGGCTGGCGCAGTTAAGGCGCTGACAGCTCCGGCGCCGGGCATCCCCGAGGGCAAAAATGGCCATGGCCACCAGCTCCTTGCCGGTGCCGGGCTCCCCCGTGAGCAAAATGGGGAGATCCGAGTCGGCGTAGATGAATAGCGAGGAAAGAATTTCCGTTAAATGAAGGTCTGCCGTAATGATGTCGGTGAATTCCGGGATTCGACCGGGATCTAAGGGGTCGTCATTCCCTTGAACCACACGGTGATCAATCATGATCATCTGAGCACCTCCTTGTGCCGCCGTAGATGGTCCTTGAGGTTAATGAGAATTGCGGATGTTAGTTTTTGATAAATTCTCCCTATAATGTTATCGGGTATGCTGAGAGATTACATTATAATGAAAATAGTTGTCAAGATATTTAGCAACATATTTAATTAAAATAACAAATTAATTACTCAAATTCGGCCAGGATATCCTCGGCCGCCCGCCTGATTTCCAGATGGGGGCTGGTTAAGGCCAGGACTTGCAAGCGGCCTTTGAAACCCTGCTTCTCCACTCGGGTGCGCCTTTCCACCTGGCCTGCCATGGCCTGGAGCACCGCCACCGCGGCGGTGGGATCGTCATAATCCAGGAACCGCGTCAGGGCGCCCCACTCTTCCGGCAACCCGTACTCCTCCAGAAAATTTTTCGCCAGGGCGGGAAATTTCTTGCTGCCGTGAGCGGCTTCCAACTTTTTTAGATCGGTTTGGTATTCCGGCCGGACCCGTTTGCCCTTAAACAGGGCCTCGGCCTGGGCCAGGGCCTGTTTCCGGACCGACTCCGCCTGGGCTTTGGGTACCGGGGGCGGCGCCTTCGGCCGGTGGCTACTACCATCCCGCCGCTGATCGATCTCCCGCCAGCTAGGCCGCTCGCGTTCATCATCATCCCTCTTGGGCGGCATGTTTAATCCCTCCTGTTGAGAAAAGTTCCAGGTTCAAGGTTCAAAGTTCAATGGTGGGGATATGCCCATAATGAACTTTTCATAATTTATGGGTGGACCGAAGGCCTATGAAGAACTGTTTTGAAAAGTTCTTTACCTTGATGGCACAGACTTTCCAGCCTGGGCCCGGGAAGCAGCTTAGTCGCGCCCAGCCTGGCTGGGCGGTGCCATCAGCAAATAAGTTCTAATCTTTTAAATCAGCCGGCTCGCCGTGGAAGCGGGTTTGGGCCGCGGGCAATCCTTCCCGAATCAGGCAATCCACCGCCTGGGCCGCCCGTTCGATGAGCTGTGTCACATTTTCGGCCTCCGCCGCCGGAAAATGGGACAAAACGTAGTTCTCCGTGGGCATCATCGCTGGCGGCCGGCCGATCCCCAGCTTCACCCGCAGAAATTCCTCAGTGTGTAACTGGCCGATAAGAGACAGTATACCCCGGTGGCCGCCGGGACCGCCCCGCTCGACGATCTTGATCCGCCACAGTGGCACATCCAGGTCGTCGTGTACCACCACGAGATTTTCCGGCGAGAGCTTAAAATAGGAAGATAGGCGGGAGACTGCCTGACCGCTGAGGTTCATGAAGGTGGTGGGTTGGGCCAGGACGACGGTCTCCCCCCCTACCCTGCCCTGGCCCCAGACGGACTCCAGGCTTTTCTTACTCAGGGGAATCCGCCACTCCTCCGCGAGATAGGCCACCACCTGCCAGCCCAGGTTATGCCGGGTCCAGGCGTACTCCCGGCCCGGATTCCCCAATCCCACGATCAAACGCATATGAGCCTTCAGCCTTTAGCTATTAGCACAGTAGGGCGCGTCTTACGCGCCGCTTTATGGTGCGTAGGACGCACCCTACATTTTTATCTGCGGGAAACAACGAGATTCTAAGCCTTGAAAGATTATCAACCGAAACGGCATTAGAACACAAGAAAATGATGCCGGCCACTGATTGTGGCAAGCTGACCGCTGACAGCCATTTACACGAAAAGGGAACTCACGGAATCCTGATTGTGGATCCTTTTGATGGCCTCTCCCAGGAGGGGAGCCACGGACAGGACCCGGATTTTATCCAGGGCGGCGGCCTCAGGGGTGAGAGGAATGGTGTCGGTGACCGCCAGGGTCTGGACCATGGACCCTTGGAGGTTGCTCACCGCGTTGCGCGACATCACCGCATGGGTGACGCAGGCATGGACCGTGCGCACTCCGTGGCGCATCAGCAACTCCGACGCCATGGTCAGGGTGGCCCCGGTGGTAACCATGTCATCCAGGATGATGGCCTCCTTGCCCCAGACATTACCGATAAGGGTCATGGCCTTGATGCCGGCCGCGTCCCGCCGTTTGTCGATGATCGCCAGAGAAGCGTTGAGGCGCTTGGCAAAAGCCCGGGCCCGCTCCACCCCGCCGGAATCAGGTGACACCACCACCACGTCGCCGGAGAAATTCTCCCGGATATACTCCAGGGTCACGGGGGCGGCGTACAGATGGTCCACCGGAATATTGAAAAATCCCTGAATCTGCCCGGTATGCAGGTCCATGGTGATCATCCGGTTGGCGCCGGCGGTGGTGATGAGATCGGCCACCAGCTTGGCGGAAATGGGGGTCCGGGGCGCCGTCTTGCGGTCCTGGCGGGCATAGGCGTAGTAGGTCACCACCGCCGTGATGCAGCGGGCCGAAGCCCGCTTCAGGGCGTCAAGCATGATGCACAGTTCCAGCAGGTGTTCATTGCAGGGGATGGAGGTGGGCTGAATAACGTAAACATCTTTGCCCCGGACATTCTCCCGGAACTCCACCGAGATTTCCCCGTCGGAAAACCGCCCCACCGCCGCGTCTCCCAGCGGGATCTGGAGATGGTCACAGATCATCGAAGCCAGGGGCCGATTGGCATTACCGGTAAAGACTTTTAGATCATCCATACATCGTGCTCCCAGGTCGTTTCGGGTTCCGGGCCGGTGAGGCCCCGGGCCACGGCCAGCCAGCCCCGGAAAGTCCGGCGCAGCCTCAGGCCCGCCTGATGCGCCGCCTCCCGGGTCGGGAAGAGGCCGAACAGGGTGGGGCCGCTCCCGGAAATTCCCTGGCACCAGGCCCCGGCGTCGCTGAGATCGGCCAGGAGTTCAGCCAGTTCGGGAAACCGCTTCAGCGCCACCGTCCCCAGATCGTTGCGCACCCAGGTTCCCGGGTGCTCCGGGTCCCAGGCCTCAGTCGCCGGCGGCCCCGGCAGATCAGCCAGATTCAGGTTTTCATAGACCCAGCGGGTAGATAAGGGTACCCCGGGGTTAACCAGCAGATACCAGTAGGGCAGTAAGGCCACGGGGCTGAGTTGGGTGCCGGTGCCGCGGCCCACCGCCGGTTCCCGGGCCAGAAAGAACGGCACGTCGGCCCCCAAACGGCTGGCCAAACGGTGCAGGTGGCCCGGCGGCAGCGGCTTTCCGGCCAGCTCATTCAAGGCCAGCAAGGTGCCGGCGGCGTCGCTGCTGCCGCCCCCCAATCCCGCGGCCACCGGTATGCGTTTGGAGAGGCGCAGCCGCACTCCCGGTGTAAGCCCCGTTTCCTCCTGGAACTGGCGGGCCGCTCGCCAGACCAGGTTCTCTTCACCCTGGGGCAGGTCCGGTCGGTCACACCTGAGGTCGATACCCTCCCCGGCCAGGGTGACGCTCAATGCATCTGCCAGGCTCAGGGGCTGCATCACGGTCACCAATTCATGGTAACCGTCGGGGCGGCGACCCACCACCCTGAGATAGAGATTGACCTTGGCGGGGCACCGCACCTCAACCACTTCCCCGGCAGACCCCGTAATCAGCCTACCTCCCTGACGTACGACATCCGCAAATCATAGAGCAGGTGATCGAAGAGGGTTTCTTCCTCTTGGGTCAGGTTGTTCCGGGTCTTGTCCCGCAGCACCCCCAGCAGATCGATGGTCTGTTTGACCAGGTGCAGGTTTTTCTCCACCTTGCCGGTGTTGGGGTCGGGAATGGCCCCCAGGCCGACGAAAGCCGAAGAGCTCAAAGAAAAGATGAAGGAAGAAAAGGTGACTTCGGGAAACGGTATTTCCTGGGTTTTTTTGTCGCCCTCAGCCGCCGCCTTTTGGGAAGCCTCCTGAAAGGCTTCCTCAGCCGCCGCCTCCTTGGCCGTCTCTTCGGACTTGCCCTGCTGCCGAAGTTTGGCCTTCTCTTCTTCGCTCAGGTGGAGATACCGCCGGTCTTCGACGGTATAACCTTTATCTTCGTCCTCACCCATGCTTGCCTCCGGCGTTTGCGCGTGGCGCCTTTCTAGAGCTCCAACTGGTAAGCCATGGCCACATGTTCCAGGGCCAGCACATCTTTAAGGCATTCCGGAGTGACGGGGGTGTCGGTGGTGAGCAGGATGATGTTCTGCCCCCGCTCTTTCTCCTGGCCCACGGTCATCCGAGCGATGTTGATATGGTGCTTGCCGATGGTGCTGCCGATGGCGCCGATAACCCCGGGGCGATCGGTGTTGTAGATGAACAGCATGTGTCCCTCGGGGACGACCTCCATGCGAAACTTATTGATCCGGACCAGGCGCGGTTCATATTTTCCGAAGATGGTCCCGGCCACCAGGTTTTCCTCCTTGCCGGCCTTGACGGTCAGACGGATCAGGGTGGAGAAATCCTCCGTGGCGTCCGCCTTTTCTTCGCTGATGTGGATACCCCGGGAAGCCGCCATGGCAGGGGCGTTGACGTAGTTCACTTCATCGCCCACCACTGGGGAGAGCAAGCCTTTCAGGATGGAATGGGTCAAGGGCTTGGTATCCAGCTTGGCCACCTCGCCCACATAGGAAATGGCCACGGCGGTGACGGGGCCTTCGCTGATCTGGGCTTGAAAAGCTCCCAGGGCCTCTGCCAGGGTGAGGTAAGGTTTCAGTTGGGCCATGGCTTCCTGGGAAACCGAGGGGGCATTCACCGCGTTCTTGATCGTGCCATAGAGTAACAGTTCCAGGATTTGCTCGCACACGGCCACTGCCACATTGGCCTGGGCTTCCTCGGTAGAGGCGCCCAAATGCGGGGTGCAGACGAGATTGGGCAGGTCCCGCAGCGGCCAGTCGGCAGCCGGCGGTTCGGTCTCGTAGACGTCCAGGGCGGCGCCGGCCACTTTGCCGGACTTCAAGGCTTCAAGCAAGGCCACCTCGTCGATCAGACCGCCTCGGGCGCAGTTGATGAGACGTACTCCGGGCTTCATTTTCATGAAGGCTTCTTTGCCCAGAAGCCTGGCCGTGTCCTTGGTTTTCGGGGTGTGGATGGTGATGAAGTCGGAACGGGCCAGGAGTTCGTCCAGGGAGACCGACTCCGCCCCGATCTTGGCCGCCAATTCCTGGGTGATGAAGGGATCATAGCACAGAACCCGCATCCTCAAGCCCAGGGCCCTCTCGGCCACCACGGTGCCGATACGCCCCATGCCGATGATTCCCAGGGTCTTGTTGAACAGTTCGGTTCCCTGGAATTTCTTCTTCTCCCACTTGCCCTCCCGCATGGAGTTGGCCGCCTGGGAAATGTTGCGGGCCAGAGCCATCATGAGCGACAAGGCGTGCTCGGCGGTGGTGATGGTGTTGCCCCCGGGGGTATTCATTACCACGATGCCCCGTTTCGAGGCCGCCGGGATGTCGACGTTGTCCAGGCCGGTGCCGGCCCGGCCCACCACCTTTAACCGCGGCGAGGCCGCGATCAGGTCGGCGGTTACCTTGGTGGCGCTGCGGATGACCAGGGCGTCGGCATCCTTGATCTCGGCCAGCAACTCCTCCGGTTTCATGCCGGGGCGGGCCACCACCTCAATGTTGGGATGGGATTTAAGGATGTCAATCCCCGCCTGGTGCAAATTATCGCTGATCAGGACTTTCATGCCCCTGCCTCCTTGGTCAAGATCGCCTGGGCCGCCTTTAACCCGGCGCCCGACTCTAACTTATATCCCAACCCGCTGAGCACCGTTTCCAAACCGCCGAGGGTGCCAAGCAGATCCACGGCGTCGATAAACCCCATGTGGGCGATGCGGAAGATCTTGCCCTTGGCCTGGGCCTGACCGCCGGCGATCCAGATCCCTTGCTCCCGGAGCTTGCTCACCACCTTCTGGCCGTCAACCCCGGCCGGGGCTTCCACCGCGGTCAGGACATCCGAGGGATAGTCTTTGGAATAGAGACTGAGCCCCATGGCAGCCATGGCCGCCTTGGTGGCCGCGGACAGCCGCCGGTTGTGGGCAAAGATCTTTTCCAGGCCGGTTTTCTTGATCTTGGCCAGAACTTCCTGCAAGCCCAAAATCAGGGATACCGGTGAGGTGTAAGGCGTCTGGTTCTTCCCCTGGGATTTGAGCTGCTTGGTGAAATCGAAATAATATTTGGGCAGGGTGGATTTTTTGACAAACTCCCAGGCCTTGGGGCTCAGGGCCGCAAACGCCAGACCCGGCGGCAGCATCATGGCCTTCTGCGAACCCGCCACCTGCACGTCGATGCCCCAGTCATCCATGGGGAGCTCATAGCCGCCCAGGGCCGAAATGGCGTCCACGATCAGGATGGTGCCCGGGCGGGTTTTGGTCACCGCCGCCAGTTCTTTCACCGGGTGGGATACGCCGGTGGAGGTTTCGTTGGCCTGGACCATGACCGCTTTGATCTCCGGGTTGGCATCCAGGAGCTTGGCAACTTCCTTGGGATCCACGGCCCGGCCCCATTCTACCGCGAGGCGAACCACCTTGACCCCATACACGTTGCAGAGCTCAGTCCAACGCTCGCCGAACTTACCACCGTCCACCACCAGGGCCGTATCCCCGGCGGACAGGGTGTTAGTCACCGCCCCTTCCATGGCGCCGGTGCCGGTGGCGGCAAAGATGAGCACTTCCTGCTCGGTTTGGAACAGGTATTTCAGACCATCCCTCACCTCCCCCAGGATTTCCATAAATTGGGGCGAGCGGTGGTGAATGATGGGCTGAGCCATGGCCAACTGCGTTTCCGGGGCAACCGGGGTCGGTCCCGGGGTCATCAAATACATTTTCATCGTGCGTACCTTACCTTGCGACCTCGCCAAGCAGCGAGGGAATTTGTAAGAAGCCTGTGGAATTAATAATTTTATTTGGAATTAATCCGGCTGTCAAGCCTCCGGCCCGGGGATTTGTGAAACCTGGTACAAATTCGCCATCTTACCGGGGAACGGCGAGGCAAATCTCCCTAAAGGCTTCGTGCAAGCGAGGTGATTTGATCTTATTCAACCGCATTGGGGGGGCTGGTTTCTGAGGCTCTCCCTGGGGAAATCCAGCTATACCTGTGCCAAAAGTTCTTTCCTCTCATCCCCTCTCCCCCCCCGCGGGGGGAGAGAGTTAGGGGAT
>JAUSOZ010000285.1 GCA_030655955.1 Deltaproteobacteria bacterium
TATCTACGAATTTCACCTCTACACCCGGAATTCCACTTCCCTCTCCCGAACTCAAGCCAACCAGTTCCAAATGCACTTCCAGGGTTAAGCCCTGGGCTTTCACATCTGGCTTGACCGGCCGCCTACACTCTCTTTACGCCCAATAAATCCGAATAACGCTTGCACCCTCCGTCTTACCGCGGCTGCTGGCACGGAGTTAGCCGGTGCTTCCTTCAGTGGTACCGTCAGACCCAGGGAGTATTGGTCCCCAGGCTGTTCTTCCCACTTGACAGAGCTTTACGACCCGAAGGCCTTCTTCACTCACGCGGCATCGCTGCGTCAGGGTTTCCCCCATTGCGCAATATTCCTCACTGCTGCCTCCCGTAGGAGTCTGGACCGTGTACCAGTTCCAGTGTGGCTGATCGTCCTCTCAGACCAGCTACCCATCGTCGCCTTGGTAGGCCGTTACCCTACCAACAAGCTAATGGGACGCGGACTCATCTCTTTCCGGTAGCTTTGATCAAGAGGCCACCTTTGCCGACCAAACCGAAATTCAGCCGGATTATGCGGTATTAGCCCACCTTTCGATGGGTTATCCCCCAGAACGAGGTAGATTATCCACGCGTTACTCACCCGTGCGCCACTTTACTCGCCCGGCGAACCGGGCTTTCTCGTGCGACTTGCATGTGTTAGGCATGCCGCCAGCGTTAATTCTGAGCCAGGATCAAACTCTCCAGTTTTACTTGGAGTTTTCCCGCACTCGGACTCACTATTTAGTTTTCAAAGAGCAAGTTTTGGTAATTAGTATTGTAGCAATTTTCCCGCCGTTGTCAAGGGGTTTGTTCCTGCTTCTCGTGAACCCGCCCCCCGAGCGGCAACTGTTTTTGTAACCCAATCCGGCTTCCGTGTCAACCCTTCTCGGCAGTTTATTTTCCAACCCGCCGGGCCAACCCGCCCGCCTCCAGGCAACGGTGATTTATATCCAATCACCCCCGCCCTGTCAAGCCCCGTTTCCTAACTTTTTCTGCTTCGGACTTGGGAACTTGAACTTTCCCTGCCTTGGAACTCCCCCCCTTTGAAAAAGGGGGGCCAGGGGGGATTTTGACTTCCGCCCCTTAAGCCTGAGTCCCGCGACCCATCCTTCCTTATAACTCCCTCCCCCTTGATGGGGGAGGGTTGGGGTGGGGGTGAAATCCCTCCAACCCCCATCGGCCCGCTGACCTGGGCCTTCCACCCTACACCGCCTTCGTAGGGTGCGTCTCACGCACCATTTTTTCCGCCCCTGACGAAAAAGGCTGCCGCTATTTCTCTACCCAGTCGCCGGACCATGTCCGTCGGGGCGGCAACCCCTCTCTAATCACTTTACTCCGGGCTTCCAAAAAACCGGCCGGGAATCAACCGCGCTCCCGGCCCCGATGCTTAACCAGTAGATGATACCAAATCCAAAACGAAAGGCAAGCCCTTTTATAAAAAAAAGTAGCCAGTAGTCAGTTGCCAGTTCCCAGTTTTGCGTTTTTAGTGGCACCGGCTTCCAGCCGGTGTTCCTTTAACCCCCTCTCCACCCGCTTCGGGGGGAGAGGGTTGGGGTGAGGGGGGCGTAGGGGCGGCCCCAGGTGTCCGCCCTTTCCTCAGATTCCCACCCACCCCCAACTCCTTTTCCTTGCTATCCTCGCTTAAACATTGCTAATATCCTCCCATGCCCGCCCTCAACCTCAAACCCACCCATAAAGCCGTCAAGGCCTATTTCGACGAACTTAAGGCCGTCGCCCACCTCGACTTTTACGACGAAGGCGCGGTCTCCCCCGCCTTTGCCGAACTCTTACGTCACTGCGGCCACCAATCCCGCCTCACCCTGGTGGAGCAATTCCCCCTGGCCCGCGCCGGCCGTAATCTCCGGGTGGACGGCGCCCTGGTGGACACCTTCAAAATCCCCCACGGCTATTGGGAGGCCAAGGACACCAAAGACGACCTGGAAAAAGAGATTCAGAAGAAATTCGAGGCGGGCTATCCCAAAGACAACATCCTCTTTCAAGCCCCCCACCGCGCCATCATCTACCAGGATGGCCGGGAATATTTCAACCAGGATATCTCCCAGCCTGAACAACTCGTTACGGCCCTCAAAACCTTCTTTGACTATCAACCGCCCCATTTTGAAGAATGGCAGACCGCGGTCAACGAGTTCAAAGATAAGCTGCCTGAACACGCCGCCGCCCTTTTAGGCCTGATCCGCCAGGAATATCGCACCAACCCACGCTTCATCCAGGCCTTTGACGACTTTGCCAATCTCTGCCGCCAGGCCCTCAACCCCAATCTCGCCGATGCCGCCGTCGAGGAGATGATCATCCAGCATATCCTCACCGAGCGCATCTTCCGGAAAATCTTTGACAACCCCGATTTCGTCAAGCGCAATATCATCGCCCATGAGATCGACAAGGTCATCGAGGCCCTCACCTCCCAATCCTTCAGTCGCGAAGGATTCTTAACCAAGCTGGACCGCTTCTACCACGCCATCGAAGCCACCGCCGCCGCCATCGATGATTACTCCCAGAAGCAGAGCTTCTTGAACACCGTCTATGAGCGCTTCTTCCAGGGCTTTTCCGTCAAGGTGGCTGACACCCACGGCATCGTCTACACCCCCCAGCCCATCGTCGATTTCATGGTGCGCTCCGTCGACCATCTGCTGCGCGCCGAATTCGGGCGCTCCCTGGGGGATGCGGGCGTCCATATCCTCGACCCCTTTGTCGGCACCGGCAACTTTATCATGCGCCTCATGCGGGAGATTCCCAAGACCCGGCTCGACCCCAAGTACGCCGCCGAACTCCACTGCAACGAAGTCATGCTGCTCCCCTACTACATCGCCTCCATGAACATCGAACACGCCTACTTCGAAATGACCGGCACCTACAAACCTTTTGAGGGCATCTGCCTGGTGGATACCTTCGAACTGGCCGAGGCCAAGACTTTGACTTCCCTGTTCATCGAAGCGAACCTGGGAAGAGTCGAGCAACAGAGAAAAACCCCTATCTTCGTCATCATTGGCAATCCGCCGTATAATGCCGGTCAGGTGAATGAAAACGACAATAATAAAAACCGAAAATATCGCGTCATAGACCGGCGCGTAAAGGAAACCTATGCCAAGGCTTCACACGCGACTTTAGTAAGAAAATATAATGACCCCTATATCAAGGCCATCCGTTATGCGACTGATAGAATTGGCCCGGAAGGCATCATCGCTTTTGTCACCAATCATAGCTTCGTGGTTGACCCCAGTTTTGACGGTGTGCGTAAGTATCTTGAAGACGACTTTGACTTGATCTATATCCTGGACTTGGGTGGCAATGTCCGAAAAAACCCCAAGCTATCAGGCACAACTCACAACGTTTTCGGCATTCAACCCGGAGTAAGCATCAACATTTTCCTCAAGAGAGGTGACCCCCCCAAGAAAAACGCGACCATTTTCTATGCCCGTACCGATGAATGGTGGCGAAAAGAGGAAAAATATCGGTTCTTAGAGCAGGCAGATTCCATTATCGGGGTTGCCTGGGAGGCAATTGTCCCAGATGGCAAACATACCTGGCTCACCGAAGGCTTGCAGGAAGATTTCGAATTTTTAATGCCTTTGGGGACTATGGCCGGTAAGCGCGCCAGAGAGACGCAAACAAGCACAATTTTTCAAACTTATTCTTTAGGAGTTTCCACTAACCGAGATGCGGTTGTTTATGATCTTAGGAAGGATACGCTTTTAAAAAGATTGCAATCATTTATTAATGATTATAATGGAGAGGTATATCGTTATAGACAAATAATTGAGGAGTGCAAAAAAGAATTTAAACCCCCTCCTGATACAGACGATTTCGTAAATTACGATAAAATTCAATGGAGTGACACTTTAAAAAGACATTTGCTTCAAGGATTATCTACTAATTATTCTCAAGAAAAAATTAGGATATCAGTCTATCGACCTTTTACTAAGAACTATCTCTATTATGACTCAATATTAAATGATAGGCCAGGCTTATTTAATAAAATATTGCCTAATACGGACTCAGAAACTGATAATCATATAATTTGTATCAATCAAATGGCTGGAAAACCATTTAATTGTTTAATAACTAATTTGATTTCAGATTTACATCTATGTGGTGGCTTCGGGTCACAAACCCAATGCTTCCCCTTCTACGCCTACGCTGAAGACGGCTCTCAACGCCGGGAAAACCTCACCGACTGGGCCTGGCAGGAATTTCGCGCCCACTATCACGATGACGCCATCGCCAAATGGGACATCTTCCATTACGTCTATGCCCTGCTGCACCATCCCGCCTACCGGGAGAAATACGCCGCCAACCTCCGCCGGGAACTGCCCCGTATCCCCTTGGCCCCGGATTTTTGGGGCTTTGCTAAGGCCGGGGCGCGCCTGGCTGAACTCCACGTCAACTATGAGCAGCAGCCGGAATATCCCCTGACCTGGGTGGAAAAAGCCGGTGCGCCCCTCAACTGGCGGGTGGACAAGATGAAACTCACCCCGGACAAAACCTCCCTCATCTACAACAACTTCCTCACCCTGGAGGGCATTCCCCCGGAGGTCTTTGACTATAAACTCGGCAACCGCTCCGCCCTGGAATGGGTCATCGACCAGTACAAGGTCTCTACGGACCCCCGCAGCGGCATCACCAACGACCCCAACCGCCAAGGCGACGAACAATACATCACCCGCCTCATCGGCCAGGTCATCACCGTCAGCCTGGAAACCCTTCAAATCATCCAAACCCTCCCCGCTTTGGAATCAATGTAGCCCCCCCGATTACTGCTGGGCCTTTCCCCCTCGTTTCCAAGTTGCACTTGGGAACGCCACTTATCTCTCGCCTCCCCAGAGCTTCTTGACCCCCGGGGGCCGGGGATTGGCCTTCAAGGTCAGCAACCGTTTGATGATCCTTTGATGCACCTCCCGAGGCAAGTCGGCCAATTCCTTTTCCGCCGACCTCTTCAGATGGACGACATAAGGCATAAAGAGCCCTTACTTTCCTGGCTCAGCCAGATACTCTTCCAAAGGCCGCGCCGGCTCGGAGCGCCGCTGCTCGATCAGGGCGATATCCATTAAATCTTCGACAAATTCCCGGTCTTGCAGCAATTTCTGCACCACTAAGTGCTGCTCTTTCTTGGGCAACCCCTTAAAGGCCAGCCAGAAAACTTCCGCTTTGGCTTCTTCCGTAATCATCTAAACATCCTCCAACTCTTCTTGTGCCTATGTTAAATGATGCTCGCCAACCTGTCAAATTCTTTCACGATTCTTTCCCTTTTCGCCCTTTCCCCTTTTCCCCTTTTCCCCCGTCATTTTTCTTACCCGCGCTGGCCCTTTAATCCCTGCCCTGATAACCTTTCCCCGATGCTTTTACCGAAAACCTAAAACCCAAAACCCAAAACCCGGACCCCAATCCCATGGATAACCGCTGTACCGTCTGCAACCACGCCTCCCTGGCCGACATCGACCAGGCCCTGATGGACGGCCTCCCCCTCCGCCCCCTGGGCGCCCGGTACGATCTGTCCTCCTCGGCCCTCTCCCGCCACCTCAAGCATCTCCGCCAGGCCCTGGCCGGCCCGCGACCGCCACGAGCATCAGGCCCACCAGGCCGCCCTCCTGGACGAGCTCGACCTCTTGAAGGCCCGCCTCAACCGCCTCTTCCGTAAGTCCGAAGACCTCCACTCCTTCCACATCTCCCTCGGCTGCATCCAGGAGTCCATCCGCCTCCTGACCCTCCAGGAAAAGATTCGCCACTCCCTCAACCACCGCCGATGATTCACCTGTCCCGCATCTCTGCCGCCCCCGTCCGGAATCCTGCGGATATCCAACGGCTTACCCCCGACCGCCCTCCGCTTCCCTGCGGGCGCCCTCCGGGACCGACCCGCATCTCGGCCCGCTTCTCCCCTTCCCCAACTCCCTCTATGTGCAGAAGGCCATATACGACACGGCTGCGGCAGGCGTTTTTACCTTCATCGGGGCCTCGACAAACGCAAAAGGCGGGATGCGCTATGCTTTCCCGCCCTACGGCGTTACGGCCCCGCGGGCCTTGAAGGGAGGGCGGGGGGCCCTGACAAAAAACTCCCGGCGTGCGGCCAATCCAGGCTGGCGGGCGGGACGCCCGCCCTACGGCTGATATCCTCACCCCTAGCCGCGGATCACTGCCAGCTTTTCCAGGTCCCGGATAAATTTTTCGGCATAATACTGGACATCCGATTCGTTGAGCATGATCATGTCCAGCTGCCGGGTGTGGATGGTCAGGTATCCCAGGATGCGCAGCCGGGAGAGCATGTAGTCTTTGGTTTCCGCTTCCAGGCGGGCGAACAGGGCGTCTTCATTGACATCCACCTTGAAGTGGTAGCGCTCGAGAATCTCCCCGACGAATTTAGTCCGCCTGATCCGGCGCGGGTAGTCCGCGGCCCCGCCTTTGAAGGCGAAGCGGATATAATTCTCGAAGGCCTGGTCCCCCACCAGGGCCTCCACGGTGGAAAAGTGAAAGCCCAGGCGGGAGGTCAGGTTGCAGAAGTCGCGGGCGATCATGAAGTAGTTGGTGTTGCCGAACATGGTGCCCCCGGCGGTGGCCAGGTTGGGGTCCGTGGCCGCGCCCATGACGATGGACATGAAGCCCATGGTGTCCACCGGCGGCGGCCCTTCCCAGGGCGTGGCGGTGATGCCCTCCCACAGCGCCAGCATGGGCGCCGAGGCAATATTGCTCAGCTCCACCTGGGGCTCGGCGACCTCTTCTTTAAACCCGTCCTCCAGGTTCAAGACCCACCATTCCAGGGCCGCCGGGGTCACCAGTTTCTTGATGAAATATCGGGAGAAGGCCTGCTTCTTGTCAACGGCGAACATCTCCTTGACCGAAACCTCGTGGGCGAACCGGGTAATATCGTGGAGGGTGCGGCACCCCTTGGGGCTGAAACCGGGCGCTTCCGGGTTGGTGAGGTTAAGGGGGGTGATCAAGGTCATGACTTCTTTGAGCGTCTCACCCACCGGGGTGCCGGCCATGAGCCCCTCCCTGGGGCCGGCCAGGGCCAGGAGTGCCTCTACCCGTCCCTCGTAAACGGCCAGGCCGTCGGCGTCCACGGTCACCATCTGGCCGGGGGTCAGCCGGGACGTCGCCTCCCCGGTGTTGAACAGCGCCGGGATGCCGAACTCCCGGGCCACGTTGGCCAGATGACCGGTAATCCCGCCCCGGTCGGTGACCAGGGCCGCGGCCCGGCTCAAGAGGGGGGCCCAGCCGGGGTGGGGAAAGGCCGTGACCAGGACCGCCCCGGCCGGGAATTGCAGCAGGTCCAGGTTGTTGGCAACCACGTGGACCGGTCCGGCCGCCACCCCTGAGCTGGCCAGTTCGCCGCCTGCAAAGAGCACGGGATAGTCACCGGCCCCGAGCTCGGCGCCGGGGCTCCGGGGGGCCGCCATCTGCTTCAAGGGCCGGCTCTGGAGGATAAAGATGCGTCCGGCGGCATCGATACACCACTCGATATCCTGGGGTCCTTTAAAATGCGCCTCCAGCACCAGGGCGAGCCGGGCCAGTTCCAGGGCCTGGTCGTCGGTGAGGGCGGCCTCGGTCCCCTGGGCATCGGCTTGCATACGCACCCCTTCATCCGGGAGGCACACGGCCTTCTGTCCCTTGTCGCGGATCTCCCGCTGGAGGATGGTCAGGGGCTCGCTCCGGGAGATGACCAACAAATCCGGGGTGACGGTCCCGTCCACCACGGATTTGGCCAGCCCGTGGACCGCGTTGAGAAAGATGGTGTCGCGGCGGATGTCGGTGGGATCCCGGGAATACATCACCCCGCCGCAGACGGAATCCACCATGGCCATGCACCCGACGCACATGGCCACGTCTTCGTCCCGGAGCCCCTTGTGGAGGCGGTAACTCACCGCGGTCAGGGCATATTTGCTGGCCAAGACCTCCTTGTACACCGCGTGGAGGTTGGCTTCGCTGACGTTGAGTTCCGAATGGTACTGCCCGGCAAACGAGGTGTCGGCGGCGTCCTCGCCGATGGCGCTGGAGCGCAAAGCCACCTTGACGGCGCCGCCGGCGCCCCGGGCCAGATCAGCGTAGGCCAGGGAGATGGCCTCGGCCAACTCCGGCGGCAGGTCGGCGCCCATGATGAGCGTCTGGATTTCCGCACTCTTGCGGTAGAGGTCAGAAATCTCCACTTCTTCCATGGATTGGAGACGCCGGTTGATCTCATCCGTCAGCTGGTTGTGGGACAGGAAGCGCTCATAGGCCGCGGCGGTGATGGCAAACCCCGGGGGTACCGCAATCGATGGCAACTCCCCGGTGATCTCCCCCAGATTGGCCATTTTGCTCCCCACCCCGTCGGCCATGTCCTGGCGCACTTCCGTGAGGGGCAGCACCAGGGCCGCGATCGTCGGCGTCTGCCTTTGGGTCAGGATGGCGTCAATCTGTCTTTCAATGGCGGTAAAAACCGTCTCCAGCCCCCGGTAGCGGTTGCCGGTCAATTCATTCAAATACTTGATGATACTGAAGACGTTGACACACGTGGCGGTGGCGTGGGACCGGATAAAGGTCATGCCGAAGCTGTGACGGCTACGGAGGGCCGCCTCCATGTCGGTCATGAGTTGCAAAGCGGTGTTGTTGGCGGCGAGCAGGAGCTTGAAGGCGTGGTAGCGAGCCTTGAACGCGGCCCGCAGTTCTTCCATGGACAGAGCCGGTTCGGGCTCTTTCCCGGCAAACAGGCTCTTCAGTCTTTGGAACAGGTTGGCCATAGGCTCTGTCTGAGTGCGCCCGCAAGGGGAGACGCCTGGGTCCCCCCCTGCAAAAATTGTCCTGTGAGCCCTAATCGGTGTAAATGGACGTTATCGCCGCAAAACCAGGCGGGGATATGATGGGCCGCGGTTCGCCGTTCCCCCGGAGGCCGGTCCACCGCTGGCTCGCGGCCGGGCCTGGTCTCCCGGTTTACCGGCAGAGCCGGATCAGGGCATAACAACTGCCCCAGATCAGGAGAAGTTCCGCCAACAAGGCGGCCGCAACGGCGCAGTCTCGCCAGGTGCCTCCCTTACAGGGCCAAAGATAGCTTTCCATCATCTTATCCCTCCAGCCGTTTCTCTGTCAAAGCCCAACCGCGGTTCGGCTTCAGCCGGTTTTCTCCCGGGCCGGGACCCCCTCGGGGTAGTGCTTCTCGATCACCTGCGCCACTACCGTCTTCAACAGATCCGTATCGCCTTTCTTTTCCAGGAACGTCACGGCAATCGGCAAGGTCAGGTTAGTGGGGTATTCGGGCAGAAAGGTGTGGATTACCACCGGCAGGGCCGGCTGGCGATCCTTCAACCTGAACCACACCTCCGGTTCATCCAGGTAAGGGATCTCGAGATCAAGGATAAGCAGATGGGGCGGGTCCTCCCCATTGATCCGGCCCAACACCTCCCGGCCATCCCGGGCCACCTCCACCCGGTAGCCCTCGGCGCTCAACTCCCGCCGCAAGAAATCTCGTACGTGCCGGTTGCGATCTGCAATGAGAATTTTGCAGCCATTTGCCACGAAACTCACCCCTTACGTAAAACCTGAGCAACCGCCGTGCCAAGGTGAAAAAACCCCCTTTATTTTATAACTTATTGATATAATTTATATTGTAGGAGAGCCAGATAAAAGCGCTTTACAACTGCCAGCCAAAGGCTGTCGTTATTTTTTACAGTTTGTAAAGAGGCCAAGGGAAAGGGAGGTATAGGACGCCTGAGCAAGACGATGCTTGGGGAGGGGAAGGCGGGTGAATTAAGGTTCCGGGGGCGGGCCTCGTTGGTCACCGACCCTATTCACGGCATCGGCTGGAAGCCTGCGCCACCAGCCTTTTTATGTTTTACGGGTGGGCCGATAGGCCCATGAGCAACTGCTTACTGCCCACGGCTCACTGATACTCAGGGCCCCTCAAGTTTTACGGAGGTTTCAAGCTTGAGGCGGTATTTGTCGATCTTGGACAAGAGGGTCGGCCGGGAAATGCCTAAGAGCTTGGCGGCCCGGCTGCGATTGTTGGCGGTCAGGTCCAGGGCCTCGCTGATGATCAGACTGGCAAAGTGATCCATGCAGGTCTCGAATACGTCTTTGCCTTCCCCGGCGGCCAGGGTTTGCCGCACCCACTGCCGGACAGTTTCGTCCGTCTGCTGGTCACCGGCTTCCTTGGCCAGACTTTCGCCGCCGATGGCCCGGGAAACGTCATCCGGGTCAATGGGATACCCCCGGCTGAATATCAGCGCCTTTTGCATGGCGTTGGCCAGTTCCCGCACGTTGCCGGGCCAGGGATAGTTCTGGAGCAACAGCTTGGCCTCGGCGGTCGTACCCGGATTCCCCAGGCTCATTTCCTTTGCAAACCGGGCCAGGAAGTAATCCGCCAGCAGGGTGATATCTTGTTGACGCTCCTTGAGCGGCGGCAGCCAGAGCGTGACGACCTTGAGGCGGTAATACAAGTCCTCCCGGAACCGCCCCTGGGCCAGGGCCGCTTCCAGGTCCCGGTTAGTGGCCGCGATGATGCGCACATTCACCGGAATAGGTTCCCGGCCCCCCAAGCGTTCGATGCTCCGCTCCTGGAGCAGGCGCAGGATCTTGGCCTGAATGGAAAACGGCATGTCGCCGATTTCATCCAGGAACACGGTGCCGCCGTGGGCCTGCTCGAACTTGCCGACCCGGCGGTTGACGGCCCCGGTAAAGGCCCCTTTTTCATAGCCGAACAGCTCGGACTCCAGCAAGGTCTCGGGAATGGCGACGCAGTTAATGATCAGAAAGGGTTTGGCCGACCTCAGGCTGTGTTGATAGAGGGCCCGGGCCACCAGTTCCTTGCCGGTGCCGGAATCGCCGCGGATCAGCACGGTGGCATCGGTGGGAGCAACCCGGCCGATGGCCTTATAGACCTCCTGCATGGGTTTGCTTTTGCCGATGATGGCATCCGCCGCAGTCGTATCCGGGGCCACGTCCAGTTCCACCCGGGAACGCATGAAGCGCCCCGCCTCCAGGGCCTGGGAGATCAAGGCCAGGATATCCGGAATCTCGGGGGGCTTGAGGACGTATTCGAAGGCCCCCAGCTTGGTGGCCTCGATGGCGGTATCGGTGGTGCTGTAGGCGGTCATGATGATGACCGGCAGCTTGGGCTCGATCTCGTGGATGGCCCGGAAGGCCTCCAGGCCGCTCATCCCCGGCATGCGCACATCCATGATCACCAGGTCCGGAACCGCCGCCTGGACCAGAGAAATGGCCGCCTCGCCGCTGGAGGCGGTCTTCACGGTATGGCCTTCGGCGTTCAGGAGTTTCTCAAAACTTTGCCTTAGCTGCGCATCGTCGTCCACGATCAGGATGTGGCCCATGATTCATCTTTCCCGAGGGGCAGGGTGATGATAAAGGTCGCCCCTTCATTGTGTTTGGATTCCAGTTCCAACCGGCCGCCGTGGTCTTCGATGATCCGGATGGCAATGCTCAGGCCCAGGCCGGTGCCTTCTTCCTTGGTGCTGAAAAAGGGCTGAAAAATCTTGTCCCGGACGGACTCGGGAATGCCGGGACCATTGTCGCTCACCCGGATAACCACCGCCGGTCCCAGGGGCGGCTCCAGATTTTCCTCTTCCCGGATGGTGATGACGCCGCCGTTGACCATAACTTCGCAGGCATTAACCAGCAGGTTGGCCAGGACTTCCTTCAACTGGTCCGGATCGGCCCAAATCTCGGGCAGCCGACGGCCCCGGATAAGCTTCATTTCCACCCCGTAAGATTCCAGGCGGTAGCGCAGCAACACCAGGGCCATGTTGACCACGTCCGAGGGGCTGACCCGCTGCATCTTGAGCTTGGGCGGCCGGGAAAACTCCAGGAAATTGCGTAAGATGCTGTCGATATGGCGGATCTCTTCGGAGATCACCTGAAAATCATCCTGCTGGGAAGGGGACATCTTCAGGGAACTCTTGAGGGAATGCAGCCGGAAATTTACCGAAGTCAAGGGGTTGCGGATGCTGTGGGCTACCCCGGCGGCCAGCTTGCCCACCATGGCCAATTTGCCCGATTGCAGGAGATGTTCCTGGCTGCGCTCCAGTTCTGTCTGGGCCTGGTCCACGTTCTCGATGAGGCTGTGCACCCGGCTGCTCAGGGCCTTTACTTCATCCGGCACCCGGCGGCCCGGGCTGGCCGGTGCATTGGAAAGGGCCAGCTGGCGAATCGGCCCCAGGATCTGTTTGATGAGGATATACGCCAGCAATAATCCCAGAACCGCCACCGCGGGCATAACAACCAGGGCGAAGGCGTTGATGAATCGCGCCCGGGCCTGGCTCTCGGTCCGCACCCGGGAGATGGCGTACTCATGGGTCGTTTTATATCTTTGGCAGAGATTGAGAATTTCGACGTACTGGTGGCGTATTTCCCAGTGCAGTTTGGCTCCCGCCTCCCTTTTGCCCTCCCGGTAGAGGGTGATCACCTGTTCCCGGGCGATAATATATTGATGATATTGCGCATCAATCTGCCCGATAATCTCTCGCATGGCCTCGGTGTAGGCCGATTTCCGGGCCTTTTGGAGCCAGTCCTCGAAGGCGCCGTTGTAGCGCTCGATTTCCTTGAGCCAGGCGGGATTGCCGTCCAGAAAGTAATAGGTCAGGTATCCTTTCTGTTGCAACAGGGCATTCTCAAGCTCTTCGGCGGCGTGGTAGGAGGCCACGTTTTTGTCGATCAGCGAGGTCAGGAGGGAATCCATGGCCTCGTTGTGCCACAGGGTCACCACCCCCCCGGCGATGGTGGTGAGCACCAGGGCAATCAGGAGCACCAAGATGCGGGCCTGCAGGCTGAGGCGCTTCCACATGGGTTTGAAAGGCTCCTTCAGGTCAGGCGCGGGAGACCAGGTCCCCCACCTTGATCGACTGGTCGCTGGTTGCCTGGGCCACCGAAACCTTGCGGTTGCAGACCTCCACGGTAGCGGTCCCCACCGGCTGGCCCCCGGCATCATGAATGGCGACCCTGGCCCCGGGGCTTATTCCATGCGCCGTGCCCAGGGAAAAACGGATCTCATAGCCGTCGTCCCCCTTGGTCACCCGATAGATTTCGGCCTGGCCGCTTGCCGCCAGCAGTGCATCCCTTTTCCCGGACAACAGATAGACGGCGCCAAAGGCCAGCAAAATCCCCGGCAGGCAACCGGCGGACACATTGAAGGCCGAGATCCCGAACCAGCGCCGGATCACCGAGGTGGAACTCTTCTGGAGGCTGAGGGCATCGGCAAAGACCAGGATGCGGAAGGCCGGCGCCTTACGGGGCGAAACTGTCCTCATGGGAAGAACTGACAGGTTGTATTCCCCCGGAGAGATGTTCGGGCCGACGATCAGACGCCCGCGCCACATATCTCCACCCAGGAAATACCCCTTGTGAATCGCCTCGAAAATCACCTTAAGCTGGTCCGAATCGCTTGTAAAGGTCAAATCCTCAACCTGGTGGGCCTCGTCGGTCAGTTCGCCGTTAATTTCGACGCTGGCCCCCGGCAGCACCTTGACCAGGTCAGCCGGTTCCCGAAAAGCCACAAGCAGGCCATCCACCAGACCCAGCAAGGCGATGACACATAAGGCGGTGGCGATTTTGCTCGCCAGGTCGCGCCATCGAGTTACCTGCCCTAAATCCATTATTTCTTCCCTGCCTCACGAGGCTTTACCGTGAAAACCCAAATCCCCCTAAATCCCCCTTTTCCAAAGGGGGACTTTAGAACCCCCCTTTGAAAAAGGGGGGCAGGGGGGATTTTTCATCCCCGGGGGTGAGCCCGTTGGGGTTCATGGACGTGTAACTACCGCCTGCCGTGGCGGCAATCTTTTTCTTTTACCACAAAAACAAGAGAATCGCCCGGGGTTTGTGCTTATGTTACCCCAGGGCGACTCTCTGATTGCACCCGTAGCGACGGAAAACTTATTTCTTGAAAATGTCCGTCTTGGATATGTTCATAAATCTCGCCATCTTGCCTGGCTCTTTATAGTAGATACGCACCTCGTCGCCCGCCTCCCAGGTATTAGCCGGCAGGGACAAGTATTCCTCGGGCACCGAGAAGGTCACCAGCAATTTCTGCCGGCCAGAATAGACCGTGATGGCTTTTTTGTCTTTGTCCACGATGGGGAATTTCTTGCCTTCCACCAGGGGACTGGTCTTGCCGACGTTTTCCTTCTGGTCGATGAGCGTGTAATTTATCTTCGCCATGCCCCTGGTAAGCATGTCGTAAATGACGATTTCCCGGGTTTTGGTGTCCAGCTTCATGCGCAGGCCGGCTTTAGGATCCTCCCCCCGCTCCGCCGGGTCTTTGGGCAGCGCAAAGGTAACCGGCGCCCCGCTGTAGTCGGGATTGGCCGCGTCGTGTTTGACATCGCGGATAAAGGTTACCGTTTCCTTAACTTTATCAAAGGCGATCACCCTGCCTTGGTCTACCTTGCCCAACTCCCCGCAGCCGAAACCGCCGAGCAATAGGGCTGCCGCCAGGCTGGCCACAAGAGCCCACCATTTAAGTCTTTTCCCCATAATAGATCTCCTCTTGAAAAGTCCTGATCAGCTTCCCGCTGCCGCAATCTTGGCCTTCTTGGCCGCAACCTCTTGCTTGGCCCCTTGCACCATCCGCACGAGGATATAGAGGGACATGGCGCTCACCAGGCCCAGGATCAGGACCGTGGCCGCGCCATCGAAGTATGGTTTGCCCGCCGGCAACACCCTCCAGGCAAGCTTTAAGATGATAGACAGGGCGCAGCCGACGACGGCCATGCCAAAGGCGATCCGGATGCCGTAGCCCTTGATGTACTTGGTGGCCACGGTGCCGACCTGGGCCCCCACCGCGGCGCCGCACAGCATGATCAATGCCGCCATCAGCTCGGTGCGCCCTTTGTAGGTATAGGTACCGGTACCGTACAGGCCGGAGATCATCACCTCAAAGAGGTCGGTGCCCACCGCCACGTGGGTGGGGCAGCCGATGAAGTAAATCAAGGCCGGCATGCGGATCAAGCCGCCGCCGATCCCCAAAATCCCCGCCAGCCAGCCGGTGGCGAAACTGATGAGGATGGGCAGCCAGGCGGTGCAGGTGACCTGGGCCTGTTTGAAGGTGATCATCGGGGGAATCTTGATCTTGTGCAGGGTCTTGGCCCAATCCAGCCCGGTGGACAGCTTATCCACTTCTTTGCCCGCCGCCACCGCCTCCCGGTCCTTTCTCTTCTTTTTAGCCACATCGGCAAAGACCGTCCAGGCGATGAGGGACAACAGCACCAGGTACAACAGGCGGACATACAGCTCCACTAACCCGATGCGCTCCAGCCACATGACCATCTGGGCCCCCACTTCGAAGCCCACCACCGTGCCCACCAGCATGATCAGGCCCAGTTTATAATCCACGTTGCCGAACTTGCCGTGCCGCATGGTGGAGATCAGCGATTTCCCCGCCATGTGGGCGATATCGGTGCCGATGGCGAAGGCCATGGGAAAGCCCAGGATGTTCAGACCCGGGGTTACCATCCAGGCGCCGCCCATGCCGAAGAAGCCGCCGATAATTCCCACGCCGACCCCCAAAATGATCAGCCCGGGCCAGAATATCTTGATTCCCGCAATGGGCATCAGAACATATAGCCAATCCATAGTATTGTTCCTCCTGCCTTGATCTTCTTATGTCAGTGATTAATGTTCTGCCAAGTCCCGGGACTTCAGATCGATGCCGATCCAGTTCATGACCACGTCCGCCAGAAGTCCGAAGCAGAGACCGACTATGGGAATGATGGCCACGGTGAGTAGGGCGAAATAAAGATGGCTCTCATTGTACAGATTGGTCCACCAGGCCTCCCAGCCGGTAAAATTACGGGTGTCGGCCACCATCACCAGGGGGGCCGCCTTCGGTCCGGCGGCCAGGACTATCTCAGGCAGCAGCAAGCTGACCATGATCACCAGCCCCGTGAGTTTTGCCCACCATTTACGCATTGCGCTAGACCTCCTTGAAATTCTTGTTTACCTGACCACCGTAACTTCGCAGGGGGCATGCGCCACCACCTTGGCGGCGGTGCTGCCCATCAATATCCTCTCCAGGGCGTTCATGCCGGTGCTGCCGATGACGATGCGGTCGAACTTGCCATCTTGGGCCTTGGCGATGATCAAGTTGGTCGGCACCAGCCCCGCCTCCAGCACCGTCTCCACCGAGATATTCTTGGCGTCAAACAGGGCCTTGCCTTTTTTCAACGCCTCCCGGGCCTCGTCTTCCAGCTTGTCCTGGATGTTCATCGGCATGCCGTCGAAATTGCCCTGGACGTAATAGGCCACCGCCATCAAGGTCACCTGGGCCCCTTGCTTTTCCGCCAGTTCCAAGCCTCGTTGCACGGCCTTCATGGAATGCTCCGAGCCGTCAGTAGCCACCAATACTTTCATACAAGACCTCCTCGGAATGACTTAAGGTGCTTCACGGTTAAAAAGAGAGGACACCTGCGGCAGTTTGGCGGGGAGTTGCGATAGTGCCTCATGTTCCTGGTGTTTCTCCCGACTGAATGATAAAAACTCTGACAAACCAATCTTTTACCATATTGATACAATTGCACATACACGGGTTTCACAGTCCTACCCGTTCAGTTTTGTATAAAGCAATGGCCGTGCCAGGAAAAGTTTAGCAGCCGCAATTAAGTTAACATATTGATAAATAAGCATTATAAGACTTTAACCTAAAATTCAGGCTCCCGGCTGACCCACTACTCTGTCAGCAATTTTTACAGAGTGTAAAGGGGGTATCAGGGGGCGCGGCGCCGGGGCTCCTCTTTCTCGCCACCCCGCCGGGGTATATGAGGGGTATGATGCCATCGATCTCTCGTGTCCCCAAGGCCCCCAATAAATCATGAAAAGAAGGTAGGGCGGGCCTTGGGGCCGCCACCAGAGGGGTTAGCCGGTCACCCCCTACCCGGCGCCGGTCAGAGGTTTTGGCTGACCGCAAAAGCTGATCGCGCCAGGCTATTTTCTGGTATGATTCTTGTTAGATAAAAAGAAGAGTGACGGCGATGGAAACCCTCAATTTATTCCGGGAAATTTACCGCAAGTTCACCGGCCGCCGGGGCCGACCCTCCCGCGACGACCTGGCCGCAGCCTTCCGCTTCCGCTATGCCTGCTTCAAGGACCTGCTGGACTCCAACACCCAGCTGTTGAACATCATTACCGACCTGGAGGAGAAACTTACCGGCCGGCACGTGTTCGGCATGTCCTATGTCAGATCCCAGGCGGCCCGGGCCGCGTTCCACGCCTTCCGGATGATCAAGAGTCTGGATGTCCTCTCGGGCCACAAGTATCCCGTCCTCTATGGGGTGCTGGACCGGATCAACGTGAACATCAAAGACCGACTGGGTGAAAAAAAGGAACTCCCCCTCACCGATCCGGTCCTGCCCCTGTCGGCAGTGAACCGGGACATGGTGGATTGGGTGGGGGGCAAGAATGCCCACCTGGGCGAGGCCATGAAGATCGGCCTGCCCATCCCCGCCGGTTTTGCCATCACCACCCGGGCTTACACCGATTTTCTGGCCTTTAATGATCTGGTGGATGAGATCAACAAGCAGAAGATGGAGATCGACCCCGCCGACCCCCAGACCGTCAAACAGGTGAGCGATGAAATTCAAGCCTTGATCAGCGGGGCCCAGATGCCCCCGGCCCTGGCCGAGGCCATCGGCGCGGCTTATGCCCGGATGGAATCTGAGATCGGTGAATCTTCCGTCCGGGTATCCATGCGCTCCAGCGCCATCGGCGAAGACAGCGAACTGTCCTTCGCCGGGCAATATCTCACCATCCTGAATGTCCCGGGCGACGAACTGCTCCCGGCCTACAAAAAAATCCTGGCCAGCCTCTATACTCCCCGGGCTATTTCTTACCGCCTCAACAAGGGCATCCGGGATGAAGACATCGCCATGAGCGTCGTCTGCCTCCAAATGGTGGACGCGGTGGCCAGCGGCGTGATGTATTCCCACCATCCCTTCAACCTCAGGGATGACAATCTCCTCATCAGCGCGGTTTGGGGCCTGGGACCTTATGCGGTGGACGGGGTGATTACCCCGGACACCTATCGGGTCGCCAAGACCGAAGATTTTCCCATTCTGGACCTGAAGGTGGCTCGTAAACCCGTCCAGTTAGTGGCCAATCCCGACGCCGGCCTGCATGAGAGCCCGGTGCCGCCGGAGCTTCAGGATCAACCCTGCCTGTCCCCGGAGCAGATCAAGGTCCTGGCGGGGTATGGCGTCAAGCTGGAGGAGCACTACGGCTGCCCCCAGGATGTGGAGTGGGCTTTGGATAAAGCCGGCCGCCTCATGGTGCTCCAGAGCCGGCCCCTGGTCCTGCAGGCCCCCACCGGCAAGGAACTCCAAGACATCCCGGCGGTTTCAGGGTATCCCGTGCTGGTGGAGGGCGGGGCCGCCGCCTTCCCCGGCGTCGGGTGCGGCCCGGCCTTTCAGATCCAGAGCGACGAGGACCTGCTCAATTTCCCCGACGGAGCGGTGTTGGTAGCCCGGCATTCTTCGCCCAAATTTGTCATGGTGATGGCCAAGGCCCAGGCCATCGTCACCGATTCCGGCAGCATCTCCGGACACATGGCCTCCCTGAGCCGGGAATTTTCCCTGCCCACCCTCCTGGATACCAAGGTGGCCACCCAGGCCATTACCCAGGGCCAGATCGTCACGGTGGACGCCTACACCTGCCGCGTCTATCAGGGGCAGGTGCCGGAATTGCTGGACCACCTGCCTATCCGGGAATCCCACCTGAAAGACACCCCGGTCTATGAGACCTTGAAGCAGGTGGCCGAGTTTATCCTGCCCCTGCACCTGGTGGACCCCAGATCAGCGGAATTTTCCCCGGATTTTTGCCGGTCCCTCCACGACCTGGGGAGGCTGGTGCATGAATTCTCCTACACCGAGATGTTCAAGATCAGCGACCTGGTCTCGGCCCGGGAGGGGTATGCCGTGAAGCTGAACGCCGCCATCCCCCTGGACCTCTACCTCATCGACCTGGGCGGCGGCTTGACGGCAGCCGCTCTCCAGGCCGACAAGGTAACCCCGGACCAGGTGGCCTCGGTCCCCCTCCAGGCCCTCTTGCAAGGGATGCTCCGGGAGGACGTGCGGGCTCGGGAACCCCGCCCCGTGCAACTCTCCGGGCTGTTGTCGGTGATGCGGGAACAGATGATGGCGGCCCCCAATGTGGAGGAACGCTTCGGCGAGCGCAGTTACGCCATCATCTCGGACAAATATCTCAATTTCTCTTCCCGGGTGGGCTACCACTACAGCGTCCTGGACGCTTACTGCGGCGCCACGGTCAACAAAAACTACATCACCTTCTCCTTCAAGGGCGGCGCCGCCGACGACGTGCGCCGCAGCCGCCGGGTCCGGGCCATCGCTATTGTCCTCATGGGCCTGGATTTCTCGGTGGAGGTCAAGGGCGACCGGGTGGACGCCCGCCTGCAAAAATATGAGTCCCCGGTCATCCAGGCAAAGCTCGACCTCATCGGCCGCCTGCTCATCTTCACCCGCCAGATGGATATGCTCATGACCAGCGAGGCCGGCGTCGAGGCCGTGG
>JAUSOZ010000287.1 GCA_030655955.1 Deltaproteobacteria bacterium
CCCCATGGCGTTCTTCGGCGGCTCCACCGGGGTCATCTACCGCCAGTTTTCCGTGACCGTCATCGCCGCCATGCTGCTGTCGGTCCTGGTGGCCCTGATCCTGACTCCGGTTCTATGCGCCTCGCTCCTCAAGCCGGTGGCCAAGGGCCATGAGGCCGCGGAGACCGGTTTCGTTCTCTTTCGTCCATTTCTCCGGTGGTTCGACCGGGGGTTTTTTTGGACCAGGGACCGGTACCAGGCCATGGTCGGCCGGATTCTGGCGCAAAAGCTGCGCTACCTGGTTATTTACCTGCTGATAGTGGTGGCCTTGGTATTCCTTTTCCAGCGCATGCCCACCGCCTATCTTCCCAATGAGGACCAGGGCATCATGTACATCCAGGCGATGCTGCCGACGGGTTCGACCCTGGAGCAGACCAAGCATGTCCTGGATGGAGTTCGAAGCCACTTTCTGGAGGAAGAAAAAGAAGCAGTGGCCTCCTGCTTCACGGTCGCGGGCCGGGGCTTTTCCGGAGCCGGGCAGAACGTGGGGCTGGGGTTCGTCAAGCTCAAGGACTGGGAGTTGCGCCCCGGGGCGGGCCTGAAAGTTGATGCCCTGGTAAGGCGCGCCATGGCAAAGTTCTCCAAGATCCGCAACGCCAGGGTGTTTGCCTTCCCGCCACCAGCGGTCATGGAGCTGGGACGGGCGGGCGGGTTCGACTTTGAATTGCAGGACCGGGGCGGGCTGGGACACGAAGCCTTGATGGCGGCCCGTAACCAGATGCTCGGCCTGGCAGCGAAGGACCCGAGGCTGGTTCGCGTCCGCCCCAGCGGCCTGGAAGATGTGACCCAATACCGTATCGACGTGGATTGGGAAAAGGCGGGCGCCCTGGGGGTTCCCATCAGCACCATCAACAGCACCATCTCGGCGGCCTTCGGCAGCGCCTACGTGAACGACTTCATCCAGGGGGGACGGGTCAAGCGGGTTTATGTCCAGGCCGACGCGCCCTACCGGATGCTGCCCAAAGACCTGGAGCGGCTCTACGTTCCCAATGCCAAGGGGACGATGACGCCCTTCACTTCCTTCGCCGCCGGCCACTGGTTCCAGGGCTCGCCGCTCTTGGAGCGGTTCAACAGCTTTCCGGCGTTGAACATCTGGGGTGAACCGGCGCCCGGGAGGAGCTCCGGGGAGGCGATGCAGGCCATGGAAGAGATTGTCGGAAAGCTGCCCAAGGGGGTCGGTTATGACTGGACCGGACTCTCCTACCAGGAGCGCATGGCCAAGGCCCAGACCGGACTGCTCTACACCTTTTCCATTATCGTGATTTTTCTCTGCCTGGCGGCCCTTTATGAGAGCTGGACCATTCCCATCACCATTCTGCTGGCCTTGCCGCTCGGCGTCATCGGCGGAGTGGTGGCCACCTCGCTGCGGGGACTCCCCAACGATGTGTATTTCCAGATCGGGCTCCTCACCGTTCTGGGGCTCACGACCAAAAACGCCATTTTGATCGTGCAGTTTGCCATGGCCAAGGTAGGGGAGGGCATGGGGTTGATCGAGGCCACGCTGGAAGGGGCGAAATTGAGGCTGCGCCCCATCGTTATGACCTCACTGGCCTTCGGCTTCGGCGTCCTGCCCCTGGCCATGGCCACCGGGGCCGGCGCCGGCGCGCAAATAGCCATCGGCACCGGCGTCCTCGGCGGCATGGTCACGGCCACCTTCCTGGCGATCTTCTTCATCCCCCTCTTCTTTGTGGGGGTGGTGCAGCTGTTCGCGAAAAAGAAAAGCGCTCCAACAGCAGAGCCCGATCCGGACGCCCAGAGTCCTTCAGAGGGGCAGTGACATGATAGGGAAGCTATTTTCATTTTTGGCAATAACGGCGGTTCTCCTCACCGGCTGCACCATGATCCCGAAATACACCCGGCCCGAGGCGCCGGTTCCCGCCGCCTGGCCCAGTGGCCCGGCCTACAAAGAGACTCCGTCCACGCAGGGGGCTGCCGCCGATCTGAACTGGCGGGGATTT
Organism: Deltaproteobacteria bacterium; assembly: GCA_030655955.1. Classification (GTDB taxonomy): domain Bacteria; phylum Desulfobacterota; class Desulfobaccia; order Desulfobaccales; family 0-14-0-80-60-11; genus 0-14-0-80-60-11. Next base: position 1,998 of record JAUSOZ010000287.1, read on the forward strand.
TTCGCCGATGAACGACTTCAAGCGATCATCGCGACGGCCTTGAAAAACAACCGTGATCTGCGGGTGGCCGCTTTGAATGTGGAAAGGGCGCGGGCGCTTTACCGCATCCAGCGCGCCGAGCTTTTCCCGGTAGTGGAAACAGGCTTCACCGCCACCAAGCAACACGTCAGGATTTCCGGTAGCAACGGTTTGGTAACGTTGGAAGAGTACGGGGCCAATCTGGGCATCAGTTCCTGGGAGATTGATTTCTTCGGCCGGATTCGGAGCCTATCAACACGGGCCCTGGAGGAATACTTCGCCACCGAACAGGCCCGCCGCAGCGCCCAGATCTTACTGGTGTCCGAAGTTGCCAACGCCTATCTGACCCTGGCCGCGGATCGGGAAAACCTCAAACTGGCCCAATCCACCCTCGAGAGCCAGCAGGCCGGCTTCAATTTAATTCGACGGCGCTTTGAAGTTGGAATCGTGCCCGAACTGGATCTTCGCCAGGCTCAAACGAGAGTGGATGCGGCCCGGGTGGACGTCGCCCGGTTCACCGAACGGGCGGCTCAAGATGAAAATGCCCTTAACCTGCTGGCAGGCTCAATGGTGCCGGCCGATATGTTGCCGGAGCAGTTGAGCGTCGTCAAACCGTTGCCGGACGTTTCCCCCGGGACTTCCTCCGAAGTGCTCCTGCGTCGCCCCGATATTCTTCAGGCGGAGAACTTACTCAAGGCCGCCAATGCCAATATCGGCGCCGCTCGGGCCGCTTTCTTCCCCCGCATTTCGCTCACCTCCGCCATAGGAAGCGCCAGCGGCGATCTGTCGGGACTCTTCAAGTCCGGTACGTTCGTCTGGAATTACGCCCCCCAGATCGTTATGCCGATCTTCGATGCCCGGGTCTGGTCGGGGCTGAAAGCAACCAAGGTGGAAAGGGAGATCGCCGTGGCTCAATATGAGAAGGCGATCCAGGGGGCCTTCAAAGAGGTGGCCGATGCGCTGGCCAGAAGGGGAACCATGGGGGATCAGATGGAGGCGCAACAATCCCTGGTGGATGCCACCGCCAAAACCTATCGGCTTTCCACTCTCCGCTATGAAAAAGGGATCGACATCTACCTGAACGTGCTGGATGCGCAACGCTCTCTCTACGCCGCGCAGGTGGGACTCATCGCCACCCGTCTGGCGAAGCTCGCCAATCAGGTGCGGCTTTATGCGGTCTTGGGCGGGGGCGGCGACTCAAGCACGCCACATAAAGGTGAATAATACAGAGTTATCAAAAGACCATTTTAGTAGTCCCAGGCTTCAGCCTACGCCACCTTTGCAGGCAGATTGGTATAACAGAATCCAGGAGCCGAGCAGGATGTCGAGCGGTTTGATCCCCGGTGTACTTTCAAAGAAGTCGGGAAACAATATCAAAGGGGATTGAACGGATGACAGGTCAGAGCAGAGCACTCGGATACGGGCCGTATGGGTTGGCGCAATCATGGTAATCGCCGTTCTGCTGGTCTGGCAATTCCTCAAGGACAAAGGAGATAGCACCATCACCGTCAGCCGGCAATGGGTGCATCGAAGCTGTCGAGATTAATCAAGAGCCCAACGAGATACAGCATGGGAAATGCCAAGTCATATAGATTTCCCTTTATAATGTTACAAATAGCTGCACCCACAAAGCCCGGTTAACCGGGTTGGCGAAAGGAAACGCAGGTTTTCGGCTAGGACATCCATTAAGGTCTCCTCGCACTCAAATAATCGATTCCTGCAAACATGTTTTTTTAACCAATTCCAGAGCCTTTCCACTGGGTTTAGCTCTGGAGAATAAGGAGGCAAGAATTTAATCTGAATATTATTTGGCAGTTGAAGACGTTGCGATTTGTGCCAGCCTGCTTGATCCATAATGAGCATGATGTTGCAGTCAGTAAAAGCTTTCGACAATTCTCCAAGATAGATATTCATGGTTTGAGTATTAACACTAGGTAGAAAAAGGGAGAAAGAGTCTCCTGTAATGGGTGAGACCCCTGAAAAGATATAGAAGTTTTGGTAGCCGGGATTGACTGGGGTTTGCACCATCACCCCTTTCTGCGCCCAACAGCGTCCAATGTGAGGCTTTAGTCCGAATCTGCTCTCATCAAAGAAAAAAACCTGGTTATTTGGAGAAGCATCAATAAATGGTTTCATCTCTTCAGTAGTTTTTTTTAAAAGATTCTTGCTCGCTTTTATCGGCTTTAGCGTGATAGGGACGAGGAACTTTTTGTCTGAACCCTAATTGCCGCACCAGGCGCCAAAGCGGAGTTTGTTTCATGCTAACGCCAAACTCGGTATCCACGGACATGGCCAACTTAGCTAAAGTCCAATGCACGGGGTTGCCCTGGCTGTCCTTTCCTTCCGCCAGCCATTTCGCTACTTGTTGGCGTTGTTCTTCATTCAACTTGGCAGGCCGATGGCCTTTCGCTTCATCTTTCAGTCCGGACAGGCCCTCTGATGAAAATCTTTTAATCCAGCGCCATACTGTTTGTCTGGACGTTCCAAATATTTTGCTTACTAAATTGATGGGGTAACTCGCACTGCTGACAATAGCCTGTAATCTTAAACAAATTTGATGATCAGGGATAACCTTCATAGCCTGCTCGGCTTCCTG
>JAUSOZ010000304.1 GCA_030655955.1 Deltaproteobacteria bacterium
AGGGGAGCATGATCGGCTGGCCGGCCGGCGCGGGAGTTTTGCAGTGGCCCAGGCCGCCCTGAAGCAGGTGAAAAAAGCCGGGAAAGAGCTAAGGGGCGGGGGGCCGACGTTCCTGGAGGCGCGCCTGGTGGCGGTGCCGGAAAACCTGGCCACCCTGGAGCGGACCCTGGCTGAGGCCAGCTCCTGGCCCGTCAACCAGCTGGCCGTAGTTCCCGGGCGCCAGCCATTCTCGCTGCCCCAGGCCGCCGCCGCTATTCGCCGGGGGATCGAACACGCCCTGGACCACAAACGCTGGGTGTATTTGGAGAAGTGGCCGGCGTGTCTCTTTCCGAAATTAGAACTGCACCTGCGGGAGTTGACCCGCAAGCTGGAGGGCGACAAGTCTTTCCCGCCGGAATGCGCAAGCTGCCCTCACCGGATTTTTTGCGCCGGGGTACCGCCCTGGTTCCGTCAGGGACAGGAACCCCTGGCGCCACCGGTTCCCTCTCACCACGATTGGGGAAACTTTCATGCCCGTGTCATCCTTTGAGGCGCAGAGCGCCAAAAATCAGCTCATCCCGAGGCCGCTGCCGGGGGATAAGCTGCCGCGCGGGCTCAGTCTGGAAATTCGCCTGACCGCCTGTTTTATTCCAGCCCTCAACTACTTCCTGAGCCCTCAGCAGATGGCCCGGCTGCTTCAGCCACGCCGCCAGTTTTCGTCCCCCGGGGAGAATTACCCCCGGGACCTGGCTCGCTACGTCGGACTGCTCTTGCACCGCCAGGCGTTTCTGGGCCGGCGGATCTGTATCAGCCGGTCTTACCTCCTTTACCGGTTTCTCCGGCGTTTCGGTTATCCCGCCATTCTCAACTTCGGCCTCATGGGGGACAACCGGAAGGAGGGGCACTGTTGGATTACCCTTAACGGCAAGGTTTTTTTTGATGAAACTGAGCCCGACAAAGAATTCGTCATCCTGGTAGGGGTGATAGGACAGGTGGTGTACTGGATTTGAAAAACCTTGGCCCTCAGATTACCATCGCGAATCTGTTCAGTCCTCTGGGCAAGAAATGGAATCACACGTTCCTGCCCCTGGGGACCCTCTATATCGCCGCCGCCCTGGATAGAGCCGGGATCGCGGTGAATTTCCGGGACTATCAGGTCGCGAACTCCGGCCAGAATCCCTATAAGGTAGAGAAAATCGCCGCCTTCCTCTGGGATGAAACTCCGATTTTAGGAGTGGGATTAATGGGCCCGATGTTGCCCTTTCTCCTCAAGGCCCTGGAGGCCGTCAAGGCAAGGGACCCGGGCAAGATCGTCGTCTTGGGCGGCACCGGGGTGACCGGCGTGGGTGAAGCCATCATCCGGGAATTCCCCCAGGTGGACATCGTGGTGCACGGCGAAGGCGAAGAAACCGCGGTGGAGCTTTTTGGGGCGCTTTTGGACCGCCGCCCCTTAGATGACATCGCCGGGATCTCCTACCGCCAAGACGGCAAGCCCGTTACCACCCCGCCCCGGGCCCTGATCCAGGACCTGAACGTCCTGCCGCCGCCGGCGCACGGCATCGTGGATCTGAGCTGCTATAAAGTCGTTTCCTGTCTCAGCGCCCGGGGCTGCCCGTTTAAGTGCACCTATTGTTATTCCAGCATGTTTTGGAAGCGGTACCGGCCCCGGTCGATCGTGGCCCTGATTGATGAGATCGAAGGCATCTTGCGCCAGACCGGCGGCAACAACATCTCCATCCTGGACGACACCTTCGTCCTGGAACCTGCCCGGGTTCTGGAGTTTTGCGGCGAACTGAAGCGGCGCGGCCTTTCCCTCTCCTGGACGTGCTTCGGCCGGGTGGGGTTGATGAAGCCGGAACTTCTCCAGGCCATCAAAGAAGCCGGCTGCACGGGCGTAGGCTTTGGGGTGGAATCGGGGTCTAACGAAGTTTTGGCCCGCATCAAGAAAGGATACACCCGGAAAGAAGCCATCGACACCATCCGGCTCACCGCCAAGTATTTCAGCAACATGGAGATGTTCTTCATGTACGGCTTCCCCTTCGAGGAGCGGCGCCACTTTGAGGAAACCATCTCCCTGGTGGAGTTGCTGCGGGCCGAACTGGTGGAAAAGCAAGGGATCAACGCCCGCTTCTCCTTTAATCTCCTGGCCGCAGTTCCCGGGACCGAACTCACCCGGGAATTCCGTGGCCTGATGAAGCCGTTGGAACTGCATAATGCTTCCTTATATTCCCACGAAGACAAGCGGGCCATGGTGAAGCGGCCATGGTTCTTCCTGCCTTCTCCCAACGCCCGCTGGCTTCCCAAAATGATCGCCGATCACCCGGACATCTTTTCCGGTTTCTATTGTTTCGAAAATCCAGATTTGGGGTACAAAGCCAGGTTCCTCTGGAAAAATCAACGGCGTTACCGCGCCAGGAAGTGAGGTCTGCGGGCTGGGCCAGCCGGAGGCCAGGATAAGAGACCATGGGAAACGTCCTACTCACCAACTACTGTAATCGACGCTGCAAGTATTGTTTCGCCCAGGAGAAAATCGCCTTTGAGGACGCCGCCGGGGCTGACAAGTCGAAGCGTTTTCTCTCCCTGGACGACCTGGAAAAGGTTATCAGGTTTTTCAAACGCTCCGCCACCAACCAGGTGGGCTTATTGGGCGGAGAACCCACCCTCCATCCCGACTTTCCCGTCATCATCGACCGATTTCTGGCGGAAGGATTCCGGATCAAGCTCTTTTCCAACGGCCTGATGCCGGGTGCGGCCCTGGAGTACCTGGGCCGACTCGATTCCGAGCAGATGCTGACCATTATCAACGTCAACCACCCGGACGACGCGCTGCCCGGCGAGAGGGATCAGGTAGCCGCGACCCTGGACGCCCTGAAGCGGAAGGTGGCCCTGGGATTCAACATCTACCGCCCGGATTTCGACGGTGAGTTTCTCATCGACCTGGTGGAAAGATATGACCTGGACCGCCACATACGCCTGGGCCTCACCCAACCCATCCTGGGGGGCCAGAACACCCATATCCTCCGGGAGCATTACCCCGAAGTGGGCCAGAGAATCGCCCGCCTGGCCGAACTTACCGGCCCCCGGGGCATTTTCCTCGGGCTCGACTGCGGCTTCACCGTGTGCATGTTTAAACCCGAGGACATCGGCCCCATGATCTACAACGGGGTGACCTTCAAGTTGACCTGCAATCCCATCGTGGATATCGGCGTCGATCTGTCGGTGTGGAGCTGCTTTCCCCTCTCCCGGTGGGAGACGACCCATCTGGACCAATTCGAGACCCGCCAGGAGATCGTGCGCTATTACGAGAACAAGCTGCAAGCCTTTCGGGGGGTGGGCGCCACTGCGGATTGCCTGGAATGCCGGCACAAACTGGGGGGCAACTGTTTGGGCGGCTGCATCGCCCAAACCATCGCCTCGTTTACCCCGGCTTTGGGCCCCTCAGCGGCTTGAGGGCTCAGGGTAAAGTGCCGTCAGGCGTCATGGACCACGGCCGAATCAGCGGTCTCAGGGAAAATTGTTGGATAAGGGGATTTGAGATGCAGCTAAACAGTCCCAACCGGGGTGAGCCATGAGCGGCAGCCGGCTCCAGACCCCCGTCGTCATAGTCATTTTTCAGCGGTTGGACACTACCTCCCAGGTGTTGGCCAGGATCAGGGAGGCCCGGCCCCGGACCCTGCTGGTGGCCGCGGATGGGCCCCGCCCCCACATCCCGGGGGAGGCGGCGCGCTGCGCCGCGGTGCGGGAACTCTTCGACCGGGTGGATTGGGATTGCGAAGTCTTGACCAGCTATTCCGAGGAGAATCTGGGCTGCGACCAGCGTCTGGCCACCGGCATAAAATGGGCCTTCGAGCAGGTGGAGGAGGCCATTATTTTGGAAGACGACGCCCTGCCGCATCCGACGTTTTTCCCGTTCTGCCAGGAACTGCTGGAACGCTACCGCCACGATACCCGCATCATGGCCATTTCGGGTACCAATTTTGTGGCGGGCCAGGTCCAGGAGCCTCAGAAGTATAGCTATTATTTTGGTCCGGGGGGTGGCTTTCCGGGTTGGGCCACCTGGCGGCGGGCCTATAACCTGTATGACTATGACATGAAACTCTGGCCGGAAATCCGGGACGACCAGTGGCTGGGGAATATTTTTGACCGGAGGGACGTCCAAAACTATATATTCAGGGCTTTTGAGGAGGCGGGGTCCGGCCGCATCCTGGCCTGGAGCTATCGTTGGGCCTTTGCCTGTATGGTGCAGAGCGGCATGGGAATTTATCCTTTCGTCAATCTGGTCTCGAATCTCGGCTTCCGCTCCGACGCTACCCAGACTTTCAACTCCAGAGACTTTTTAGCCAACTTACCTTTGAATCCCATGGAATTTCCCCTGCGGCATCCGCCCTTTGTCATCCGGGACAAGCGGATGGAAAATCTCGTCTTCCGGAGGCTCCAGCAGAAGCCCCCCGGCAAGCTCGGGCGTCTCTGGCCCTGGCCGCGAGGCGGCTGATGCAGGTCCCGGGGACGAACCTTTGCCGCCTGCCCGAGACCGGTTCCTACCGCCTGACCGGGGAGCCGCGCATCGCCCCTTAGTTAAAGATGAAAGAAGACCTCCGCCTTTATCTGCGCCTCTTGCGCTACGTGAAGCCCTACTGGCCCCGGGTGGTGCTGGCGCTAATCGCCATGTTGTCCGTGTCGGGACTCACGGCCCTCCTGGCGTTTTTGGTGAAACCGGTCCTGGACGACGTCTTTTTCGCCAAAAACCTGCGCATGCTCTATGTGCTGGCGCCGTTGGTGATTATCCTTTATGTGGCCCAGGGGGTCCTGTCCTTTGTCCACCAGTACCAGATGAACTACGCCGGCTTGCACGCGGTCAGCCGCATCCGGGAACAGCTTTTTGACCATTTGCAGCGCCAGCCCCTGGCGTTTTTTGACGAGCAGGCCACCGGGGTGTTAATGGGGCGGGTGCTCTATGATGTCATGGTGCTGCAGGAATCCATCGCCCGGGTAGTCACGAGCCTCCTGGGCGACAGCTTCACCCTGGTGGCCCTCACCGCGGTGATTTTCTACCGGCAGTGGCAACTGGCCCTGATGGCGGTGGCGTTCATTCCCCTGGTGGCATTTTTCACCATGCGCTACGGGCGGCGGTTGCGAGCCCTGTCGGGCGAGGGTCAGAAGACCATGTCCCGGCTGGGCACCCTCCTTTACGAGAATTTCACCGGGCAGCGCATCGTCAAGGCCTTTGTCCGGGAAGACTTTGAACAGGACCGGTTCTTCCAGGCCAGCCAGGAGTATATGCGGCTCCGCTTGAAGCTCCTGATCATCCGGGGGCTGTCCTCGCCCATGGCCCAGGCGTTAGGGGCCCTGGGTCTGGCGGGCGTCATCATTTATGGGGGTTATCAGGTCATTCAGGGCGACTTCACCCCGGGGACCTTCTTTTCCTTTCTGGCCGCGCTGCTGTTGCTGTATGGTCCCGTTAAGGGGATCAGCAATGCCCAGAATGCTATCCAGGAGGGCCTGGCGGCAGCCCAGCGGGTGTTTTATTTCCTGGATATTAACCCCCAAAGTGCTGAGCCCTCCCAGGCGCGTATTCTGCCGCCCCTCTCCCGGGAGATCGTCTACCAGGGGGTCTCCTTCACCTACGGCGACGCCACGGTTTTAGAGAACATCAACCTGGTGATCAGGAAAGGGGAACTGGTGGCCCTGGTAGGGCCCTCCGGGGCCGGCAAAACCACCCTGTTGAACCTCCTGCCTCGCTTCTACGAGGTGACCCAGGGGGCCATCCTCATTGACGGGCAGGATATTACGGAGGTCACCCCTACGTCCCTCCGGGACCAGATCGGGTTGGTCACCCAGCAGACCATCCTCTTCCATGATACCGTGCGCTTCAATGTGGCCTACGGACGCCTGGGGGCCAGTGAGGCGGAAATCCTCGAAGCCCTCAAAACCGCGCACGCCTATGACTTTGTCTGCGCCCTCCCCCAGGGCCTGGACACCGTTATCGGGGATCAGGGGGTCCGCCTCTCCGGCGGCGAGCGCCAACGGCTGGCCATCGCCCGGGCCATCCTCAAGAACCCCCCCATCCTCCTGCTGGATGAAGCGACCTCTTCCCTGGACTCGGAGTCGGAGCAGGAGGTGCAGCAGGCCCTGGACCGCCTCATCCAGGGGCGCTCCACGTTAGTTATCGCGCATCGCCTCTCCACGGTGCGGAACGCCAACCGCCTGGTGGTCATGGATGCGGGGCGCATCGTGGAGACGGGCACGCATGAGGAACTGTTCAGGCAGGGAGGCCTCTACCGGCGTCTCTACGAATTGCAGTTCGCAGCCGAAACGGCTGCGGGTTGATGGCGGGAAAATCTTTACCGGACCACAAGCTCAGGAATACGCTCAAATCACGTCTGATCCGGGGTAATTTATCCATGCCGGCGAAATCCTGGCCTGAGGCGTTATACGAGTACTTTGCCGGCCTCCTGCAAGGGGAGGAC
>JAUSOZ010000156.1 GCA_030655955.1 Deltaproteobacteria bacterium
CCTTTATAACCGTGATTTTTCATGCCGTCGATCCACTTGGGGTTGAGCACCTTGGCCCGGGCCACCCGGCGGATTTCATCCGCCAGGTCCCGCACGGTCACCTGCTCGGGGGAGCGGGTATCGCCATAATAGGTCTTGACCGGCTGCCCGGAGAGATGCCGGGCCGCGGCCGTCAGACCGCCATGTGTCCCGAAATAAGAACAGCAGCCGAACAGATCGTATTCATCCGTGACGGTCTTGTTATACGTCACCCGGGCGGTGCTTAAGCTATGGGCCAGGGCGGCCGCCGCCGGTTCTCCGAACACCCCCTTGCCATAGGCATAGCCGTTCCAATAGAGGAAAACCTGGGCCAGATCCGCTTCGTCCTTCCAGGCGGAGGCATAAACCGCCAGTTGGGTTCCGGCGGAGTAGGTGCCGGGTTGGCTGGCAAAGATGCGATAGGTCGCCTGGCGCCAGGCGGTCGCATCAGACGGGTCCTGGTCTAATTTCGCTATTAATTCCAGGCTATGCCGCCGGAGAAAATTGTCCTCCACCGCTTCCGGTAAGGAAGCCACGGCCTGAATGGCCTCAACTAACAGCTCAACACAATTGGGAAAATTATCCCGAGCGATCCCGGAAACCTTGATGGTCACATCAATTCGGGGCCGTCCCAACTCGGGCACCGGGATGATTTCAAAACCCTGCACCCGGCCGTTGCTTTGCCACACCGGGCGCACCCCGATGAGGTACATGATCTGGGCCATGCCTTCGCCGTCGGCCCACATGATGTCGTTGGCCATCCAATAGAGGGCAACATTTTCCGGGTAGTCGCCGGTTTCCGTCAGGTATTTCTTCACAATCGCTTCGGCCAGCCGTTTACCCACCTCCCAGGCCCCCCGGCTGGGCACCCGCTGGGGGTCCAGGGAATAGAAGTTGCGGCCGGTGGGCAGGACGTCATCCCGGCCGCGGGTAATCAACCCGGAGGGGCCGGGAGGAATAAACCCCCCGGAAAAGCCGTTGAGCAAGGACTCCATTTCCCGGGAATCTTCCAGACGGCGTTGGAGGTCACGCAAACGCCCCTCAAAATGCTCGATCTCCGCCAGGCTGTCAGCATCGCGCCCACTGGAACAGGTTTTATGGATGACCCCTTCCAAGGACGGTTGCATCTCGGTGAGCCAGCGATTGATGATGGTGCGCCCGGCCTGGTCCACGGCTTCCTGGGCCCGGCCGGTGGCATCGTTATCCAGGGAAACGCCCAACAAACGGCTCATGAGCCGATTCCATGAAGGTCCGCCGCTCACGGGAAAGCGGATGACGGCGTGGAGGAAATCAGCCCGCCGCTCCCCTTGGGGCAACTGGCCGAAGATATGCATGCCGTCCGGGATTTGGGTATTGCGGATCAGAGACAGGCCGTCATGGATGCGTTGCACCACCTGGCCAAAGGCCAGCTCCGGGGAAAGCGATATTTGCTGGCTGAGATGACTCTTCTCCAGGGAATCCAGAATGAGGTGTTCCATAAGGTGGGCCCGGCCCGGCTCCACGTTTTTCAGCCGGTCATATTCCGCCAGCAAGCGGTCCAACTCACCCATTTCGTCATACAGGCCGGCGGCGGTCATCACCGTTTGCATATGATCCACCAGGACGGCATAACCGCGGCGCTTGGCAATGGTGCCCTCGGGCGGATTGTCGGCGTTGTAGATATACAGATGCGGCAGATGACCCAAGGCCACATCCGGGCAGCAGCCTCCCGACAGCCCGGTTGATTTGCCGGGAAGAAACTCCAGCGTGCCGTGGGTGCCCACATGCAGGACCACATCCGCCCCGAATTCCTTATCCAGATAATGATAGGTGGCGATATACTGATGCGGTGGGGGGACATCAGGATCATGCAGAATCTTGCATACCCGGCCGTCGCAGCGGGACCCGGCGCAGCCTCGCTTGGGCTGGACGCAGACCACCGCCTGGCCATAGCTGACGCCGGTGACGATGATGCGGCCCTGATGCACCATCGCGGCCGGGATACCGTTTTGCTGCTGTCCCGGCGGTTCTCCCCAGGCTTCCACCAGGCGCTGTTGCAGGGCCGGCGGAAATTCGCTGAACCAGCGGCGGTAGGTATCCACCGGCACCTGAGCCAGATGTCCGCCTTTAGCGACTATTTCATCCACCGTGGTCCAGCGGAATTCACTGATGGCCTTGCGGCCCATGATGGTGTCGATGAGCTCTTTGCCGTCCGCCGGGGCATTTTCTATCCCATAGCCGGCCTGCTCCAGGGTTTTGAGGAGGCGAGCCACGCTCTCCAGGGTATCCAGGTGGGCCCCCGCCCCCACCGAGGCTTCCACCGAGGCGCAGGCGTTATTGTGCAGGATGATGGCGATCTTGCGCGCCGCCGGGGGTTTGGCTTGTAAGCGGACCCAGCGGGCTACGCGGTCGCCCAGACGCTCGGCCCGTTCGGCGATGGGCAGGCGCCCGGAGATCAGGTCGGCGTCCACCTCCTTTTGCGACATACCGGCCGCCACCAGCACGGGTTCAATCACCCCCTCGAACTCCGGCAGGGCCAGGCTCCAGCCGATTTCCATCCCCAGACCCTGGGGGTCGGCCTCCCATTCCGCCTCGGTTTTATAATATGAGGTCAACGGCTGGATCAGGGGGATATTGAGCCGGGCCAGCAATCCCTGACTGGTTTGGGCCGTGCCGCCCTCGCTGACGGCGCCCTTTTGGCTCCCCAGGAAGAAGGCGGTCAGTTTAATCAGGGCGGCGATGCGGGGGCGGCCCTGTGGGTCTAAATAATAATCCTGAATGATTTCCAACCCGCCCCGGGTCCCCAGGCCGTCGTCTTTCAGGGAATAATAAAAGATGGGGATTACCCCTAAACCCCGCTTCTCCAGGGCCTGGATGAGGAAGTCGTCCAATTCCAGGTTATGCGCCACCCAATCATGCCGGGAAAACATGATTCCCACCATAGTCTCGGTGGGGAACCCCTGGTTCCGGTACCAGTCCAGATAGTCGGTCACCTGGGTAAAATATTGCTCCG
>JAUSOZ010000306.1 GCA_030655955.1 Deltaproteobacteria bacterium
CGGATGTTAAGCGAAAAGCCCAGGTGGAGGCCCCACAAGGGTGAGAGTCACGAGGCGGGACACAGTGGCGGAACAACCCGTAGTAGCGGAGAAGTCCCGTATTGGGGGTGGAGCGTAGGGGTTGTGTCTGTCAGCCTTACCAGGTGGCCAACCAGCAATGCGAGGAGCCACCAGATAAGGCAAGGTCATGTAATTATGGTTGGTCGATGGGAGCCGGATGAGTCTAGAGATTCATGTCCGGTTCTGGGAGGGCGTAAGGGTAAGCTTCCCCCACGCGGCTCGATTGCAGCCGCTGGTTCATTGATGCTGTCGGATACCACTATCCGGCTGAGGCCCCGGGACCTTGGGCGGCTCTATGTCGTCACCCGCTCCCCGAAGCAGGGCTTTCCCTAAGTCGCCAAGGAACTCAGGGGCCGGCCACAGCCATGGCAGATTCCAGGCGCCCCAAGCGGGCGTCGATCTTGTTAAGGGAGGCCGCCAGTTCTTCCGAAGGGGCCTGGGAATTAAAGGCCGGGTTGGCTACCCACCAATCTATCCCCAATTCTTTGGCTTTGTCCACCGAGCAGATCACCAGGCGAATCTGCAGGGTGAGGAGTTCCACTTCCACCAGCCGGATCTTGATGTCGCCGGCGATGACGATGCCTTTGTCCAGGATGCGTTCCAGCAGATCCGCCAGATTGGTGCTCTGAATGGAACTCTGGATGCCTTGTTTTTTAACCATGTGCAGTTCCTCCTTACAGGAGTTGGCCCAGGGGGCCAAGGTCGAGATTCAGGTCGTCTTCTTCCAGGCCGAACTCCTGTCGGAGTCGGTCGATCTCTTGAGCCTGTTTCATCAAAGTCAATCCCAGCCGCTCGATCTGGGCGTCCGTGAGGGACCCGGACTCGATGCGCCGGATGCCCTGGCGCTCCAGCAGTTCGTGGAGCAGTTTCACCAGGGTCAAGACCAGTTGTCCCAGGCTGTTCTTGATGTTGTCCTGGTCCAGGTTGATCCGGGGGGTCTGGCCACCCGGAGATCGGGCCGGTATAGAGGCGCCGCCTTGCATAACCTTGGCAAAATCGCTGATGGCCTGGGA
>JAUSOZ010000001.1 GCA_030655955.1 Deltaproteobacteria bacterium
CAAAGTCGCCATCAAACAAGTAATACTCCGAATTGTAGGGGCGGTTCGCGAACCGCCCCTACAGGGGTTGCTAATAAAGACAGAATTACCTTTTTGAGCCCAGAAAGTTTTTGGTGGCACAGGCTTTCTATCCTGTGCGAGGATTTGCGCATAGCCTGGAAAGACTGTACCACCAGTCAGAAAATCACGCGGGTAAATAAGTAATTGCCAAAAATTTTTTGCGTCATGGGAAGCCTTATAATCCCCCCTGCCCCCCTTTAAAAAAGGGGGGGGACTACAAGGAAATGCTGTTAAAGTCCCCCTTTGATAAAGGGGGATTTAGGGGGATTTTAAACGGTTATAAAATCCCCCCTAACCCCCCTTTAAGAAAGGGGGGCACAAGACCAGATTTTTCAGGGTCACGTTAATTGTGAAACACACCGATGGGTGACGCTTCGGCCTCATCCGGGCGAACGCCGCGATAATCTCCTTGACTCATCCGGGCAGAGTGGATAGCTTGAACCCATGCGTGGTTACTTCGTGGCGATTCCGACATACTGGACCTATCCCGGGGGGGCAGGCCCGGAGGAGATCGTCTTTGATCACCCCACGCCCCTGGACGCGCCGGGGACGCTCCGCCGGACCCTGGAAAGCCTGACCCCCCTGGCCGCCGCCGGCGCTGAGGTGGGCGTGGTGGCCGCGGCCACGGTGCCGGCCCTGGATGCGGCGGTGGAGGACCGGGTCCGGGAGGTCATCGAGTCCCCGCCGCTCCCCTACCCGGTGAGGTTGTTTGCGGCCTCCCATCTCAGCCTCCTCCAGGACTTCTGCCGGACCCGGGGGCGGACGGAGTGGCTGCCCTTGCTGTCCCTGGCCGGTTATGCCCAGATTCGCAACCTTACCCTGATTCTCGCCAATATCTGCGGTGCGCCGGCGCTCATCAGCCTGGACGACGACGAGGTGATCGCCGACCCGGATTTTTTGGCCAAGGTGGATGAGGACCTGGAGCTGTTGGGGCGGGAGCACCCCGTCTTCGGGTTGGCCGGGATTTACCGGGACCAAGACGGCGGCGTCCTGCTCCCGGAGCCTGCCGCGGCCTGGGCCGGTTATTGGCCCAAGATGCGGTGGATGAACGCGGCGCTCACGGACCTGGTGCTGGCCGGGCCCCGACTGAAACCCACGTACCTCGGGTTCGGCGGCAACCTGGCCCTGCCCGCGGCGCTCTGCCGCCATCTGCCGTTTGATCCCGCCATCACCCGGGGTGAAGACACGGACTACATTCTGAACGCCCGCCTGTTCGGGATTCCTTTCTTCCTGGACAACACCCTGAGCATCATCCACCTGCCGCCGGACAAGCCTCATCCCACCTGGATGAGGCTCAGGCAGGACCTGGTGCGGTTTTGCTACACCCGGCTGAAATTGCGCCAGCAGGAACCGGGGCCGGGCCGGACGCGGGTGACCGCCGGGGATTTCAAACCCTACCCCGGGAATTTTCTGGGAGACGACCTGCCCCAGAGGGCCTTTCAGAGCCAAACCCTCCTGGCCCTGGACTACCTGGCTCAGGGCGACTCCGAGGCCGCCCGGCAGACCCTGGAGAACCTGGCCCTGATGGACCGGCTGGAGCAGTCCGGCGCCGGGGTTTATGAGACGTACGTGCACACCGTCAGCCTCTGGCAGGCCCTGCAGCAATGGCTGGCAACGCCTGAGGTCGCAGCCGGCGCCCGCCAGGCCCTGTGGGGGGCAGCATGAGCGGTCCTCCGGTGGTGATCCGGCCCCCGGACTGGGGGCGCGGGGCGCGGCTGCCCGCCCTGGGGTTGATCCCCGGCGGCAGCTTCGACCCGGAGGTTGTAAGCCGCCTGAAACAGACTGAAGGGGTGCCGGTGCACCTGGTCTTTCCCCTGCGGAACGCCCGGGGAGCCGGCAACCTGCACGCCCTCTTGCTGATGCTGCGGCCGCTTTTCGGGAGCCTCATCGATCAGGTCTGGGTGGCGTATGGGGGAGAGCGTCCGGCCGGTTTGAGGCGCCTGACCGACTCCTTTCCCCAGGTCAAGGTCTTCCCCGTAGCCCTTCGGCTGCCGCCGGACCAGCAGGGCGCCCCCCAGGGCAAAGGGGCGGCCATGCGGGCCTTCCTGTATCACCTGGTGATGACCGAAAACGTCACCCATCCCCGGGCCGTGGTGGCCTTTATCGATGCGGACATCCGGCCCCCCTACTTTCATCCCCGGTGGGTGGTGGACCCGGTGGGGGCCATCCTCTGGTTCCACACGCTGGAGGCGGCCAAGATCGTCTATCAGCGCCCTCACGGCGGCCGGCTGAACACCATGCTCCGGTCGCTGTTGGCCTTGATCCCCCATCCCGGGGTCCAGGCCCTCCAGAAGTTAGCCTACCTGCTGTCCGGGGAGATGGCCGGCACCTTGAAGTTCTGGAGCCGCCTGCCCTTCAAGACGGGTTTCGGCGTGGAAATCTTGGCCCTCCTGTCCTTTGCCCTGGACCACCTTGGTCTGGCGCCCGGCACCCCGGACCTGGAACATCTGGTCCAGGTCTATGTGGGCCAGATGGATCACCTCCACGCCCCTCTCACCTCCACGCCCCGCAAACGGGGGCTGGACCAGATGGCCGGGACCGTGTTCTACACGTTGATGGAGTCCCTGATGGCGGCGGACCTGCTGCGCTGGCGGCTGCCTGCGATGGCGCCGCCGCAGCTCAGCATTCCGGTGCCCGACGGGGAGTCCGGGGAGCCGCTGACCTGGATGGAAGTCCCCCTGGCTGACGTCACCCTGCCGCCCCTGGCGACCTTACCGGAGGTGCGGGCGCGCCTCACCCCGGGAGGCGACTGATGCGGGTAGCCCAGATCGCACCCCCCTGGATTCCGGTGCCGCCCGTGACTTACGGCGGCACGGAGCTGATGGTGGCCGGCCTCATCCGGGGGCTCAGCGCCCGGGGGGTGGAGGTCTGGCTGTTCAGCGCCGGGGATTCCACCCTGGAAGTACCCCAGTATGGGCATTTCCTGACCTCCTTCTGGCCGCCGGATAAGTTCTCCGAGAACCTCCACCTGTCCCACGCCTTCGCCCGCTTAAGGCAGCAGCCGCCCCAGGTAATTCACTCGCACCTGGAGGCCGCGGCGGGTTTCTGGACTCTGGCCCCGGCGGCGCCCCTGGTTATCACCATTCACACGCCGCTGTTCCCCATGAAACGGGACTACCTGCTCAGTTTCCCCAAGGCACACCTGGTGGCGGTGAGCGCCTTTCAGGCCCGGCAGCTCCAGGGACATCCCCGCCTCCACCTGATTCCCCACGGCCTGGACCTGGCGGATTATCCCTTTCAGGCCGTTAAGGAAGATTTTCTCCTCTTCCTGGGCCGCATCTACCCCGACAAAGGTCTCCACACGGCCATCCGTCTGGCCCGGGAAACCGGGGAGCGGCTGGTCATTGCCGGGCCGGTCTTTGAGCCGGACCAGCCGTATTTTGACAGCCGTATCCGCGACCAGATCGACGGCGAGCAGATCGTCTACCTGGGACCGGCGGATCATGCCCTTAAGGTGGACCTGATGCAGCGGGCGCAGGCACTGGTGCTGCCCCTGGAGGTGGACGAGACCTTCGGCTTGGCCATGATAGAGGCCATGGCCTGCGGCACCCCGGTGCTGGCCTACGATCGGGGGGCGGTGCCCGAAGTGGTGGCCCACGGGGAAACCGGGTTCGCGGTGCACACGTACGAGGAGTTGCGGGAAAGCCTCAAGCTGCTGGCGGGATTGGAACCGCAGCGTTGCCGGGCCCACGTAGCAAAAAACTTCTCCCGGGACACCATGGTGGCGGCTTATATGAAGCTGTACGACGAGATGGGCCGGGGGACTTGAGCCGGTGGTGAAAAGACCTTTAGTACAACAGTTCATAAATTCGCTAACGTATTGCTAACTCCGAGAAGATTACTTCCCCCTCACCCTATCCCTCTCCCCCATTGGGGGAGAGGGAAAAAGATGGGACAGCTTGATGTTTTGGCGTCATTAAACTCGGCGACCTAACTACCCCCTCTCCCCCCCCGCTTCGGGGGGAGAGGGTTGGGGTGAGGGGGGGCTATATGACGTTACCTTATTTAATGAAATCATAAACTTATACGAAGTTGCGGTCAAAAAACATTGAATATTCATGTCATTCTGAACGGAGCGCAGCGGAGTGAAGAATCTCGCCTGCTTGAAAAGAGAGATTCTTCGCTACGCTCAGAATGACAAAAAATAGTCGTTTGATTGCTTTTTGGTATTTGTGGCACAGGCCGCAAGCCGGTGCCGCCATAAACCGTTGGCGGCATAACTAGCTGTACAATCCGGGCTTTACTTCCCGAACAACCCGGTTTATGCTGCAAAAGGGCTTATGGTTATCTCCTGGCTGGTGCTAAAATTAGGACTGGTGAGGTTCGCCACCTCATTTTTGGTGGTGTTGCTGGCCAACGTCCTGAACCGGGTGTTGATCGTGGACCTGACGGTGCCCGCAGCCCTGGTCACCTTCAGCTTCGCCTTTCAGCATGTGATGACGCCGGTGGGCCTGGTTACCGGTTATTTTTCCGACAACTATGCCGTCAGGGGCCGTCGCCGCGCCCCGTACATCTGGGG
>JAUSOZ010000021.1 GCA_030655955.1 Deltaproteobacteria bacterium
GTCATAAAGGTAATTCTGGCTTTATGATCGCAACCACCGTAGGGGCGGTTCGCGAACCGCCCCTACACTGCGGATTATTACTTGTTTGACGGCAACTTGGTATTACGCACCAAGAATGGCGGGTGAGACGCGCCCTGCGGATTTTAGCCGTACCTCAAGCCAACGCCTCTCCTCCCCTGATCTTCATTGCCAACCTCAACAGGCAACTCACCCTAAAGCCAACCTCCTGATCTTGCCCGGCTAGTGGCTTCCCCCCCCCAAAAATCAGTACATTCTGCCGTAAATTTCAGTAATCCTCCCCAGTGTGCAAAAAATTAAGCGTGTTATGTGTATGAGTAACAACCGGAGGAAGCCGGATAACCAAGAATCTTCAGGATTGAGTGAAAAGCCATGAGCCATATGCTTGCTGCCGTACCAAGGCACGAAGAGGAGAGCGTCATGAAACCAACCGTCTCGGTTTGCCGCAAAGGTGACGATTTGTATCTCACCTTGGAGGGCAATTTTAATCATATTTCATCCCAGGAACTGCTCCAGGCGTTGAGAAAACTGGTGGGGACGTCGCTGAAATGCTTTGACGCCGATTCTCCGGTGGCTTTTTCCTTTAAAACCCATGGAAAGGTAGACCATAAGAAAACCAGATATGGTTAATCCCGGGGACCATGACCGGCTCTTTTGACCCAGTTACCTTAATCGCAGATCGCCGGTTCTGAAGGGCGGGTGGAGGAGTCGCAGCTGTCGACGTCCCGCACCGGCCACGCCCATGGCCACCGGCGGAACGAAGCTCAACCTGAAAGTGCGACAGTGCGGGGGGGGGGCTGGGGCAAGCGTAAGTCCGAGGCCCTGCGACCAGCCTCAGTATCCCACCGGCAGCCGGTAGAGGATATCCGCCAACTCGCTGGCGCTGGCGATGGGGTCAGCCGTCTCGCCACGCAGCATCAAGCATTCCGACCACAAGCCCGGCAAATCCCGGTTAGCCGGTTCCCAATCCACTTCTAAAACAAAAAGAGGATTTTCCCGGCTGGCCGTCTCCCAGGCTTCGAGGCTAGCGAGGCGCGAGTCCCGAGCCATGGCCCGCCCGAAGGCGCTGTGGGCAATATCCTGATTGAAGCCGGTGCTCCAGAAGAACTCGATGAGCCCCGGCACCGACTCGGCCAGGGGCACCCCCTCCAGCATCTCCGGCCGATAGCGCAGGCAGACCCTTTGACTGCCGTAATGCCCCGGTTCTCCCCGGACGTTGGGCAGGTTGGTATGATAGAGGGTATCGGTGGGAGCCCGCAAGGAACTGTTCCGGAAAAACATCTTCATTTCCTCGAAACCGTCCCGGTAGAAAGTTAAAACATAGATGACGTAAGGGAAGGCCAAGCGGTAAGGGTGGTAGTCGTCCTCGCCTTTTTTGCCGTGGCTGACCCTCAGGGTGCGGCATTGGGGGGGATGCTCCACCACCAGATAGAGCAGGTCTTGTTTCCGGCAGAGCCAGCGGGTGCCGGGAGGTAAGAGCGGCAGGGGGGGCGGCATGACCCGGGCCGCGTAGCGCAACACCGCCTCCAGGGGCGCCCGTCGACCCACCCGTAACTGCCCGTCGCCGGCCTCCTCCTGGAGGATCATGTCAGACCCGGCAATGACGATCTTGTCTTTGATGGCGAGGGTTCCTTCTTCTTTTCCCCCCCTTTGAAAAAGGCGATTATGCACTTCTTGACACAAGAAGGTGATCGCCCGGAGAGGGGGATATGGGGCGAAAAATTGTTTTAAGTTGGTGGCGTATATGGAGATGGCTTGTGGTAACATTCATCATCATGACCATTATGTTTTCCGTAGATGTTAAATTGTGGGACGCCACTTTTCAACATTTTAACTTCCCAACAATATTCAGTTCGATGTCGCAATGTATCTTTAAAAACATCGTTATAATCAGCCCAACTCCACATATAAACACAAAGATGGGGATGAAAAACAACTGGGAAAGGAATAATCACTGTGTGACGAACGATTCCCTTGGGTCCTATCACAACTCTACGAGGTTTTTCTTGCATCACGTCGGGATAATCGAAGTCATCAGGGAATCCCTCTGGCAAGTAATTAAAATTGGTATGACACAACATATGTTTAGTTGGGGTATTGCCCATATTTTGCCATTCAATAGTAATTTTCCAGTTAAAACTTCTTCCATTATCAAGAGAGGAGGTTGTTTTAATTGGAATAACATCTTTAATAAATACAAAAGCCCTTTGTCCAGAAATCATTGCATCCTCAGCAAGTTGTGCGCTTCTATTGGCAGCATCGGCAGCTTCTTGGGCTATAGCGAGGGAAATCTTCATATCTTTGGATTGTTGAAAGGAAACTTTCCAAAGCTTTTTAGTAGCTATCCACAAAGTCAATGTGAAAAAAGCGATGGTAGCGGTAGCCGCAGCAGTAACAAAATCACTATGAAGATCAACCCACTCAGCGAGAGAAACTACCCTATCTATAAAATAATTAACGATAGAGATTATAGAGATCATTTTGTCACAGGATGTCTTTTTATTGTTTGGATTATTTTTATTTTAGTGTTTGCGTGGAAAAATAGATTAACATAAACCTATCGCCGCCCCGAAGATATCAGGATTCTTGCGGTTGTTATAGCGAAACTCAAATTCGGCAACATACAGTTGGAGATATTTTTACTAACCTTATAAAACGTACCGACAATGCCACGTTTAATCATAGACTAAAAACTATCCATAGGAATTTGTATGAATCGCCCATAACGCCGCTCAACCTTCCTCCCCCCCACTGGCCCAGGACCAGACCCGCTCCGGCACGAAGCGCCGGGAGGAGCACTGGTTGAGCGCCAGGCGCTCCATGTGGCGCAGGACCTCGGTCTGGTGGGGCGGCAGAAAATCGTCGATCACCTGGCGAAAGTCCTCGGGGAGCGCCTGGTCCCGGCCCGCCAGACGCGCCTGGCGGTAGGCCCGGAAGACCAGTTCCTCGATGTCGGCCCCGGTGATCACCTCCGGGTGCCGCGCCTCCAGGTGGGCGGTGATGTCGGAGAAATCCGCACAGTCGCAGACAATGTGGCTGCGCCTGGCCACCACTGTAAAAATGTGACACTTTTCGGTGAAATCCGGCATGAAGAAAGGGATGCGTTCGCTGGACCGGCCCGAGCGCAGGTCCGCCTGGTCCAGCCGGTCCGGGCGGTTGGTAATCCTGATCCACAGAACCTTGCCCTGGATGGCCGGGTCGCCGGTGAACTCAAAGCGCATCTGCCGCAGGCGGTTGCTCACCCCGGTGTCGCCGGAGTACTCGTCGCGGCCATGCTCACTCTGATCGGCTTCGTCTTCCACCACCACCAGGGGGGTGAGCGTCCGGAGGCTGGTGAGGGCCTTGAAAAAATTGCGTTCGCTTTCCCCCACCCACTTGGTGCGGGGGTTGAGCAGCTTGACGAAGTTGAAGCCGATGTCCCGGGCCAGGGCTTCGGCCAAAGCAGTCTTGCCCACGCCCGGCGGCCCCATCATGGTGATGCCCCGGGGCACCAGTTTGTCGTCCCCGGCGTGAATGGCCCGGACAATCTGGGAGAAATAATCCTTGATGGGTTCCAAGCCGCCGATTTCCTCCAGGCCGAACCGGGGTTCGATGACTTCGATAAGTCCCACCAACTCCTGGCGCAGCAGATCCTTCTTCTTCTTGCGCACCATCTCCATGGTGAGCGGGGCGCGCCGGGACTGCTGCAGGAGGGAGCGCACCACCTGGAGGCTTAAGCCCGCGGCCAGATTGGCCAGGCCCTGGGAAGAAAGCTCCAGCTGGCAGGCGCCGGTGGCGAGCAAATGTTCGATAAAGTGGAGCCGGGCGGCCTGATCCGGCGGCGGCACTTCGATGATTTGGGCCCCATGGCGGCTCAAGAGCAGGTTGGGGTTCAACTCCGCCAGGTTGCCGGTGGTCAGGATAATCACGTGGCCGGCCTCCACCAACTCCCGCTGCCGGGCCCAGCGCAGCAGGGTAACCAGAGCCGCCCGGTCCGGCTCTCCCATGGACCCCAGGTCCACCGCCGGCACGATGGTTTCGGCGTACTCCAGGACCAGGGCCAGGGGTCGGGACAGGCAGGCCTGGCGGCAAGGGGCGGTCATGACCCGCTCCGCCAGTTGCAGGACTTCCCGGGGGCTATTGGGCAGAGGTTTGGCCTGGGGCTGCCCCAAGGCCCGCAAGGCCCGGGCCCGGACCCGGGAGACGTCCTCTGCGTCTTCTTCCCCCGGTGCCAGCCCCTGGGTCGGCGGCTCCAGGGCTTGCCGGAAGGCGTTTTCCGCCACGGCATCCCCGAACTCCAGCCCCAGGCCGAGATTGTAGAAGACCACTTGGCGGGACTGGGCCAACCAATGGCCCAGAAAATGGCGGAACGGCAGGTAATCGCCATTCACCCGGGTGTAATCGAAGACCTGCCCATGCAGGATAAAGAGGGCTGATTCACCCTCCTGGAAGTGCGCGGCCAATTCCTGGGCCCATTCGGGTAAGTCTTGCCAGGAACCCATAAATGGTCCTCTCCGGTTGCAGGGCATGGGGAAGGGGAGAGGCCCGGGAGAGGAAAACCTCACCCGGGCTGCCTCCCCTCACCTTATTTCGGTTCGTCGTTGCCTCGTCAGCGCTAAGCCAACGTGGCCGTTTGGGGCCACCCCCAACCATGAAATTCGTTGTCGGGGCGGTTCGCGAACCGCCCCTACGGGTGGACTTTCACGCTAAAGGCCACTATCCCGGATGGTTTACGGGGTGTCAGCCCGGGCGCCCGTTACAGCAAGGGTTGGATCAACTTCATGAAGACTTCTTTTTTCCGGGTGCCCTCGATCCTCTGCGCCACGTTGCCTTCCTTGTCGATAATTACCGTGGTCGGCACCACGGCGATGCTTCCATAGGCATCGCTCACCTTGTCGTTGCCGATGAGCACCGGGTATTCCAGGCCCAGTTGCTTGACCAGGAAGCGGATTTGCGTCGGGTTGGAACTGAGGGCGATACCAAAGGTCTGAAGGCCTTTGCCCTTGAGTTCGTTATTGATTTTGTTCAGGTCCGGCATCTCATCCCGGCACGGACCGCAGAAGAAGGTAAAAAAATTGATCACGACCACCTTACCCTTGAACTGGCTCAGGGAGTATTCCTTGCCCTGCAGCACATCTTTCAGGGAAAAGTTCGGGGCGGGTTTGCCGGCCCCCCAGCTTGGTGACGCCAAGGCCAGAACGCAGGCGGCCACTATCAGCATCCGAGCCATGGACCAGGAAATGCGAGATGACTTATGGGGCATTACCACACTCCTTGCTTCGGGGATATGTCTCTTATGTTGGTCATAAATATATCAAAAAGGCCCTGAGCCTGCAATTCATTTACCGGCGGGGGCGGGCCAAAGGGCGGGGGACCAGCCAGGGGGGGAGTTGGCCCCGGGCCCGGGGGCTGTGGGGCAGGGCCACCACCAGGGGCAGGATGGACTGCTGTTTGAACCAGGGGTCCAAATCGTGGAAATTCTGGGGAGCCTTGAGGCACAGGAAGGCCTTGCCGTCTTCCACCATCCAGCGCAGATTTTCCGGCGGGGTCAGGGCCGCGGCATCGAAGGGGCAGACGGCCAGGGCGGCGCAGCGGTAGAGGTAACTCCAGAAACTGCCGAACGGGGTCGCCGCCAGGATCTCCTGCCAGTGATCGGACCGATGTCCCGGGGGCAGGCAGACCCGGGTCACTTTGAACTCCCGGGCGCCTGCCACGGACCAGGAATTGCGCACCCCGAGCGTTTGATCGCCAAATATCTGGTCCCCGGCCTCCCCCACCAGGGCCACCGCGCCCCAATCCCCGGCCACAAAGCGATGATAGCCGCCCTGCCGGAGGGTTTCCAGGGCTTTCTGGTAGAACCCCAGGGCCGATTCCGGGATGGCCGGGGGCAGCCGCCAGATGAGCCGCCGGGGGTCCCATTGGCGATGCTCTTTAAGAAAGGCGGCATAGGTATCCGAAGTCAGCCCCAGCACCAGGGGCTCGCGCCACTCCCGGGCCAAGGCCTGCGCCTCGGCGTAATCCCGGACCTCCAGCCAGACGCGGCCCCGCCCCAGCAGCCCGGGCCGGGGGGGGCTTTGGACGAGGCGCTGCGAGGGCGGCAGCGGGTACACCGGGGGGCCGGGAGGGGTTTCCGGGGCTGGCGGGGACATCCGGAGGGTCTCCCCAAAGGCCTCCACCACCTCCCGGGCCGCGGCCAGGACCCGGGGACGCTCCATGGGGGCGGCCGTGGCCACGGCTTGACAGAGCCCGATCACCCGGGCCAGGGAGGCGGGAGCAAAGAGCTCGCCCTGAAGCTGGACCGCCTCTATCCCCAACTGACACAGGCCAGAAAGGGTCTCCAGGGTGGTCATCAGCGTCCCGGCGTTTTCCGGCCGGGCCAGGCAGCAGGCCTCACAGCTCACCCCCAGATACTCTTCCATGAGGCACAGGCCGGCATAACCCGGGCAAAAGGTCCCCAGGGCGACGGCCAGAGGCATGGCGGTTTGGCGCCGCATCAAGGCCAGGTCCTTGAGGCTGACGGGTCCCGCCAGCACCACCCGGGAAAACCCCAGGCTGGCCGCCAGCCGCATTCCCGGCGAGTTGTGGGCCCCGAAGTTGCCCGCGGCCTGGAGGGGGAGGTCGGGATAACTCCGGCGCGCCTCCCGGACCAGACCCAGGTCCCGAAGCTGCAAGGCGTCGGGGTCGAGCCGGGCCACGGCCGCGAGCATCTCCGGCACCCTGGCAAGCTCTCGCTCCCGCACCAGCCAATCCCAGGTGAGATAGAATTTGACTTTTTGCTCCCGGGCCGCGGCCCGCCAGGCCGCGAGCTCGGAGAAGACCTGAGAATCCGGGTCCCGGGGCAAACGGACCACCACCCCTCCCACTCCCTTATCCAGGGCGATGGCCAGAGATTCCCGGTTTTGGATGGAAACCACCAATTCCATTGATTCCATTACTTTCATTAATTTCATAAACGTTGCTCATCCCACTTCAAATCTGGCCTCCACCCCCCGGGAGGGGAGCCGACAGGCCGGGAACAGTAATTCATGGGCCTTTGGCCCACCTGTAAAGCATGTAACGTTGGTGGGGCGGGCCTCCGTGCCCGCCGCTTTTGGTGGCACAGGCTTCCAGCCTGTGCACCGCACCGGCAAGATGCCGGTGCCACCAAGAACTTTTCAGCCCAGAGCCACGGTTAATACGCCTTCTGCCGTCAAAGGCAACCGCGGCAATCCTCCCCTAAGATAAGGGGAAACCAGAAATTCATAAACTAAAAAACGTCTCTGCTTGACATCTCCCGGTAGTTTTTCCTATTGTTACTCATCACCTCAAGGAGATGACTTATGAAAGTCTTGGGCATCTTTGGCAGTCCCCGGCGGCAGGGGAACTCAGACACCCTCATGAAGGCATTCCTCCAGGGGGCGGCGGAGACCGGGGCGCTGGTGGAAGAAGTATTTCTGCGCGACCTGAAAATTTCCCCCTGCCTGGAAATATATCATTGTTTCAAGGATGGCACCTGCCCTATTAAGGATGAAATGCGGGGGCTGTATGACAAACTGGTGGAGGCCGACGTGGTGGCCCTGGGGTCGCCGGTGTTCTTTTACAGTCTGTCGGCCCAGGCCAAGGCCATGATCGACCGGACCCAGGCCCTGTGGGCCCGGCGCTACGTGATCAAGGATGATTTCCCCGGCGGCAACCGCCAGGGAGTGCTGTTGTGCACCGGCGCCACCAAGGGGCGGCTGCTGTTCGTGGGTTCCCGCCTGGTGGCCAAGTATTTCTTCGACGCCATCAATGTCAGGTATGCCGCCGAGGTCCTGGTGCGGGGCGTGGATGAAAAAGGGGCCATCGATGAGCGGCCGGAGGTCCTGGAG
Organism: Deltaproteobacteria bacterium; assembly: GCA_030655955.1. GTDB lineage: Bacteria > Desulfobacterota > Desulfobaccia > Desulfobaccales > 0-14-0-80-60-11 > 0-14-0-80-60-11. The sequence continues at coordinate 7,845 of JAUSOZ010000021.1, forward strand.
CAGGCCCGGGACCTGGGCCGCCGCCTGGCCCAGGGTGAGGTGATGGGCCCCATTAAGATGGACCCCCTGGCGGTCTAACCCGGAACAGGGGCGCGGGGAATTTAATAGCACATTGGTTTATAAATACGGTAACGTATTTCTTGCTTTGTTAATATCACTTCCCCCTCACCCTAACCCTCTCCCCCATTGGGG
>JAUSOZ010000026.1 GCA_030655955.1 Deltaproteobacteria bacterium
CGCAGGTCCCCCCCTACAAAAATTGTCCATCGATCGCTAATCGGTATCATACCCATTGAACCACAAAAATAGGGTATTGAACTGACGGGAATATGCGAGGGGAGAATTCGGTAGCCGCAGGCTTTAGCCTGCGCCGGTGAAAAATATGGATTGGTAGCCGGTGGCTCTTTACTGGTTATCATACCTTGTTCGTGTGTAGGGGCGGGTTTTAAACCCGCCCCTACGATTGATATCAACAGGTTATCCGGATAATTTGTTTCTTTTCAACCCAGCTACGCCGACCCCTTTCCCACCCGCACCCGCAGGTCTTTGACCTTGCCGGGTCCCAGGGCCCGGTCCAGGGCCGCCAGGATTTTCGGTTTGAGGAATTGGAGTTCCTGGGCCCAGGGGCTGGCGTCGACCTCGACCCAGAGTTCCTTGCGGCGCAGGTCCACCAGCCGGGCCTTTTCCGCCAGCTCCGCCGGCACCACCGCCTCCCAGACCCGGCGGATGTGCTGACGCAGTTCCAGTCCGTCCCGCTCGCCGGGCGAGAGGATACCCCGGACCACCTCCTGGACGGGCACCGGACGGGGCAGACGGGGGCGCTTAGCCATTTTTCTCCCTGGTCCGAAGGGTTAATAAGAATTTAGTGGCACCGGCGTCTCGACGGTGCGGACTATACATTCATGAACCACAAGTGTCTCACCCCGGAGGATAAAAATCCCCCCTACCCCCCTTTTCCAAAGGGGGGTTTTATGTCCCCCTTTATTAAAGGGGGATTTAGGGGGATTTTAAGTTTTCAAAGTAGAGCGGCGGGCGAGACGCCCGTCCTACGCAGTTTTTGATTGCGAACTACTATAAGACCCCTATCCCGCCATCTTTTTCCGGGCCCGGGCAAACCCCGGGGCTGCGGCGGCAATCACCTGCTCCGAGACGCAAAAGGCCATGCGGAAATAACCGGCCCGCCCAAAACCGCGCCCCGGCACCGCCAGGATATTTTCCTCCTTGAGGCGCTCCACGCAGTTCAGGTCATCGCCCCCGGGGGCCTGGGGAAAGAGATAAAAAGCGCCCTGGGGCTGGAAAAATTTATAGCCCGCCTGGGTGAGCACGTCGCAGAAAAGCTCCCGGCGCCGGGCGTAAGGGGTGATGTCGAGGGTGACGTCGGTCACCGCCGCCACCACCCGCTGCATCAGGGCCGGGGCGTTGACAAACCCCAGGATGCGGTTGGCCAGCACCAGGGCGCCTTCCAGTTCACCCCGGCCGGTGGCCATGGGGCTCACCGCCACATAACCCAGGCGCTCCCCGGGGATGGACAGGTCCTTGGAGAACGAGGTGGCCAGCAGGGTGTTGGGATAGGCCGCAAAGACGCTGGGGACCACGGCGCCGTCATAGACCAGGTGCCGGTAGGGCTCATCGGCCACCAGGTAGACCGGCCGGCCGTGGCGCCCCGCGTGGTGGGTCAAAAACCGGCCCAACTCCTTCAACGTGTCCGCGTCGTAAATCTGGCCCGTGGGGTTGTTGGGGGAATTGATGATGACCGCCCGGGTCATGGGGCTTAAGGCCGCGGTCAGGCGGTCCAGGTCCGGCAGGAAGTGCTCGTCGGTTTCCACCACCTTGGCCACACCGCCGTGATTGTCGGCATAAAACAGGTATTCGGGGAAATAGGGGGCCAGGATCACCACTTCATCCCCCGGGTCCAGCAGGGCCTTGAGGATGATGTTGAGCCCGCCGGAGGCCCCGCAGGTGACCACAACGTCCTGGGCCTTGAACTCCAGGTCGTGGGTGCGGCTCAGCATCCCGGCCAGGGCCTGGCGTGTCTGTAACAGCCCGGCGTTGGGCATGTAGGCGTGGAGGCCGGGGGTCAGGTCTGCCGCCGCCTTGACCAGTTCCGCCATGAACCGGTCCGGCGGCTCCAGGTCAGGGTTCCCCAGGGTGAAATCAAAGACCTGGCCGGCTCCCAGGCGGGCCTTGAGTTCGGCCCCTTCTTCAAACATGCGCCTGATCCAGGATGAGTTTTGGATGGCGCCGCGGATGCGGGTGGAGATGGGCATGCGGTCCTCGGCAAAGATTTTTTGCGGAGTATATCAGATAAAAAGCTTAACTGTCAGCCAAAGCCGCAGCCATGCCGGTGATTTACGGTGGGTGGTGCCCACCCTACAGGCTCAACCGAAACCCGAAAACCGTTTCTCAGGGCTTTTCTTCCACCTTATAGCCGGCGTCTTTGAGGGCGGCCAGCACCGCGTCGCCGTGTTCCGGGCCCCGGGTCTCCAGGTTGAGTTCCACCCGGGTGTGGTCCAGGGGCAGCTCCCGGGCCAGGCGGTCGTGGAACAGGTGGAGGATGTTGGCCCCCTGCTCTCCCAGGAGGCTGGTGAGGCGGCCCAGGGAGCCGGGGTAGTCGGTGAGGGCCACCCGCAGGGTCAGGAGCCGGCGGCGGGCCAGCAAGGCCCGGGGCACCACCCGTTCCAGGAGGGGGATGTCGATATTGCCGCCGCTGACCACCAGCACTACCAGGCGGCCCAGGTCCCGGTCCTTCAGGGGCCCCAGAAAGGCCGCCACCGGCACCGCCCCGGCCCCCTCGGCCAGAACTTTCTTGCCCTCCAGCAACAGGAGCAGCGCCTGGACAATTTCCGGCTCCTGCACCAACACCACCTCGCTCAGGTGCTGCTTCAGCAAGGGAAAGGGATGGCGGCCCACCTGGGGGACGTTGATGCCGTCCGCCAGGGTGGGGCGGGACGGCACCGGCGTGGGCGCCCCCGCGTCCAGGGCCGCGGCCAGAGACGGCACCTGGGCCGTCTGCACCCCGATGAGCCGGACTTCGGGTTTGAGCGCTTTGATCGCCACCGCCACGCCCGCGGCCAGCCCGCCGCCCCCCACCGGCAGGACCACGGTGTCGACCCCAGAGAGGTCCTCGACGATCTCGAGGCCCAGGGTGCCCTGGCCGGCGATCACCTCGGGGTCATCAAAGGGGTGAATGAAGGTATACCCCTGGGCCACCAGTTCCTGGGCCCGCACCAGGGCCTCTCCCAAGTCCCGGCCATGGAGGATCACTCTCGCGCCGTAGCCCTGGGTGGCCAATTGCTTGGAAATCGAGGCCCCCTGGGGCATGACGATGGTGGCCGGAAGGCCCAACTGGGAGGCAGCAAAGGCCACGCCCTGGCCGTGGTTGCCCGCCGAGGCGGCCACCACCTTGAGCCCCTCCCGGCGCTCTTTGAGGAGAGTCAGGCGGTTGATGGCCCCTCGCAGCTTGAACGACCCGGTGGTCTGGAGGTTCTCCAGCTTCAGAAAAACCTCCCGGCCGCTGGCCCGGCTCAGGGCATGGAAATAGATCAGCGGGGTGCGGAGGACTACCCCGGCCTGCCGCTGCCGGGCAGCTTCAATTTCTTGAATTGTTATGGCAGTCAAGTGCTCTCCGGGTCGGCAAAGCAGGAACTATTAGAGTAGAGCGTCTCATAATTAGATGGATATAAATGCAGGCCGGAAGCACCGGACTTGGCAGGTCAAGTCCCCCTTTGAAAAAGGGGGATTGAGGGGGATTTTAAGCTCTTATGAAAATCCCCCCTGTCCCCCCTTTAGTAAAGGGGGGTAAAAAACCTGGTTTTTCCGTGTCACCTTAATTATGAAACACACCCCAGTTGTAGGGGCGGGTTTAAAACCCGCCCCTACGATCACCGGTTTATTTGCCGCGCCGATCTCCTAGGCCTGAAAAAGATCGGCTTCAGAGACGTTATTGGCTGAACCGGATGGAGTCGATAATTCTCTGCATATCGGCCCGATTAGCGCTGAAATCCTTGGGTTCGGTGCTGGCCATGAAGCTATAATAATAATTCTTGCCGTCATAGCACTGCCACTGAATCCTTTGAAAACCTCCCGAGCCCTTTTCCGCGGTCTCGATGGTCTCCCAGCCGATGACGCCGCTTTTTCCGCCTTGGTCCCGCCGCTTCACGGCCATATATTTGCCGATGCCCTTCTCTTCCATGGACTGCTTATAACCTGCGTCCGCCGCGGCCTTGCGCGGGAAGCTGGGCACCATCTGGGTCCAATGGATGTTGAAGCTGCACGTGGTCCCGGGCTTCATAAAGATGATGTTTAGTTTTTCGGCGTTACCGGTGGGGTCGCCCCGCTCCAGACGCCATCCGGGGGGAATGGTATAGGAGAAATTCCGGACTTTGTTTTGATAGGTCACCGGCGACGTGGACACCCCGGTTTTCGTATCCTGCATGGATGCCGACCCTTCATAGGCCTTGGTCGCCGGGCCTTGTTGCGGTTCACCGGCCGGGGGCTGCTGGGTCGCCTCAATGCCCCGCTTAATCACGCCCCACTGGGCCATGAGGTCAGTGGGCGCCAGGGCCAGAAAGGACAGGCCGCACAACGCCGCCACAGTCAGTAAGCAGAAAGTTTTTCTCATGTTGGGTCTCCTTTTGATTCGGGTTTGCAGTTAAGGCAAAGCCTCAGGTGGCCTGGGCTTTGCGCCAACCTGCGGCCTTGAGTCGGGCCACGTGGGCTACCCACTCAGAGCGCAGTGATTGGAGATAAAGGGCCAGGTCCGGCTCAATGAGGGGCGCTAGCCGCTGGTGCAGCCGGGTGTTGACCTCCTGGTCCCCCGGGGCCAGCCCCTGCCAGCTTAGGTAACCGGCATCGAAGATAAAGTCCGGGGTGGCTTGGCTCCTGATACCCTTGATGGCGAAATAGGCCTGGGCCCGGTCCACGTCATATTCCAGGACCCAGCCGCAGTCGGCCAGCATGGTGGCCTCGGTGATGCTGCCGGGCCGGCATTCGGGGCAAAAAAGGTTGACCAGGATTTCGGCGGGCAGGAGGTTGTCCCGGCAACTCAGATAGGCGGAGTTCCGGCCACAGGAGCAGAAGCGGCGCAGGTTCATGCACATAGCTCGACTTCCCCGGGTTGTAAAAAAAACTCATCGTGAAATCGGCTCATACATACTATTTTTCGACTATAATGGCAATAACCTTAATGGGGGTGGGCGTCGGTTTCTTGCAAACAAGTCCTCATGCCTGGCCAAGACGGAGAGCCGCGGAATATTTTTCTTCCTCAACCCCGGAGGCCAGGCGAAGGGCTCGGAGAACCCACATCTCGCTCTCCGAGGCGTCAGGGGAGGGAGCGCCATGCAAGTGATCGCCGAGGCGCTGACTCGGTATTCAGGCCGCTTTGCCGTGGAGTTGGGGATTGACCTGCGCTCCGGACCGGAAGCCCGGCAACAGTGGTTCCTGGCGGCCATCCTCTACGGGGCCCGCATCTCCGGCCGGTTGGCAGCCCGCACCTATCGCGTCTTTGCGGCCCGGAAGATCTATACTCCGGAAGCCATCCTGGCCCAGGGGTGGGACAACCTGGTGATCCTCTTGGATGAGGGCGGCTACGCCCGGTACGATTTCAAGACCGCCACCAAGCTCCTCCGGGTAATGGGCACCCTTAAGGAAGTGTATCAGGGCTCCCTGGAACGGCTCCACGAACTCTCCGGGGGTTATGCCGACCTGGAAAGTCGTCTCCGGGCCCTGGGCGCCGGGATCGGGCCCGCCACGGTGAATATCTTCCTCAGGGAGCTTCGGGGCATCTGGGCCTGGGCCACGCCGCCGCTGAGCCCCCTGGCGCAAGGCGCCGGGGAGCGCCTGGGTCTGTTCCCTCCCGGCCTCACCCCGGAGGCGGCCCTGGAGGCCCTGGGCCGGGAATGGCAGGCCCAACCGGCGGCCGGTTACGACCTGGCCGACCTGGAAGCCGCCCTGGTGCGGCTGGGCTTATCCCTCCGGGGAGCCGGGTCCAGGGGGAGGGTTTAACCCCCTGCCCTGCCCCCACCAACCAGGTAAATAGAAAGGAGCGTCATGCGAGACTGTATCTTTTGCCGCATTGCGGCCGGGGAGCTGCCGGCGGTGCGGGTCCTGGAAACCCCGGAGGTTCTGGCCTTCCTGGATCTCGCCCCGGTGAACTACGGCCACACCCTGGTCATCCCCAAGGCCCACCACGAGAACCTGCTGGAGTTGCCGGATGCCGTGTGGACCGCCATGGGCCAGGTCTGCCGCCGGGTGGCCCAGGCCCTGCAGGCGACCTTATCCGCCCAGGGATTCAATATCGGCATGAACAATTTCGAGGCCGCGGGGCAGGTGGTGTTCCACGCCCACCTCCACGTCATCCCCCGCTACCACACCGACGGCCTCAAACTCTTTCCCCAGGAGAGCTACAAACCCGGCGACATGGAAAAAACCGGGGAGCAAATCCGCCGGGCCCTGGAAAAGATGTAAGGATGACGCGGGGGCCGGGGGGATTTTCCGTTTTTCTTAGGGCGGCCCCGGCCTGGGGGCGTAGCCCCAAGACCTGAGCGGCAATCACCTCACAGGCACCAGGAGACCCTGGCATGACTACCTGTACTGCCCCATAGATGATATACAGCAGATAGCGTGTTTCCCAAATATTTCTTGTACATGTAAACCTGAGCAGCAAGCTCTTTAATTTCGACCCAGAGTATCCTACAATATGTCCTTATGAAGGGATTCCGAGAAAAAGGAGAATCTGCTTAATTTATAATGTTGGGCATCATGCTGCGAAAGCACGCGATTTCGCGCCAGACACGTCGAGGTCGAGTGACAGGAGGGAGCGGTTGCACGATTACAAACACAAGAAGCTGATTCAGGCAATCACTAAGCTCGACGAAGTACCGGCGGATTCCAAACTCTTTTCCGAGTGGATAGAGGCCGAGGCACATCTCAACTTCCTGCGCTTGAATGCCCACGCCGATGAACTGGTCATTTACGCGTCGGGTGAACACACGTTCATCCACTCGGTAGCCGTTCCGAACGACCGGCTCGCGCCTGTTGACCAGCAAGACCTTATGCAATGGA
>JAUSOZ010000034.1 GCA_030655955.1 Deltaproteobacteria bacterium
ACCCAAAAAAGACTTTTGCAAGAGGCTCCATATTTATCGATAATATAAATTTGCTTGGTTTCGGAGACGATAATAATGGTGGAAATTTTGGCGGAACATGTCAATATTTTGACATAGTTGGGGCGACCTCTTCCGATTAAAATAGTCTATCAGCCCTCAAATCGGCTCGCAGAAACCCCGTCCCGCATTGACCCCGAATTAAAATAATGTATATAACCTAGCCTATGCCAAAATCATTGCTCATCGTGGAATCGCCCACCAAGGCGAAAACCCTGCAAAAATACCTGGGCGACGACATCCAGGTGATCTCCAGCAAAGGGCACATCAAGGATCTGCCCAAAAACGAGCTGGGGGTGGACCTGGAACACGAGTTTGCGCCCAAATACGTCACCATCCTGGGAAAGGCCAAGGTTGTCAAAGACTTAAAGGAAGCGGCGGCGGGCATCTCCGAGATTTACCTGGGGCCGGACCCGGACCGGGAAGGGGAGGCCATCGCCTGGCACATCGCCGAGGTGTTGGGGGAGAAAAACCACCGCTTCCACCGGGTGCTGCTCCTGGAGCTGACTCCCAAGGCCATCAAGGCGGCCCTGGCGGCGCCGGTCAAGCTCGACCGGCCGCGCTACGATTCCCAGCAGGCCCGGCGCATCCTGGACCGGCTGGTGGGCTACCAGATCAGCCCGCTGTTGTGGCAGAAGGTGAAAACGGGGTTAAGCGCCGGCCGGGTGCAGTCCGTGGCCTTGCGGCTGGTGTGCGACCGGGAGCGGGCCATCATGGCCTTCGTGCCCGACGAATACTGGACCCTGGACGCCTGCCTGGACGCCGGGGCGCCCCCGCCGTTTTCGGCCTATCTTTATAAGCACAAGAACAAGACCATCAAGCCCGGCAGCGTGGTGGCGGTGGAGAAGATCCTGGATGCCCTGGAGACGGCGGAGTTTAAGGTCGCCAAAATCGACACCAAGCCCCAAAAACGCCACCCGGCCCCGCCCTTCATCACCAGCAGCCTGCAGATGGAGGCCAACCGCAAGCTCCGGTTTCCCCCCAAAAAGACCATGAGCCTGGCCCAGCGGCTCTATGAAGGCAAGGACCTGGGGGACGAAGGTCCCGTGGGCCTCATCACTTACATGCGGAGTGACTCCACCCGGGTTTCGGCCGAGGCGCTGGACGCGGTGCGAACCTTCATCGATCAGACTTACGGCGGCAAGTATCTCCCCGCGGCGCCCAACCGGTTCAAGAGCCCCAAGGGGGCGCAGGAGGCCCACGAGGCCATCCGGCCCACCGGGCTGACCCGGCGGCCCCAGGACGTCAAGGCGCATCTCAGCAAAGATGAGCTGGCTCTGTATGAACTGATCTGGCGGCGGTTCGTGGCCTCCCAGATGACACCGGCGGTCGTTGACCTGACGACCGTAGACATCAGCGCCGGGGATTACCTCTTCCGGGCCACCGCCTCGGTGCTGAAGTTCGCCGGATTCACCAAGGTTTACCAGGAGTCCCGGGAGATCGAAGAGGCCGCGGGTCCGGTGAAGTTCCCGCCGCTGGCCGCGGGCGATGTTGTCCAGTTGCGTGATTTTGACCCCCAGCAGCATTTCACCAAGCCCCCGGCCCGTTTCACCGAGGCCTCCCTCATCAAGGAACTGGAGGTCCAGGGGATCGGCCGGCCCAGCACCTATGCCACTATCCTCACCAACCTCCAGGACCGCCTCTACGTGGTGAAGGAGAAAACCGCGCTCAGGCCCACGGAAATGGGGCTGGTGGTGAGCGATCTGTTGGTGGAAAATTTTCCGAACATCATGGACCCCAAGTTTACTGCGGGCCTGGAAGACGACCTGGACCGGGTAGCCGAAGGCAAGATCCCCTGGCAGCAGCTCATGCGGGATTTTTACGGCACTTTTGCCCAGCATCTGGATGCGGCCAAAACCGGCATGCGCAAGGTGAAAAGCATCCCCACCGATCTGACTTGTCCGGAGTGCGGCGGCGAGCTCGTGGTGCGCTGGGGCAAAAACGGCGAGTTCGTGGGCTGCGCCGCCTACCCCAAGTGCGGCTTTACCGGGGATTTTGCCCGGGATGCCCGGGGACAGATCAGCCTTGCGGGGCTGGAACCGGTGGCCCCCGCATCCCCGGGAGAAGCGCCCGGCCCGGCCCCGGTGGTCCGGGGCAAGCCCGTGGCCACCGGGCTTACCTGCCCCAAGTGCGCCAAAGAGTTGCTGTTGCGCCGCGGGCGGTTGGGAGAATTTCTGGGCTGTTCCGGGTACCCCAAGTGCAAATTCACCCAGAATTTCACCCGGGACCCCCAGGGACAGGTGGTCCCCCAGGACCCGGAAGCCGACGCCGCCTACTCCTGTCCCCGGGAAGGCTGCGCCGGGCACCTGACGAAACGCCGGTCCCGCCGGGGGATCTTTTACGGCTGCAGCGACTATCCCAAATGCGCTTTCACCATGAACCAGCCGCCCCAGGAGCGGGCCTGCCCCCAGTGCCAGCACCCCTGGCTCATGAAAAAAGGCAAAAAGATCCTCTGCCCCCGGGACGAATGCAGCTTTGAGGAGACCGCCCCGGCAGTTATTGAATAGGTTCTGGGTTCTGGGTTTTAGGTTCTGGGAAAATCTTAGAAACAATCGTCTGTTCCAAAAAGTTCCTTGCGTAGGGTGCGTCTTACGCACCAATTAATCATCGTAATCGGCGGGTAATGCCTGCTCTACGCATCTTTTCATCATTTACGGGTGGGCCGAAGGCCCATGCGCAACTGTCTTGATCTTTTAAGCCTCTGATATGAATTGAAACCATCATGCGTTTGCCCTGAATAGTCTCATAACGGTAGAGGTTAGCGCTAACCGAAGCATGCCACCCAAAACCGAGAACCTAAAACCCGGTAGCTAATGCCCACCCAAAACCCAGAACCCAGAACCCAGAACCCGGCAGTCAAAACCCAGAACCCGGTAGTCAAAATCATCGGCGGGGGGCTGGCGGGGAGTGAGGCGGCCTGGCAGGCGGCCCGCCGGGGGGTCCGGGTCCGTCTCTACGAGATGAAGCCCCAAAAATTCTCGCCGGCCCACCAGTCGCCGTTTTTGGGGGAACTGGTGTGCAGCAACTCTCTGAGGGCCGACAGTCGCGAGTCCGCCGTGGGTTTGCTCAAGGAGGAGATGCGGCGGCTTGATTCCCTGATCATGGCCGCGGCCCTGGCCACCCGGGTGCCGGCGGGCAAGGCGTTGGCGGTGGACCGGGGGGAGTTCGCGGCCCATATCACCCGGGTTCTGGAAGCCGAGCCGCGTATCGAAATCATCCGGGAAGAAGTTGAGGCTCCGGACCCGGAGGCCACCACCATCATTGCCACCGGGCCGCTGACCTCAGAGCCCCTGGCCGAGGCCTTGGGAGGGCTAACCGGACAACAACACCTCCACTTCTACGACGCCATCGCCCCCATCGTGGCGGCGGAGTCCATCGACCTGGGAAAAGCCTTCCGGGCCTCCCGCTACGGGGCCGGGGACGATGACCTCAACTGCCCGTTTTCCGAAGCCGAGTACGCCACCTTTTTCGAGGCCTTAACCAGCGCCGAGCAGGTGCCGCTGAAGGCGTTTGAGGCGCCCCGCTACTTCGAGGGCTGCCTGCCGGTGGAAATTATGGCGGCCCGGGGATTTCGGACGCTTTTGTTCGGCCCCATGAAGCCCGTGGGCCTGGTGGACCCGAAAACCGGCCGCCAGCCCTTTGCGGTGGTCCAGCTTCGGGCCGAAAACCGGGAAGGTACCCTGTATAACCTGGTGGGCTTTCAGACCAAGTTGAAGTACGGGGCCCAGGAGCGGGTCTTTCGCCTCATCCCGGGCCTGGAGCAGGCCGAGTTCGTACGCCTGGGCTCCATCCACCGCAACACCTTTATCCACTCGCCGAGTATTTTGTCGGCCTACCTCAATTTTCTCAACTACCCCCAGGTCTTTTTGGCGGGGCAAATCTCGGGGGTGGAGGGCTACGTGGAATCCGCCGCCATGGGTCTGCTGGCCGGGATCAACGCCGCCCGCCAGATTCTGGCGCAACCGCTCATTATCCCGCCCCGGGAGACCGCTATGGGGGCCCTCATCGCCCATCTCACCAACACCACGACGAAAGACTTCCAGCCCATGAACGTCAACTTCGGGCTGTTTTTGCCGTTAGAGGGCCGCATCCCCAAGAAGCTTAGGGGCGCGGCCTATGCGGAAAGGGCCTTAAAAGCATTGGAGGGGTGGATGAAACCGGGGGAGGATTCATAAGAACCGGAGGTATTAACAATAAGAGGCTAAATGACCTTATGGCTCGTACTGTTAGCGCTGGATGCAGAGCCATGAAGACGAGAATATAGGGATGCTGTTACTTTTCCTTCTTCTTAAGGATGGACGCGTTATCGGAGAGCTCGCCGCCAACGATTTCTTGGTTTCTGAGCATATTGATCTGTTGAATCTTTAGAGAGAACTCTGCAAGGGCATTCTTTCTATCTGCGGTAATGAACTCATAGGCAAGATTTTCCATCTGAGCCGCAGCAAGTCGGTTTGTCCGCCATTTCTTTTGAAAATCGCCTACGGCCACCAGAGTAATCAGCAGGGCGGCAGACATGGCGAGAAATGCTGATAGATCCTTCTTAAGATCAGCATTCTTGATGAAGAATTCCAGTTTGAGGACCAGACCGGCGAAGGCGCTGAAAGTCGCCGAGAAAAAAAGACAGCAGAAATACGCCGCACTCCATAGAACCGTGTTGTGTCGGTACTCGCCCCAGTTTTGCAGAATCGCTTGACCGATCAGGTTCTCTTCCGGAGGAAGACCTGTTAAAACCTTCGGCAGGATGGTCAGAATCCCTTTCCCGCGCGGCGCTTCGACTGCTACTCTTGTTACGTAGATTATCGCAACAATCCCAGCCACGACCAGCAACACTAATAAAACCCGAGGAGCAGTTTTCCAGCCCTGGCTTGCTGTGGGGCTTTCCTTCATCGTGTTTACCTCTATCCAAGGATTCGTCACATCTTCTGTTGAGTTTATCCTATTTTTCCACAAATTTACTTAGATGAGCAATTATAAGATAATATAGGATTAAAATTCAAGGATAATTTATTTTACTCGATCCGGAACTTTAGTGGGACAAGGAATAGCAAAAAGCCTGCCTCATCCATAAGTAATAAACGCCATATTCCCCCGGATGCGGTAGGTGACGGGCATACCCAGCCCCTCGAATATGGCCAGAAGCTGGGGTGCGGTGCGGGGGACCAGTTCACCGGCCCGGCCCCACATGTGGAGATAGCGGTCGGCGAGCCGATTCGTCTCGATCAACGTCGTAAAGGCAATCGTGCCCTCATCCAGCAAGATTTTTCGCAGGGCCCGCAGCACCCCCGCCACATCATCGAGCACGTGGAGCAGGTTCAGGGCGATGATGGTACCGAAGCTCTTGGGTTTAAAGGGGAGCTCTCGGACGTCGCCGTGGAGGAAGACGACGTTGTCGGGCACCGCGCCCGTGAGTTTCGCAAGTCTGGCTTTGGCCAACCGCAGCAGGGTGATGGACTGGTCCAAAAAGACCACGGGGCGTTCGTCATAGTCGGCATAGGTCTTGGCGGTGAAGGCCAGGGCGCCGCAGCCGGCGTCCAAGACCCAGCCTTCCGTGGAGGAGTTGAGGACCTCGCGAACCACGGAATGATAATTAGCGGTCGAGTAGCCCCACACCAAGCGGTTGTAGAGCCGGCTGCACGCCACCTGGTCATAGAAGGACAGGGCCCCCTTGTCGTCGTAGGAGTTGGTCTGCTCCCCGGGGGCGTAGGGTGAGTAGAGGTGCGGCTCCACCAACCTGAGGTTCACACCCCGAAGAAGTATTTCGGATAGTCTGGCGGCATCGATCATGGACACCATTCCTCCCCGGACCCAAGCACCACCGGAGAGCGCCGGGGAGCACAGGCTGGAAAGCCTGTGCCACCAAGGGTTAATTAGTCTTGGGCAGGCCCAATTTATGCAAAATGTCCTCCATCAAGCACCACTTGGTAAAGGCGGATTGGAGCAGATTGGCGCCCACAAAGGCGGTGAACAGGTGCCAGTATGGACTGTAGAGATAGCCCAAAAGCAGGGAGAGCAGGATAAAGCTGCCGGCGATGGCCCGGATATAGCGCTCCATGGTCATGGTAAGCCTTCCGATTCGTGAGCCTATGAGAAAACCCGGGGCGCAGTGCGCATCCTACATTTCTCTTTTTCAGAGGAATGTAGGCGGACAGTGCCCACCTTACAGGTTAGCAGCGTCGCGCCCATAAGTCATGGGCGAAAACGAACCGCTGTCGATAGCAAATGATATGACCGCAATTCATAGCACATGATTTGTCCGCTTTAGCGGATTTCGGATAATGGCGCCGAGAGGTGGCCAGATGAAGCTGATTCCGGAATCCGCGGCGAGGCGGGCGATGAAGGTACTGGAA
>JAUSOZ010000036.1 GCA_030655955.1 Deltaproteobacteria bacterium
AACAATCGTAGGGGCGGGTTTAAAACCCGCCCCTACAGGCCCAATACCCGCACGACATCCTTTCATAGACCAAAAAGACCGGGGAGAAGCATCCCCCGGTCTTTTTTTTAGCTGGAAGCATTATATTGTGGCTGTCGCCAGAAATTATTACCGATTGCATCAGTGCATCTGGGGCAAACTGAGCGCGGGGCCGAACCTCGCTTGGTTGAGATTCGGCGGTGGCTGCGCGGTTTCAGAATGACCCGCAGGGGCAGTTTGACGAGATATCAAGGCAGTTGCTCATGGGCCGTCGGCCAACCCATAAAGCAAGAAAAGTCGGGTAGGGCGGGCGCCCTCGCCCGCCACTCACCTGGATTGATGGTGCGCAGGACGCCCCCTACGCAAGACTTTTGAGAACAGAAAAAACTTTTGGCATTGGCGATAAATTTACGTAATAAACAGGGTTTTCATTTTTATCAACAGGCCCAGGTCCCCCTGGATCCGGAATTGGCCGCCCAGGAAGGCCGTGGTGCCGTCCAGTTCCTGCCGGGCGATGGCCAGCCACACCTCCGCCGGAGTTTTAATGGTGATGCTGGGATGGTCAACCGGCCCCTCATGGAAGGTGGCCTGCCCGTCAGCGATCACCAGGTGGGCGGTGAAGTTTTCGCTGCCGCTGATCTCAAACTGGTAGGTGGCGGTAAAACCCTGGGCCTCGGCCGGGTTCAAGGCCCCGGGCATCATGGCCAAAAGCTCCCGGGCGGTTTCGGGCTCGCCGGGATGAGACTCCGTAGCGGGGTTGGCCTCGGTTTGTGGAAATTCTTGCTGGTGCTTCCTATAGGCCTTGGCTGGGATTTCCCCCATAGCGGCTTTTGAACGAGTCTGCCCGACATAGGCCTCGAAGCTCTTAAACAGCCCCAGTTCCTGCCAGTGCTCGTAGTCGGCCGCCATAAAATCCCGGTTTTCTTTGATCAGGTTGCTCATAAATTGCCAATAGCGCAAGTCCTGGTCCGTGGGAGGATAGCGACGGCCTTCCTTCACCGCCCGAGCCAGATCCTGGGCCAGGTCGGCGGCCCGGGCCTCCACCGCCTCCCGTCCCAAAAATTCACCGGGGCCGACGGCGATGGCGGTGAATTTCCCCACGGGAAAGGCGCCGAAGAGCCTGAGGACCTGGCCCAGATAATCGGCGGCCCAGGTTTCGCCGTGGCCGGCGGAGACACTCAAGGCCAGTCCGGGCTTCCAATCGCCCCGGGGCCGGTGGCCATATCCCAGGGACCGGTCCAGGAAGGTCTTCATCTGGGCGGTAACATTGAAGATATAGACCGGGGAGGCCAGGATAACGGCATCAGCCTCCAGGACAGTACGGACCACCGTGTTGTAATCGTCCCGGACCCAGCAGGAGCCGGACTCCAGGCAGGTGGCGCAGCCGGTGCAGAAGCCGATCTGGTATTGACTCAGAAAAATCTCTTCCAGTTCCAACCCCTCCCGGGACAGGTTCTCCCCCAGCATGGTCAACATTTGGGAGGTATTGCCAAAGCCTTCGTGCGGGGAGCCGTTGACGGCCACCACGCGGTAGTTTTCGGTCATGCCATTCTCCTTTTTCAGTTCTTTTCCGGGCGGGTCAGCTGGATGCCATCCGTCGAGGCGTTGGTGCTCCTGACAGGTCAGCGCCTGGCCATTCCGCCCTGGCACGCACCAGCGATGGCCGATCTTCGCCCCGGAGGCCCGGCGGACTGGCCGGTTTGCGCCTCAAGGCGGAGGCTGTCGGGCAGCTTAGTGTAATCTTATCCTGTATTGCCTGTTCCGAACAAGGATTTAGCAGCAAAGTCAGCAGGTGTCCAGTAATTCTTGATACGTAAGCGTTCAGCCATCAGTTTTCAGCGGTCAGCTTCATGAAGCATAACAATTGATTGTATTATGCCAGTAAATCAATCGTTATCGGCCAGAATTGATAAGTCATTGTTTTTGCTCATATCTGACTGCTGAACATTTACCTTGAGACGCCGCAATCAAGAGAGCCCTACATTTTCCGGCAGTAGGGCGTTAGCCGCCCAATCCGGGTTTTTCGACGTTCGGTTTCTCTGGCCCGTAAGAGGTGACGGCGGGTTCGTCAGGGAGGCCCCGGCGTCTTGACCGGCGGCGCGGTCTCGGTTACATTCACCCCAGGCGCAGGCCCCGTCCAATCTTGCCATACCCGGGAGAAACGTGACTATCCCCATCCGTTTGCAGGAAGTGCCCCTGGCCCAGATCGACCTTCCCGAGGCCGCGGCGGAGGTGGCGGCGGCCCCGGACCTGGACCGCCTGGCGGCGTCTCTGAAGGCAGTGGGGCTGATCAACCCCCCCTGGCTAAAGCCCCAGCCCGGCGGGGACAGGTTTGGGGTGGTCACCGGGGCCAGGCGTATTCAGGCGGCGGCCGACCTGGGTTGGCAGGAGATAACGGTGCGCCTGGTGCCGGCGGGCACGCCCGATCTTTATTGCCTGCTGGTGCACGTGATGGACAATGCCTTTACCCGGGAGTTCAATCTAAGGGAGCAGGCCGACCTGGCCGTCCGGTTGCTGAGCCATACCGACGGGGAGACCGTGGTGGCCAGGTACCTCCCTTACCTGGGCCTTCCCCCTTCCCAGGCGTTTCTTTCCCGCCTCATCAAAACGGCCGGCCTGGAGGCCCCCTGGCAGCAGTTGGCGGCTTCCGGCCGCTTAGCTCTCACCGCCGCCGCCCGGCTGGCTGATTGGGACCCGGAGGCCCGGGCGGCGGCCTGGCCTTTTTGGGATAGCCTGCGGCTGAGCCAGAGTAAGCAGGAAGAATTGCTGGACCAGGTGGCGATCCTGGCCCGCCGGGAGGGGATTTCCCCGGCCGCGGTCCTGGCCCGGGACGAACTCCGCCGCGCCTTAACTGAGCCGGACCGCACCCCTCAGGAGAGGGTTCAGGCGGTGCGCCGCCACCTGTATGTCCAAGTTCATCCGCGCCTGAGCGCGGCCCGGGAGGCCTTTGAGACCGCGCTGGCCCGGCTGGGGTGGAAGCGCAACCCCCGCCTGCGCCTGCAACCGCCCGCGGTCTTTGAAGGCCCCGATTTTCAGCTGGAGATCAAATTTCGGGATGGACCGGAATTACAACAACTTCTGGCCGAAATCGCCCGCCTGACCCAGGCGGAGGGATTTGACGACCTGAGCCGCATTCCACCCCCTTTCCGGTCTTCGAAACCTGGACCGGGGCCTTGAAGACGGTTGAGCCGACCCGGCCGCCCGGGAGCCGCCTCCGGGTTTAAAGTTCGGGGTGCAGGAAGCCGATGACATTCCCATCATGAAGATAAACTGCCGGGAGGTAAGGGGTATGGAGAAAAAAGACGGCGAGGCCATGGAAGCCCGACTGGCCGAAATGGGTAAGAGAATCGATGAGTTGAAGAGCCGGCTGGGGACAGTAAGCAGCGAAGTCAAGGCGGAGCTGGCGCGGCGGATTGACGCGGCTTATGCGGCACAGGAGGAGCAGCGTCAGCGGCTGCACCGGCTCAAAGATCAAGGTCTGGAGCAGTGGGACAACCTTAAGGACCAGGCCGGCAAGGCCTGGACCGGTCTGGAGAAATCATTGCAAGACCTGGCGTCCAGGTTGAAGAAGTAACCCCCGGGCACTTCCCGGGGCCTTGCCGGCCTGGAATGGAGCCCAAGGCCGCGCCGATTTTTTTGGTTTGGGGTCGAGAAGCTTGGGGGAATGGTGGCGCCTACGTCTAACTCGTTCCCAAGCTCCTGCTTGGGAACGCACTTGGTTGCGAAGCTCTGCTTCGCCTGAGCTTTGCGCCGCCCTGGAATGGCTGACAGGCATTCTCTATATCAAGCCGGGATGGCACCCGATCTCTCCCAAGAACAGCATGGGACCTATGGGCGTTCCCGAGTGCAACTTGGGAACGAGGAGAGGGCGGGATGCGCTTCGCTTTCCCGCCCTACGGCCCTGTGCGCCGCACCGGCAAGATGCCGGTGCCACCAAATTCTCAATAATGTTTCGCAGTAGATCACTGCACCCCGCACTTTACGCTGCCGGGACTCTTTGCAACCGGGGCGGGCGTACTTATCTTGACAGGCATCACCTCTAGTACGGCGTCAGCCATCAGCCCAAGGAGCCAGTCATGCCAGAGCCCCGGCCCAACCATCTGATCGATGCGACCAGCCCTTATCTAAAGCAGCATGCCCACAATCCGGTGAATTGGTATCCCTGGGGGCCGGAGGCCCTGGACCGGGCCCGCAGTGAAGACAAGCCCATCTTTTTGAGTATCGGCTACTCCACCTGCCACTGGTGCCACGTCATGGCCCATGAGTCGTTTGAAAATCCGGCCATCGCCGCCATCATGAACGAGCATTTCGTCAATATCAAGCTGGACCGGGAAGAGCGCCCCGACCTGGATGAGACGTACATGAACGCGGTGCAGGTGCTCACCGGGCACGGCGGCTGGCCCCTGAGCGTCTTTTTGACCCCGGACTTAAAACCTTTTTATGGCGGCACCTATTTTCCCCCCGAAGACCGGGGCGGCCTGCCGGGATTCCCCCGCCTGCTGCTGGCCCTGAGCCAGACCTACCAGCAGAATCGGGAGCAGCTGACATCGCTTTCCCTGAAGGTGGAAAGCCAGGTGCAGCGTTTGGGAGAGGTGGCGGGGGGCGGCGGCGACCCCTCCCGGGAAACCTTGGAAGCCGCGGCGCACCGCCTCCTGGACGATTTCGACCCGGAGAACGGCGGGCTGGGCCGCGCCCCGAAATTTCCCCGGTCCCTGGAACTGGATTTTCTGTTCCACTTTTATCATTTCTCCGGGGAGGCCCCGGTTCTGGAGAAGTTGGGCTTCAGCCTGGAGAAGATGGCTCGGGGCGGCATCTATGACCAGTTGGGCGGGGGCTTCCACCGCTACAGCGTGGACGCGGCCTGGGTGGTGCCGCACTTTGAGAAGATGCTCTACGACAATGCCCTCTTGCCTCCGGTCTACCTGGCCCACTACCGGGTGACGGGAAGCGAATTGTCCCGGCGCATCGCGGCCGAGACCCTGGATTTTATCCTGCGGGAGTTGCGCTCTCCCGAGGGGGGCTTTTATGCCGCCTGGGATGCGGACAGTGAAGGGGTGGAGGGCAAGTACTATGTTTGGAGCCGGGATGAAGTGGCCGAGGTAGTGGGGCCCGAGGTCGCGGACCTGGTGGTTGCGGCCCTGGGAGTGAGCCCGGCGGGCAATTTCGAGGGCACCAACATCCTGACCCGGCCACTGTCCCGGGCCGCTCTGGCGGAGCGGTTTCAGCTGGCGCCGCAGCAGTTGGCCCAAACCCTGGCGGCGGCGTTTGAGCGTCTCCACCAGGTGCGGGCCCAGCGGGTGCCGCCCCACCGGGACGACAAGGTCATCGTCGCCTGGAATGGCCTGGCCATCACCGCCCTGGCCCTGGGGGCCCAGGTTTTAGGGGAGCGGCGCTATTATGAGGCCGCGGCCGGGGCCGCCCGCTTTCTGCTGGCCGACCTGGTGCAGGGAAATACCCTGTTCCGGATCTGGACGGCGGGCCGGGTGAGCGTCCCGGGGTTCTCGGAGGATTACGCCCTGTTGGCCAACGCCCTCCTGGACCTCTACGAGACCGATTTTGATCCCGTCTGGGTGAGCCAGGCCGGCCGCCTGATGGGGCTCATGGATGAGAAGTTTTTAGACGCCGGCGATGGCACCTATTTCTACGTGGACAAAGATCAGGCCACGCCCCTGGTGCGCAGTAAGAGTATCTACGACCAGGTCCTGCCTTCGGGCAACTCCATGGCGGCCCGGGTGAGTCTCAGACTTTACCGGCTGACCGGCGCGGTGCAGCACCAAGAGCGGGCCCAGGCGATTATCCGGCAACTTCAGCCCCACGCCCGGGAGAACCCCTGGGGTTTTGCCCATCTGTGGACGGTCCAGACCCTGGTTCTGACCCCGCCGCTGGATCTCACCCTGGTGGGCGACCCTGAGGATGCCCGAACCCAGGCGCTGGTCCAGGCGGCTTACGGGACCTATCGGCCGGAGCGCCGCCTGGTCCTGAAAAACCCGGCGGATTGCGCCTTGCTTACAGAACTCCTCCCCTGGACCAGGGACTACAGCCAGTCGGGGGAAGCGCCGGTGGCTTATCTCTGCCGGGATTTCACCTGCCAGCCGGCCATCACCGACCCTGGGAAACTGGCGGCCGCACTGAGCCCGCCGGGTGGCAAGTAGGGTCGAAGGCTTTTTATCATGGTGTGCGAGGCGCACTCTCCTTGGAACTGCGGTCACCAGACGCATCGGCTTGGCCCGGCCGCGCCAGGGCATTGCCTTAACCGCCCTGGCGGCAGCTTGGCGAAGCAGTTGCTCAAGAGCCTTCGGCGTAGCCATAAAGCATGAAAAGTCAGGGAGGGCGGGGCGGGAATTATCAGGGGCTCCGGTTCGTGAGAAGATAATTAAAAGATTCTCAAAGGTTGTGATTAAACTAGTTATATTTTATAATCGCGACCGTAGCCAAGGAGGGCCCTGGTATGGATCGCGACGACACCCTGACCCTGGTTCGCAGCCTGACGCAACCGGTGCTGGAGCTGTTTCCCCCGGCGCAGCTGGATGATTTCGAAGACGATTTTGCCACCTGGACCCTGGGTGCCGGGGCCCTGGGGGTATCGGAAAAAGCCTCTGCCCTGACCCCGCCGGCTCACGGTCTCGACACCACTTTGGTGGCGGGGATGTTCTTCCAGGTAGTGATGGAGGCCTCCCGTTTGCCCACCAGCTCCCATGAACGAGTCTCCTTCATCCGCAAGCGGGCTAAAGATTATCTGGTGACGCAGTTGGCCGGACAGATCACCCTGTCGCAATTTTATCGTCTGCTCACCATCATCGAGGCCGAAGTAGGTCAGTATTTCTCCCGGCATGATTGGTCAGGGGGCAAATCCGGCCTCCGGGAGACCTGGGAGGCCAGCCCGCCCCTGCCCCCGCTGTTGCCGGAGGCGGTCAAGAGCGAGGTCTTGCGCCAGGCGCTGGCCAAAGTCGCCCTGCCGGTGAAAGGCCGGCGCAAGCTCACCCCCGAAACCCTGGGGGAATATCTCCGGGAGACCGAAGGCCGCTGGTTTCGCCTGCTGGATGTCGAAGCCCGGTTTAAGGTGAACAAAAAAACCGCCTGGGGTTATTTAAACCTCTTGCTCCAGGAAGGCGTCTTGATCCACAACGGCGAGAAGGCCAACCGGGTGCGCTATGCCCTGGCGGCTCCCTTTAAGGCTAATCCCGCCAGCGCCCCGGGGTCTTGAGCCCCTCAAAGCTGTTTATCCCCCTCGACCGGCCCAGGATAAAGGCGGACCCGCCGGTTGGCGTCTCTCGTTTGTCCCTTTGACCTAGAGCGAATGCCAAAAGTATTTTCCGATAGCGGCATCATTCTAATCCCCCCTAACCCCCCTTTAAAAAAGGGGGGAACTATAAGGAATAGCTATTAAAGTCCCCCTTTGACCAAGGGGGATTTAGGGGCAATGCTGTTCACTTAAGCTTTGGC
>JAUSOZ010000050.1 GCA_030655955.1 Deltaproteobacteria bacterium
CTGCCGGCCCTCCCTGGGGGAACTCATGCATTCTGGTTTGCCTGGCTTCTTCCATATGCTTTTCTCCCCGCCCTACACTAATTTACCATAGGGTGGGTGTCTCATCCATGTTGACACAGAGGGCTTCGGATGGCCGGCACACTTCATGACCTTGGCAAGATCGCCATCCCTTCGGGCCTTCTCTCCAAGGCAGGAAACCTCAACCCCGTGGAGTTCGCTCTGATTAAAACCCACCCCCAGGTGGCGTATAATATCCTGGAGCCCATCACCCTCCCCGGCAACACTGCCAAAATTATCCTCCAACATCACGAAAGGATTAATGGCTCCGGCTATCCTCAGGGTTTGAAGGGGGAGGAAATCCTCTTGGAAGCCAGGATCCTGGGCGTGGCCGATGTGTTGGAGGCCATGTGCTCCCACCGTCCCTACCGCGCCTCCCTGGGCCAGGCAGCAGCCCTGGATGAACTCATCAGGAACAAAGAGATTCTCTACGATGGGGCCGTCGTGGAAACCTGCCTGAAACTCTATGGGAAAGACCTGCCAGCCCCCCTGGCGGAGACCATCCCTCTACCTCAGGTTTCCCCGGAAGACGGTCCCCGAGCCCATAAAATTTTTGCCCAGATGCGCCCCTGGCCTTAGGCCAAAGGAGGCAAACCGTGGAACTGGGCCAATTTACACACCAAGAGGCATTACCCCTAGATGCAACTCGGCAAGGTCCCATCAAGAGACTTCTGATCGCTTTGTCTCTCAGAGACTTCTATCGGTTATTCTCTGTCATGTCTCTCTCCTCCAGAGTCATCGTGCATTTACCCCATTCTATCCGAAATTATGCAGCCACCTTTACCACCGCAGTAAAAAATGGTTTTTTGGATACCTCTTCCCGAGTATCAACCCGGAAGGTTGCCTTTTTTGTAACCAAATTGTCTGGTGGAAGCCATGATAGCCAAAATTTTCGCGAAAAAACAGTCTTCTAACAGATTTTGGCATACCATCTCCTTTTGAACAGGTTTTTCGCGTGTTGACCAACTGGGAACCCCAGGCCAACACCGCCCGGTAATGGTGGACCAGAGGAAAGGCGGAGGCCACATGGACATACCACCTCCGGGCATGACAAGAAACCCTGGCCCCCACTTTGATTAATCGCTTAATCAGCCAGGTTGGGGGTGGTCATTTGCTATCTGCCCTGATGAGAAACTTATCGCAGGGCCAAAAAGCGCCTATCTCCAGAAAATATCAATACTTTTCAGCAGTGTCCGGTTTGGTTTTTGCAAAGGAGGATGCTTGTTATACGTCGTCCAACAATTCATAAATTCGCTTACTCCCTCTCCCCCCGGTTCGGGGGAGAGGGTTGGGGTGAGGGGGGGAGAACAACCGCATGCAATTTCCCAACCGGACAGTGCTGAATACTTTTGGGACCTGCGGTTTAACCTGGATTCCCCCCTACTTTTTATAGGGCAGAGTTTTAAAGGAGGATGAATAGTGTTAATCCTTACTCGAAAGGTGGACGAGGCTATTGTTATCGGAGACAACATAAAAGTTAAGGTCATTCAAATCCGTGGAAAGCAAATCCGTTTGGGAATTGAGGCTCCGCCTGAACTCTTGATATCAAGGGAAGAAGAAAAACTTTATGAGCGGTCCAAGGGGAGCTTAACCATGCCTAATACAAATTCATACTCTCGATCTTCCCAATTTCCAAAACCTCCTCAGCCTTAAGTGGCCAGTTTGGATATGCTAATAATATCAACTTACATCATATCAGTGATAATTGGTGAGTTTGGCAAGCTATACGTAGAGTCATGTTCTTCCGGTTCGGTTGATTGTGAATGGCGTATTAAAGGGCTTCGTCTCCATCGACGACCAACCCAAAATGGCTGAAATGACCATATAAAAATAATCGTTTTGATAATTAACAAGCGACTTGCAATCATTTCTGTCCGGATAGGCCAGAGCTAAGGTTAACTGTTTAGGATGACACATATTATCAGCTATCATCTCTGGAGGTTCGAAGAGTTCCTGCACGGTGCAAGTCCGGAAAAGGTTGAGTTGTAGTATCCTAATGCAGTTTTGCAGAGTAATGCTCAAGTTGCACAGGAACTTGAGATAACAAAGCAAGAGATAAACGATGAGTGCGGCGTAGATTTGGGTCAGCACGGCGTTTTCCGAGTTGCCGATGAAGGCCTTGATCTTCAGGTTCTGCTTGATGAAGCGGAAGAAGATCTCGATCTGCCAGCGTTCTTTGTAGATGTCGGCGATGGTCTTGGCCACCAGCTTGAAATGGTTGGTGAGAAAGACGTAGCGCTTGCCGGTGGCGGCGTCCCGGTAGGCGATGCGGCGCAAGAGAATGAGGCATTCCTGGGATTTGGCGCCGGTCAGCTGGATAGTCTGATCGGAGAGCAACCCCTGACTTTTATTGACTTTATGGTGCTCCAGCACCTCGTAGCGGGCGTTGCGCTTCTGGCGGGTGACGAAGAAAATTTTCTGGGCGGTGAGTTGCGCATACCAGGCATAGTCGGTATAGCCCAGGTCCTCCACGACAATCGAGCCTTTGGGCCGGCTGAGGCTGCGGGCCTTCTTGATTTCAGGCTCCCGGGCCGGAGAAACGGCGACAAAAGCCGGCAGATAGCCGTCGTGGTCCAACAGGATGTGTAGTTTGATGCCCCCCTTGGTGCGGCGGAAGGAAGCCCAAGGGAAAAGCGCCAGACAGAGGCTCACCACCGTGGCGTCCAGGCTGAACAGCTTGTTTTTGAACTTGAATTTGTGCTTCGGGGCCAGCGGCTGGCAGCGCCGGTACATCAAGCCAAACAGCGCCTCAAAGAAGGAAGCGGGGCGCTGGTGGTTGGCATCGGCAAAGGTGGAGCGGGCCACCGGCTTAACTCCCAGGTGGTAGAGGCTCTTTATCCGGGCTTTCAGGCTGGAGACACCGTCCCGCAGGCTGACTCGGGCCGTGAGTTGCATGGAGAGTAGATGCACCAACTGGCTCCAACGGGTAAAAGACCGGGCTTTCCGGCCAGTGCTGTGCTCGCCTTCCAACTTGGCAAAATGATGTCTCGGAATAAGTTTAAGCATCTGATGAAAGATTGTGTTACAATGGGCCATAGTCCGAATTCTCCTTTCTGTTTAGTGAGTTATGGCTAACCCATTCTAACAGAATCCAGGAGTTTTCGGACTTTTTTAATCAGTTAACCGGACAGCACTGGAATGGAATGGTCAAGAGGGTTAGCTTTTTCGACAGCCTCAGCAGTAATCTGTAATGCTTCGGTTGCAGCGATGGAGCGTAAGCGCCGTCCGCTGCAATCGGTTGTTAACTGGTCATCCTGGTCACTTGACCTTCTCGATGTCGCCAGGCTTCCAGCTCTTGTCGAGGGCGGCTTTGGTCGGACCATAGAGCCTGAGGACGGCGAAATACGCCTTGCCGGGAACGGTGGCGAGCCAGTTGCCTTCTTTTCCCTTGGGCGCTTTCGGCCCGAGGTAGAGATCCATGCTGCCGTCGGCATTCTGTGCCGGCTGGTCACGCGAACCCAGCGACGGGAACGGCTGGCCATTGGCGAGACCGGAACCGTTCGCGGCATCGTAGAGGGTCACGGACCAGAAGTTGACAGCGGGAATGTTCGGTGGCAGTTGCAGGCGGTAGTTGCTGTCGCCGGACAAGGGCGTTCCCTGACTGTCGGTGAGAGCGACCATGTATTTGGCACCCTTACCGGGGATTTGGGAAATCATCCCGGGGCTGACTGAGTAGTAATTGGTGAAGTACCAGATGCGGGCATCGAGGTCCCGATACCCTTGGGGGATTCTCTTGCCGGAGAGGTCGAGGGTACCACTCGGGTGATCGGGCGCGGCATCGGCCATGGGATTAACCCAGCGACGATCCGGATAAACCCTGAATGAGCGGCCACTGACGGTCTCTTGGAAGCCAATAACGCGGCTCATTTTGTAAGCGGTCTTGGCGGCGCGATCAAGTATGGCGCGGGTGTGGGCATCCGGATTGAAGGGCTGGCCCTTAACGATGCCGATGGCCGCCAGCATGCCAAGCCAATCGGCATCGGCCAGGTTGGTGCCCTCGCGGTCCACGAACTGCTTGAGCTGGTTGAAAACGCTGCCGTCGCTGCAAGGCAGCATGTTCACCGGAACGCCGGAAGCATCAGGGAACTTCATCGGCTTGGCCGTGTCCTTGCCATGCAACGGATAGATTTTCGCCTGTTCCAGCAGCGCCACAGCGGGCGTCAGATTTTTGGGGTCCTGATAGAACCCGCGCAGGAAGATAAAGACGTTGTTGGTCCCTGACCGGTAAACGTAGTACCCTTTTGGCACTTCGCCTTTATAGTTCGGCGGCAGCAGCAGGAATTTGCCCCCCTTGCCGGCGTCGGGTCCGGGCAGACCGACGTCGCCAAAGAACTTGCCACCATCCACCGGGATGGGGTGCTGCCAGAAGTCGAGCAAGATGCCCTGCAGGTTCGGCGGGGCCTCTAACACCAGCGGACCGGTCTGGCCCAGGTCAACGTAGCTCATGGCGTAGATGAGATCCGAGTTGGGGGTGGTCACCAAGGTCTTGGCGTCGAGCCGCTTTTTCCAAATAGGGAGCACATTGTAGCCGGCGCCGAACGCCTTTTCCGAGCCGTTCTTCATGCCGAGCGTGTTGATCAACGGCAGCGCCCACAGGTAAACCTGCGTTGCCCGTTGGAAAAGCAATTCGTCCTGGAGTGTTTTTGCGGTCTCCTTGGTGGGCCGGCCTGCCGTGAACGGCAGGTTGGCCAATCTATCGAAGCGGCTTTCTTGAGCAAGAGCCGGCTTTGTAAGTCCGACCATTACCAGTACGCCAGCGAGTGCCGCGGCGATGAGGGTGAACCTGTGTGCAGTGTTCACGTCTTGCCTCCCTTTCCCTTGTTTGGTCTTTCGGCGCCGGTCACTTTCAACTGCTCGACTTTGGGCGGCGTCCAGGTGCCGTCAAGGATGGCTTTATCTGCCCAGTAGGCGCGGTGCCGGGCGCCGGGCCAGGGACCTCGGCAGGCATTCTGAGGGATTGGGCCCTGCTGGGCCGCGTCCGGCACCACGGCCAGCACCAAGATCAGGCCGGCCAGAAAACCTCCCAAAATTGTCCTGGGTTGTGGCCGCATCTTTCCCTCCCCGGTAATGGTCTTTTACTCCCAAGCGAAGATTTTGTTCCAGTCGTTCTTCATGGAGATTACCACCCAGCCCTGCTTTTTTGCCTGATCGCAGAGCGCCTGGGTGAAGGTACCGATTTTGGTGACCGGCAGCCCTTGCGCCGGACCGTAGGCATACTCCCTTTTGCCATCGTCATGCAGCACCAGCATCATCAGCCGCGCCCCGTCACCTGCCCCGGTGTATTCCAGCATCTGCCGGTCGCCGGTGGAATTGCCGAAGGCTGCCTGCGGACGCTTGCCGATGAAAAGGTTGATACCGATGGCCTTGCCGGCCTGGTCGTCGACGAAAAATATCTTGGGGAGCCGCATGAGCACGGGCTGGCCGTTGTGGTATTCGTACTTGGTGGCCAGGCTCGTGCCCACCACTTGCTCCGGCGGTACCCCATAAACCCGCTCACCGTAAACCCGGACAAACTCCTGGCCGCCGCCGGTGACGATGTAGGTCTTGAAGCCGTTATTCCTGAGATATTTCATCACTTCCAGCATGGGCTGGAAGACCAGCTCGGTGTAGGGCCGCTGGAAGCGGGGGTGCTTCGCCTGACCCAGCCAGTCCCCGACGATCTTCAGAAAGGCCTCGGTGGTCATGCCGGCGTGGGTGGCGCCCAGGATTTTTGCCCAGTCCCCCTCGGTGAACTTGGCCATGGCCTTCCGGTCGTTTTTCAGGACCGCCTTGAAGGGCTGCCTGGTCTTCCATTCGGGATGTTGGGGGGCGAGTGCACGAATCCGGTCCAGGGCGAACATGGCCTGGGCATAGAGGGGATGTTCCACCCAGAGGGTGCCGTCCTGATCGAAAGTGGCGAGGCGCTCCTCCGGCGGCACATAGGCCGGGCTGGACTTTTCCGTAACTTTCTGGACAAAGCTCAGGATGGCTTGCTTGGCCGGCCCGCCGTTCCAGGAGGGCAAAGGGTCCTGGGCCTTTTCTTGGGGCAAGGCCGAGGTGGAAAGGACCAGGGCGGCGATAGCCCAGATGAAGCCAAGCAAGGCAATCTTCCGAAGAACATTTGTCAGTCTCATGGTGACCTTGTCCTTAATTCTTTCAGCCGAGCCGGCGTCCCGGACGGAGCCCAGATCAGCTTACCCCGCCGGGACGCCGCGGTGTTTTCAGGTCCTACTTCTTCGGTGTCGCAGGCGCCAGGGTTTTCAACAAACGTTGCAAGCCCTGTGGATTGTTTATCTCACGTACTAATTGATAACCCGACCCGGCCGAAGGGATGGTGGGGCGATTGGGATACATTGCCAGCTCTCCAAAGAACTGGTTAATGTAGGGCTGGAAAAGCGAAACCGCCCAACCGTGGTCCTCTCCCGAATAGCGGCCGGGGGAGGTCCTCAGGTCGCCCCGGGTGGGAGCCGCGCCTCTAAACATCACGTCATACTGCTCCCCGGGATCCCAATAGAGATTGTAAATCGCCGGGAAATCCAGGTTGAGCTCGGGCCCCAGCCAGGTATCCTTGGCGGTGAACAGAGACTTGAAGTTCGTGACCCGCAGACCGCCGAACGACAGGTCGTTGATATAAAAGAAGTGGTCCCGCTTTGACGGCCCCTGGCCCAAAAGGTAGTCGCTGTTCTCGATACCGTCAAAGACGATGGCCTTACCTTTGTTGTCCTTCCAGATATGGGTCGGCGGGGTGCCGCCGGCCAGCTTGACGAACGTGGGCCACCAGTCCAGGTGGGACATGATCTCGTTGGCCACGGTACCCGGCTTGATGTGGCCGGGCCACCAGGCGATGGCCGGAACCCGGAAGCCGCCTTCGAAGGCGGTCCCCTTCATACCGCGGAACGGCGTGTAGCCCGCGTCAGGCCAGGCGTCGATCCAGGCGCCGTTATCCGTGGTCCAGACCACCAGGGTATTCTCGGAGATGCCCGCCTCGCGGATCGCCTGCAGCACCTGGCCGGTATTGTCATCCAGCTCCATCAGGGAATCCAGGTAACTGCCGGAGCCAGGTGATTTTCCCTTAAAACGCGGCGAGGGGTTGTTGGGGTTGTGCACCTTCATGAAGCAGAGGTACATGAAAAAGGGTTTCTCATCCTTGGCATGGGCCTTGATATACTGAATCGCATCTTCCCGCATGGTATCGTCAATGGTCGCCAGGTCGTCCCAACCGAATTTCTTCTTGGTCACCTGGGGGGCTTGCCCGGCCTTGCCGGACCATTCGCTGAGATTCATTTTTTCCCATAGCTCCATGAACTTTTTATTATGGAGGGGAAAATCTGGTTGTAAGGCCAGATGGTCGTAAGCGTAGACCCCGGCGTAGTAGGGCAACATGTGATACATCTCGTCGAAGCCGTGGGCGGTGGGAAAGGTATCCGGCCGGTCGCCCAGGTGCCACTTGCCGTATTGTACCGTCCGATAGCCCAGTTTTTTCAAAGCCTCGGCTATGGTGGGGTCTTCCGCCCTGAGCCCGTTCAGGTCACCGGGGGCCAGCACTACGGACAAGGCCGTCCGCAGGGGGATGCGGCCGGTAATAAAAGACGCCCGGCCGGCGGTGCAGCTCGCCTGGCCGTAGTAGTTGGAGAAGCGCATGCCTTCCGCGGCCATGCGGTCCAGGTTAGGGGTCGGTGCCCCCCGGGTTTCCCCGCCGCCGTAGCATCCCAGGTCGCCCCAGCCCACGTCATCGGTCATGATGACCACGATGTTGGGTTTCTTGGCCGCCTTGGGCGCCTCCGCCGCCTGGCTCGGCCCCGGCCCCGGAGCGGCGCACAAGATGGTGGCCGCGGCCAGCACGCTCCCCACTGCGGCCCACTTCATCGCCTTGCCGTGTACCCTTGGTTCCATGTGTTCTCCTTTCGGTTAGCTCAACTGGTCTTGCAGGCTTTCCAACAAGTATTCCAGTACACTCTCGGCTAGCAATAAGTCCTTGAGTCGGGCTCTGCCGCCATCTTTGTCCAAGTCGGCTCGCAGGGTATCGCCTCTGATGCCGAACTCCGCCGCCTTCGCCTCAATGCGGCGGTCAACCGCTGATTCTTCCACCTCGATCCCCTCTTCCCGGGCGATCCGTTTCAGGATCAGCATGAGTTTGACCCGCCGGGCCGCAGCCTGCCAGGCCGCGCTCCCTGATTCGCCGTCGGATAGGCCCTCCAAAGCGAGTTCCGCCCGCACCAGATCATCTGGAACGGGGAAATCCACCAATTCCAGCAGTCGACGGGACATCTCGCCCTGAGGATCCTCAGCGTTCTCCGCCGCGCCTCTTAATGACTGAGAATCCGGAAGTTCGAATTTTGGTAAAGGGAAA